>JAFVEX010000069.1 GCA_017475785.1 Eubacterium sp. | reverse complement strand
GTCACGAGAGACCTGATCTGCGACTCGACGGAATGCATGGCGATGGCGCACAAATTTGACGCGCTGGTCATGATCCCGAACTGCGACAAGGTTGTTCCGGGAATGCTGATGGCCGCGGCAAGAATCAACGTGCCGACGGTGTTTATCAGCGGCGGTCCGATGCTTGCAGGACATGTCAGAGGCAGAAAGCGCAGCCTGTCCTCTATGTTTGAGGCGGTCGGTTCCTATGTCGCAGGCACCATGACAGAAGACGATGTCCGCAATTTTGAGGAGAACGCATGTCCGACCTGCGGTTCCTGCTCCGGCATGTATACCGCGAACAGCATGAACTGCCTGACAGAGGTACTCGGCATGGGCCTGGGCGGAAACGGCACGATCCCGGCGGTTTACTCCGCGCGCATCAAACTGGCGAAGCATGCCGGTATGAAGGTCATGGAACTGCTGGAGAAAAACATCCGTCCGTCTGACATCATGACAAAGGAAGCGTTTATCAATGCGCTCACGGTTGATATGGCGCTTGGATGCTCTACGAATACGATGCTTCACCTTCCGGCAATCGCGCACGAGGCGGGCTTTGACTTTGAGGTTGAGATGGCCAATGAGCTCAGCGAGAAGACGCCGAATCTCTGCCATCTTGCTCCGGCAGGGGATCATTATATGGAAGAACTCAATGAGGCCGGCGGAATCTACGCGGTCATGAATGAGCTTGCGTCCCTGAACCTTCTGAATCTGGACTGCATGACCGTAACGGGAAAAACGGTCGGTGAAAATATTGCCGGTGCAGTTAACCGTGACCCGGAGGTAATCCGTCATGTGGACAATCCGTATATGCGGACCGGCGGCATTGCTGTCCTGAAGGGAAATCTTGCGCCGGATACCTGCGTGGTTAAGCGCTCGGCAGTTGTGCCGGAGATGATGGTTCATGAGGGACCTGCGCGTGTATTTGACTGTGAGGAAGACGCCATCGACGCCATCAAGGGCGGGAAAATCGTTTCTGGCGATGTTGTTGTCATCCGCTATGAGGGTCCGAAGGGAGGTCCCGGCATGCGTGAGATGCTGAACCCGACATCCGCGATCGCGGGCATGGGACTTGGCAGCAGCGTGGCACTGATCACGGACGGCAGGTTTTCCGGCGCCTCCCGCGGCGCGTCCATCGGACATGTCAGCCCGGAGGCGGCTGTCGGCGGCCCGATCGCGCTGGTGGAGGAAGGCGATATCATCCGGATCGACATCCCGAATTACACACTGGAACTTCTGGTGAGCGACGAGGAGCTCGCGCGGCGCAGAGAAAACTGGCAGCCGAAGGAGCCGAATGTCACGACCGGCTATCTGGCACGTTACGCGAAAATGGTTACAAGCGCGAACCGCGGCGCGATTCTGCTTTCGTAACGGGAGGAATATATCATGCAGCTGAATGGATCTGAAATAATCATTGAATGCTTGAAAGAACAGGGAGTTGACACTGTTTTCGGATATCCGGGCGGCGCGATTCTGAATCTGTACGACGCGCTGTATAACCATCCGGAGATTAGGCATGTCCTGACATCTCATGAGCAGGGCGCGTCTCACGCGGCAGACGGCTACGCCCGCGCGACTGGTAAGGTCGGTGTCTGTTTCGCGACCAGCGGACCTGGCGCGACCAATCTGGTCACCGGCATCGCGACGGCTTATATGGATTCCGTCCCGGTCGTGGCGATTACCGCAAACGTCGGCAAAGCCGCACTTGGAAAAGACAGCTTTCAGGAGATTGATATCGCCGGCGTGACAATGCCCGTCACAAAATACAGCATGATCGTAAAAGATGTCACGAAGCTTGCGGACGCTGTACGCCGCGCGTTTGTGATCGCGAAGAGCGGCAGGCCAGGCCCGGTGCTGGTGGACGTGACCAAAGATGTGACAGCCGCGAAGTGCAGCTTTAAGCCTGCGCCTCCCGCGGAGGCGGAGCCACTTCCGGAGATCTCCGACACAGAGCTGGAAAAGGCCGTGGAAATGATCAACCGCGCGAAAAAGCCGATGATTTTCGTCGGCGGGGGCGCCGTGATATCCGGCGCGGCGCAGGAGGTCAGTGATTTTGCGCATAAAATTAACGCGCCCGTCTGCGACACACTGATGGCGCAGGGCGTTTTTCCGCAGACAGATGACCTCTATATCGGCATGCTCGGCATGCACGGGACGAAGGTTTCAAACCTTTCCACAAACGCATGTGATCTGTTCATCGCGATCGGATCCCGTTTCTCAGACCGCTGTGTCGGCAATCCGAAGAAATTTGCCAGACAGGCAAAGATCCTGCAGATCGACATCGATCCCGCGGAGATCAATAAGAACGTCGTCGTGGACGCGAGTGTGACCGGAGATGTAAAGCTGGTGCTGGAGAAGCTCCTTCCGCTCATCGGAGAAAAGAAGAATGATGCCTGGCTTCAGGAGGTTGAGGAGAAGAAGCAGCTGGAGGATACTTCGATCCGCACAGATACGCTGAACGCGCCGTATATCATTGATCAGATTTACCGTGTCACGGAAGGAAACGCTTTGATCTGCACAGACGTCGGGCAGCATCAGATGTGGGCGGCGCAGCACTATCAGTACACAAAGCCGCGGACATTCCTGTCGTCCGGCGGCCTCGGCACCATGGGATTTGGCCTGGGCGCGGCGATCGGGGCAAAAATCGGCTGTCCCGAAAAGACGGTTATCAACATTTCGGGTGACGGCTGCTTCCGCATGAACATGAACGAGACGCTGACGATGACCAGAAACGAGCTTCCGGTGATCGAAATTATCATCAACAATCATGTGCTCGGCATGGTGCACCAGTGGCAGGAGCTGTTTTACAACCGGCATTATTCCCACACGATTCTGAAGGACTGTCTGGACATTCCGAAGGTGGCAGAGGGAATGGGTGCCGCAGGCTACCGCGTCACCACGCCGGAGGAGTTCCCGGTCATTCTGCGCAAGGTAATTGCGGAGGGAAAACCGGCTGTCATCGAATGTGTGATAGAAGAGGATGACAAAGTATTTCCGATGATCCCGGCGGGCAAGGCGAACAGCGAAGTGTTTGACGCCAGAGATCTCGCAAAGATGCAGAAGGCATAAACAGTTAAATTATAAAGAATTGCAGTGATGCGCCTGCTGCGCCGTTTCCGGCACGGCACGCCTTCACATAACGAGGAGGAAAGATGGACAGAGTGTATAATTTTTCGGCGGGACCTGCATGTCTCCCGGAGGAGGTTCTGCTGGAGGCGCAGGACGAAATGATGAACTATCGCGGCTGCGGCATGTCTGTGATGGAGATGAGCCACCGCTCAAAGATGTTTGATGAAATCATTGACGAGGCGGAGGCAGATCTCCGGGAGCTGCTGCAGATTCCCGAGGACTATCAGGTGCTGTTTCTGCAGGGCGGCGCGACGCTGCAGTTTGCGCAGATCCCCATGAATCTGATGAAAAACAGGGTGGCGGACTACATTGTCACAGGAACCTGGGCGAAAAAGGCATGGCAGGAAGCCGCCATCTACGGAACGGCAAACAAGATCGCGTCCTCTGAGGATAAGATGTTTTCTTACATTCCGGACTGCTCGGATCTGCCGGTCACGCCGGAAGCGGATTACGTCTATATCTGTGAAAACAACACCATTTACGGAACAAAGTATCACAGCCTGCCGAATACAAAGGGCAAGCTGCTGGTATCCGATGTTTCTTCCTGTTTTCTCTCTGAGCCGATCAATGTGGCTGATTACGGCATCGTTTACGGCGGCGTGCAGAAAAACATCGGGCCGGCCGGCCTTGTGATCAGCATTGTCAGAAAAGATCTGATCACAGATGACGTTCTGGAAGGAACGCCGACCATTATGAAGTTTAAGACGCAGGCTGACGCGCGTTCCATGTACAATACGCCGAACTGCTACGCCATTTACATCTGCGGAAAGGTCTTCAAGTGGCTCCTGAAGACGGGCGGCCTGGCTGTCCGCAAGGAGATCAATGAGAAAAAAGCAGCCATTCTTTACGATTATCTCGATCAGAGCAGCATGTTCCGCGGAACCGTTGAGAAAAAGGACCGCTCTCTGATGAATGTGCCGTTTGTGACCGGTGACAGCGATCTGGACGCGAAATTCGTGAAAGAAACAACAGAAGCAGGTTTTGTGAACCTGAAGGGCCACCGGAGCGTGGGCGGCATGCGCGCAAGCATCTACAACGCAATGCCGCTGGAGGGCGTCGAAGCACTGACTGCCTTTATGAAAGAGTTTGAACAGGAGAATGCATAAATGTTTTACTATCACTGCCTCAATCCGATTTCCAACGTCGGCATTTCGTTTTTCGACGGAAACTATATCATGACCGATAAGGCAGAAGGCGCCGACGCGATTCTGGTCAGAAGCGCGAAAATCCAGCCGGAGGATCTGCACAGCCGCCTTGTTGCCATCGCGCGCGCAGGCGCGGGCGTCAACAATATTCCGATAGAGGAATGCGCGAAGAAAGGCATTATTGTTTTTAACACGCCCGGAGCGAACGCAAACGGCGTTAAGGAGCTAGTTCTGGCGGGCATGCTGCTGGCTTCCCGCGACATCATCGGAGGCTACGAGTGGGTGCGCGCGCAGCGCGGCAACGAAGATGTTGCGAAGCTCGCGGAAAAACAGAAAAAGCAGTTCGCCGGCTCTGAGATCAGCGGAAAGAAGCTTGGAATCATCGGCCTGGGCGCGATCGGACAGATGGTCGCGAACGCGGCCGTCCATCTCGGCATGGACGTGTATGGTTATGATCCTTATATTTCGGTGGACGCCGCCTGGAATCTGTCCAGGTCGGTTCACCACGTCAAGGAGATCGACCAGCTTTACCGCGACTGTGATTTTGTCACGATTCATGTGCCGCTGCTCGAAAGCACGCGCGGCATGATCGACCGGCACGCGATTGAAACCATGAAAGAGGGCGTCGTCGTGCTGAATTTTGCAAGAGACATTCTGATTGACGAGAACGCGCTGCTGGAAGCGCTGCGCGCGAAAAAGATCAGAAAGTATGTCTCAGATTTCCCGAATCCCAATGTGGCAGGTGTTGAAGGAACGATCGTGCTGCCGCATCTTGGCGCCTCCACACAGGAGTCCGAGGATAACTGCGCGCTTGCGGCGGTAAAAGAACTCCGCGATTTCATGGAGAATGGAAACATCCGGAATTCCGTTAACTACCCGAACTGCGACATGGGAAGATGCCAGTCTGCGGGACGCGTGACGGTCTGCCATCTGAATCTCCCGGGTATGATTACACAATTTACCAAAATTATCAGCGACGCGGGAATCAACATCCCCGACAAGAAGAACAAGAGCAAGGGAGAGTACGCCTACACCATGCTGGATCTGCAGTCGCCCGCGACACCTGAGCTACTGCAGAATCTGACGGCGAGCGAGGCTGTTCTCCGCGCGCGCGTCGTCAAATAACAGAAAGCTTAAAAACGAGGAGATACACATGGCCAGGATCAGACCATTTAAAGCATTGCGGCCCACAAGAGAGACCGCGGCGCAGGTCGCTGCGCTTCCCTATGATGTATACAGCAGCCAGGAGGCGCGCGAAGCAGTCGCCGGCGCGCCGCTTTCCTTCCTCCGCATAGACCGGGCAGAGACCGCGTTTCCGGAGGGGCAGGATATCTACGCGCCTGAGGTTTACGAGAAGGCGGGACAGCTGCTGAGACAGGCTGAAGAAG
>JAFVEX010000068.1 GCA_017475785.1 Eubacterium sp. | reverse complement strand
TCTGAATAGCACAAAGTTTATGTTGACACTACATAAACTTTGTGCTATTATGTCAAAATCGAACCCACGCAGTAACAAGACATAACTCAGATGTTAACAAGGGGGTAACTGGTATGACAATTCAAGAATTGATCCGGCGCAAACAGGAGCTCGGCTTATCAAACAGGGTGATTTCTGAAAAAACAGGACTTCCAGTCAGCACCGTGCAGAAAATTTTTTCCGGCGCCACTGCCTCGCCGCGGCCTGAAACTCTGCAGGTTCTCGAAAAACTCCTCCGTCCCAGAGTCACCTACATGGACACTGCCCCGGAAACAAGCGACGCGATCTGCGGGCGCTCGCTTCCTACGGAACGCAGAGAAAGCCCGGCGAGTATACGCTCGAAGATTATCTTGCGCTTCCGGATGACCTGCGCGTGGAGCTGATCGACGGACGTTTTTATGATATGGGAGCGCCCAGAACCTGGCATCAGGCAATTGCGGGATATATTTATAAATTGTTCCTGGATCATGTTCTGGCGCACAAGGGACCCTGCTATCCGCTGATCTCTCCGGTGGACGTCCAGCTTGACGCCGATGACAAAACCGTAGTTCAGCCCGACGTCCTGATCATATGCGATCAGAGCAAATACAAAAACGGACGCGTTTTTGGCGCGCCCGATCTGGTTATTGAGGTTCTCTCTCCTTCCACAAGGAAAAAGGATATGCAGTTGAAGCTTCATAAATACGGGAATGCCGGCGTCAGGGAGTACTGGATCATTGATCCGAAAAACAAAGCCGTTATTCAATATGACCTGGAGCATCTGAACACACCGTCGATTTTCAGCTTCGACGATACCGTTTCTGTCCTGATCTGGAATGGTACGTGTACAGTCAACTTTCGTGAACTGTATGAAAGCGTATCGTTTCTGTTTGAACAATAGGACCACTTTCCAGAAAACACTGGGCGGTTCAGTGGTTCTACTGGTTATTTCTTTCCGGTCGATCCAAACCCGCCGCGGTCTTCTCCTTCCAGCGTGCATTCCTCAAAGGAAACCGCCGGCTGATGCTCCATCAGACGGAACTGGCAGATCCGGTCATTTTTCTGAATTACCGTGTCGCGCAGCGCGTACACCGGCATAAACCACCAGTCGTTCGGGCCGCAGTAGGTCTCATCAATCACGCCCATGTGATTGGTCTGGATAATCCCAAAGTTTTTATAAGTGCTGCTGCGCGGAACGATATGGGCTTCATAACCCTTCGGAAGCTGCATCGCGACGCCAAGCGGAATCAGCTTAAACTCACCCTGCTTTAGAGAAATGGTCTCTGCCGCCCGCAGATCAATCCAGTCCGATTTCCCGTCGATATACCGCAGCCGCTCAATTGTGTCATCCTGATACTGAATTTTAATTTGAATCATTTTACCGGCCTCTCTGATTTATAAAAAGTGAAGATTTCCTGTCCCGCCAGAAAGGGGCTGCCGCACTAAGCATCTTAGTGCGGCAGCCCCGAAATAACCTTGATTCAGCGTGCGTCGCGCGGCACATCCTTAATACTGAAGCTGATGCGGCCCATGCGGTCCTTGCCAAGGCAGATAACTGTCACGACATCGCCGAGGGTCAGCACGTCTTCTACATGGTCAATACGCTCTTTTGCGATCTTGGAGATATGAACCATGCCTTCCTTGCCCGGAGCAAACTCTACAAATGCGCCAAATTCTTTAATGCTGACGACTTTACCGGTCAGAATCTGGCCCTTCTCAAAGTCTGTCGTGATGGTCTTGACATACTCAACTGCCTTATCCATCATTTCCTGCTCTGTTCCGCAGATGAAAACGTTGCCGTCGTCATCGATATCAATCTTCACGCCGGTGCGCGCGATAATCTCATTGATGGTCTTGCCGCGCTGTCCGACAACGTCTCCGATCTTCTCCGGATCAATGCTGACCTGAATGATCTTCGGCGCGTATGCGCTGACATGATCACGCGGCTGCGCGATCGTCGGCTCCATGACCTCTGTCAGAATGAACTCACGGGCGTCCTTGCAGCGGCTGATCGCTTCTTCAACGATGGCTCTGGTCAGTCCGTGGATCTTGATATCCATCTGAATCGCAGTGATACCGTCGTGTGTTCCCGCGACCTTGAAGTCCATATCGCCGAAGAAGTCCTCGAGACCCTGAATATCGGTCAGGACAAGGTAATCATCGTCTGTATCGCCTGTCACCAGACCGCAGGAGATACCCGCGACCGGCTTTTTGATCGGAACGCCTGCTGCCATCAGTGCCATAGAGGATGAGCAGACAGATGCCTGTGAAGTAGAGCCGTTGGACTCAAATGTCTCAGAGACCGAGCGGATCGCGTACGGGAATTCGTCAATTCCCGGCAGCATCGGCTCAAGCGCGCGCTCTGCGAGGGCGCCATGTCCGATCTCCCGGCGTCCCGGTCCTCTGTTCGGCTTTGTCTCGCCGACAGAATAAGACGGGAAATTATACTGATGCATGTATCGCTTCTCTGTGATGGCCTCATCCAGCCCGTCGATTCTCTGCGCGTCGGAAAGCGGCGCCAGCGTGACGACGTTGCAGATCTGTGTCTGGCCGCGTGTAAACATCGCGGAGCCATGTGCGCGCGGGATCACGTCGATCTCGGCGGCAAGTCCGCGGATCTGGCTGATCTCGCGGCCGTCCGGACGCTTGTGGTCCTTCAGGATCATCTTGCGGACAGTCTTTTTCTGGTACTGATAAACAGCCTCGTCAAGAACGGCGAGCCACTCATCCTTATCCGCGAATGCCTCAGAGAGACGATCTTTAATATCCCGGATGTTCTCATCGCGGACCTGCTTCACATCGGTGAAGACTGCCTCTTCCATCTCTGCAGGCGGGACAATTTCTTTGATAGCGGCGAACAGCTCCTCTGGAACTGCGCAGCTCTCATATGAATGCTTTTCTTTTCCGCACTCGGCAACGATTTTGTTGATAAAGTCAATAATCTGGAGGTTTACGTCATGTGCCAGATAAATTGCCTCGATCATCTTATCTTCTTTTACTTCGTTCGCGCCGGCTTCGATCATGATGACCTTCTCTCCTGTGGAGGCGACGGTCAGGTTCAGGTCTGAAATCAGCGCCTGATCCATGGTCGGATTGACGATCAGCTTGCCGTCCAGCATACCGATCTGAGTCATCGCGCACGGTCCTGCAAACGGGATATCGGAAATCGATGTCGCGATTGAAGCGCCGATCATTGCGGTGACCTCCGGCGGGCACTCGCGGTCAACTGCCATTACCATGGTGTTAATGGTGACGTCGTTTCTGTAATCCTTCGGAAACAGCGGACGCATCGGGCGGTCGATCACACGGGACGTCAGGACAGCGTGATCGCTGGATTTTCCTTCCCGCTTTTTGAAGCCGCCGGGAATTTTTCCGACCGCGTACATTTATTCTTCGTAATCCACGGACAGCGGGAAGAAGTCAATCCCGTCTCTTGGCTTATCGGACGCAGTGGTCGTGCAAAGAACAGTCGTGTCGCCGTACTTCATGAACGCGCAGCCGTTTGCCTGAAGGCCGACTTTACCGATCTCAACAGAAAGTGTCCTGCCGGCAAGCTCCATCGTATACGTCTTGTAATCTTTTACCAGTTTCTCTGCAAATGTTCTCATCTCTGCCATTCTTCTCTCCTCGTCTTCTCTTTTCTTCTGTTCTTTCTTCTTTCTTCTGTCTTCTCGTTTTCTGCCTTGCCGGTTTTTTCTGCCTTTTGGCTTCTTCTCTGCTCTTTCCTTACAAAAAGGGCGGAAAGATTTCCGCCCCCGAGAAATACAATTATTTACGAATGCCGAGGCGCTCGATCAGTGAGCGGTAACGCTCAATATCTTTCTCTTTCAGATAATCAAGCAGTCCGCGTCTTTTACCAACCATCTTCAGCAGTCCGCGTCTGGAATGGTGATCCTTGTGATTGGCTTTCAGATGCTCTGTCAGCTCATTGATCCGGGCTGTCAGAATTGCAACCTGCACCTCCGGTGAACCGGTATCGCCTTCTGTTCTTGCATACTCTTTGATAATTGCGTCTTTTTTCTCTTTTTTAATCATGCTGCATTTCCTCCTGTTTTTCATGACTGCCAATGATTAAGAACCGGTCGGAGAATCCATGTTCTGAACCACGGCTTTTAACATACCAAAACACTATAGCACAAATCTCTGTTCTTGTAAACTACTTTTTCAGATCTGTTCCGCGATCTTCCTGAGGTCTCTGGCGGCCTCCCGGATATCCTTCTGCGCAAAAAGCGCGCTCACGACAGCGATTCCGCTTACGCCGCTGCCTGTGAGCAGTCCTGCGTTGGCGGCAGTGATCCCGCCGATCGCCACAGCCGGAATGGAGACAGCGGAACAAATCTTCTTCATCTGCTCTATTGTAATTCTTTTTGCGTTTTTTTTGGATTTTGTGCCAAACACGGCACCGACACCGATATAATCCGCGCCGGCACTCTGTGCGGCGCGCGCCTGCTCGACCGTCTTTGCCGTCACGCCGATCACTTTCTCCTGACCCAGAATCTGGCGCGCGGTGTATGGATCCATGTCATCCTGGCCGAGATGGACGCCGTCCGCATTGATCTCTTTCGCCAGCGCAACGTCGTCGTTTACAAGAAGCTTCACGCCCCGTGATCCGCAGAGATCCTTTATCTGCAGCGCCTCCTTCCGCAAATTCTCAGGATCAGGATCCTTCTCGCGAAGCTGCACAATCGTCGCGCCGCCGTCAACCGCGTCCCGCACACAGTCAAGCAGCGTGCGCCCTTTGAGCCATCGCCTGTCTGTCACGGCATACAGGCGGAGTTCTTCTTCCAGAAAATGCATGGTTCACCTCATTTCATCAGTCCGAGCATCGCGGCGAACAGCGCTGTTTTATCGGGAATAGAGGATAGTAATACCTTTTCTTCTGTCGTGTGCATTCCACGCTGTACCGGCCCGAACGCGTCCAGTGCCGGTACGCCAAAATAACAAAACCAGTTTGCGTCTGTCGCCGTCGGATCACTGGTCTCCGACAGCTTCATGCCGAGCAGCTCGCCGGCCTGCCTGGCCAGTGAAAAAGCGTTTTCGCTGCGCTCATCCCGCTCAAGCGCCGGGAACAGAATGTGGTGCTCAACGGTTGTTTCACAGACCGGATCCTCATTTTCCTCTGCCAGAGATTCTATATTGGCTTCAATCTCAGGGAATGTGTCATTGGCAGGGATCCCAGCCACACAGAATTCCATATGCGCGTCTCCCGCGACGATCCCGTTTGGTCTGCCGCCGCTGATGGGCGCGACGTTGTAAAAGATTTCCCGGGAATAATCGTTAAAGCTGTAGTACTTCAGGATCTTGTGCGCCAGTTCTTTGACAGCGCTGTGCCCTTCAAGATAAGCGCCTCCGGCATGCGCCTCGACGCCCTTTATATCAAGCGAGCCAAGAATTACGCCGTCTCTCTGCGTGACAAGACCGAAGCCATCCTCTGTCTCAACCGCGCTCTCAAACACATACGCGCAGTCTGCCCCTTCTGCCTCCTTCCGGAAAACCTCCTTCGCAGTCGGAGAGCCGATCTCCTCGTCACAGGTATAAAGCATCACGATTTCCAGATCAGGCAGCAGTCCCAGTTCAGAAGCGATACGCACCGCGTAGGCTGATACAGCAAACCCGGCTTTGCAGTCGCCTGATCCAAGTCCGTGCAGCCAGTTCTCCTCATCGATATATGGCCTGTACTGCGCGGCATATCCAACCGGGAACACAGTGTCCAGATGCGCGCTTAAGATAATTTTCCCCTTCGGATGCTCCGGAATGATCCGCGCGATAAGATGTGTTCCTGTGCCTTCGCAGAACACTTCCTCTGTCTGGACGCCCGGGATCGTTCTGAGGACTTCTAACGCCATATCTACCACCTGACGGTTTCCCGGCACATGCTTCGACTCACTGTCTACCGCGCACATCCTCATCAGCAGATCAGTCTGCTCCGGAAGATACGCCGCGGCTTTTTCTCTGATTTTCTGTATGTTCATTTTGGATCTCACCTCATTTCCCAGCCCATGTCCCAGAACATCCGCTCGAACCTGGAACAGTTCACGAATATTTCTTCCAGATGACGATACCGGGCTTCGTCATACCCTGCTGTAAGCCGGTCTGTAAAAGCAGTCAGAATCTGATTCTCAGCCGCGTATTCTTCACTTGCGTACTCCGCTATCCAGGTACCATAGAATGGATCATCTAAGCACGCGGGGCGTTCCTGCACCATGCGCTTCGCAAGCACCTCATAGCTGACCGCGCAGGCCAGAATCGCCGCGCAGATGGCCGCCGCGTCCTCCTCGTACGCGACCCGCAGCATATAGGCAGTGTAGGCCGCATTCTCAAGGGAAACCCTCGTATGGGCGAGCTCCTCCTCTGTGATTTTAAATATGCCCATATATCCGTCATGCACACTCATTTCATTGTCAAGAATGGACTTGCAGTAGTTTGCGAACATCTGCATCGTCTCGATGTCCGGCGCCTTTGCGGCTCCGAGCGCGAACATTCTTGCATAATCCTTCAGGTACAGGTAATCCTGTATGATATAATGCCGGAATTTCCCCCTGTCCAGTGTGCCGTCCTGAATCCCCTGGACAAACGGGTGCCGGTAATATTCTTCCCATAATTCCGCAGCTGCCTGCAGCAGTCTTTCTGTCGTCTTCATCTGTTTTGTCCTTCCTTCTGTCAGCTGCTCTTCTGCTGCCATGCCGCGCTTCTCGCAAAGATCGTGTGAACGCCTGCGCACAGCACCATCGTGACGGCAATATCGATCAGCGTACTGCCAACCGGCAGGTCAAACTGCATCAGATATCGGTAGACCAGAAAGCCCGCAAACCACACAAGCAGATTTCCAAGATGAAACGCGCGCTTTTCGTGGTTGACATGCAGAATGTAATAATCTGTAATCTGCACAGCGATCATCGGCGCGAAAACAGAACCGATTAAATACAGGAAGCCGGTGATATTATCCATTGGAAACAATATCGCCGCCGCGGTACCAATGACGCAGGCCGCGACTGCCATCCACTTCCCGTCTGCCTTTTTGAAAATGAGTTCACTGGAAACACCTGCCGAGTAAGCGTCCAAAAAGGTTGTCGTGACGGTGGCCAGCACAATAATCAGCAGTCCTGCGATTCCAAGCCCTGCCTTCAGCATGATCTCCGCGATATCAGAGGTGCCTGTCAGGAGCGCGGCGCCCATACCGATTACGTACATCCAGCAGCTGACCAGTCCATAGACCAGTGCCGAAACCGCTGACGCGCGGACCGGCTTTTCTGCCTCCCTTGTGTAGTCGCTGATCAGCGGAACCCATGACAGCGGCATTGCGACGGACAGTTCAATCGCAGCTCCAAAAGAAATTGCTTCTGAAACTGCGCCTGTCGTATTCTTTTCGTGGAAAATCACGACAGAAAGAATGATCGTGAGCAAAAACAGGGCGCTCATGGCCGCGATATTCAGTCTCCCGAGGCTTCGGATACCAATCAGGATCCAGACCATGATCAGTCCGCCGATCACCAGTGCCCAGATCCAGCGCCCCAGAGCAAGCACGCCGCCCGCTGCCAGCGCGCCGTCATAAATCATGATAGCTGTCCAGCCGACCAGCTGGAGAACATTCAGGAACGCAAACAGATACGCGCCTTTGCTCCCGAAACTCCGCGTGACGGTTTCCATCGCGCTTTTGCGTGTTTTGCCCCCGATACAGCCTGCCAGAAACAGCAGGATGCAGCCGATGACGTGTCCGATGATAATTGAGAGAAGTCCCTTTTTGAAGCCCAGCGGCGCCAGATATGTGCCGGACATGATTTCTGCCAGACCGACCGCGGCGCCAAACCAGATCATTGCATTGTCCAGAACAGACGTCCTTTTATTCATTGCCGTACCTCCTGACTGATACCGGGCGCTGTATCGCGTACATATGATCCAGCGGTCCGGATCCTTTTCCGAGATCCAGCATTGCCGCCAGCGCGCCTGAGATATACTGCTTCGCGGCACCGACAGCCTCCTTCATGGAAAGCCCCGCGGCCAGATTCGACGCGATCGCGCTGGAAAGGGTGCAGCCTGTTCCGTGTGTGTTTGAATTGTTGACTCGCTCCCCATAGAACCAGAAAGCGCCATTCTCGTCAAAGAGAAGATCGTCTGCGTCGGATATGCTGTGTCCCCCTTTGCAAAGCACAGCGCAGCCGTAACGCCTGTAAATTGCCTCCGCGGCCTGCTCCATATCCTCTCTGGAGCGGATGGTCAGATCCGAGAGCACTTCTGCCTCCGGAATATTCGGCGTCGTGACTGCCGCGAGCGGAAGCAATTCTTTTTTCAGTGTATCAACCGCGTCCTCACTGATCAGCCGGGAGCCGCTCGTGGAAACCATAACAGGATCCACCACCAGATTCCTGGCCTGATACGCTGTCAGCTTTCGCGCGATGACATGGATCAGCTCAGAGGATGATACCATTCCAGTTTTTACTGCATCCGGGAAAATATCCGTAAAGACACAGTCCAGCTGGTCCTCCAGAAATGCAGGAGATACCTCAAAGATACTTTTGACGCCGGTCGTATTCTGTGCTGTCAGGGCAGTGACCGCGCTCATGGCGTAAATGCCGTGTGCGGTCATCGTCTTAATATCAGCCTGGATGCCGGCTCCTCCGCTGGAATCACTTCCGGCGATTGTTAATGCTGTTCTCATTTTTTTCTCCTTTCTAAGAACCGCCTTCCGCAGAGTCAGCGTCCGCTTCCGGCCTGCATTAATTTTATTACGCGACACAAGGTGGTGCCCCCAATGTGCCGCTTTCTCGGTTTTATATGACAGGAAACTCTCTGAAACAAAGTACTTTCCTGTCATATAAAAAAAGCAGACTGCCCGACCTGACAGGCTGTCTGCAAAAAAACACACACTCCCTACGTTGGCATGATCCAAATCAGGTCCGGTACTACAACTGTACCAAGGGTCGGAAACGATCACAGTTTCCCTCTCAGCCGGGTCCGCCCGACTCCCCCGTGCAATCTTCAATTCGTAAAACATCGTATCACGAACGGCTCATTGTGTCAAAGCCTTTTCTATCTTTTTCCGCGCGCGCAGATCTGCAAAGAAGTCACTGAGCAATGCGCTGCACGCCTCCTCCAGGATGCCGGACAGAATCTCCACGCGGTGGTTAAACCCGTCCGTCTGCAGCAGATTCATGACAGAGCCGGCACATCCGGCCTTCGGATTCATGCAGCCGATCACGACCGCGTCGATCCGGGACTGTACCAGCGCGCCGGCACACATCTGGCATGGTTCCAGCGTGACATACATGGTACACCCCTCCAGCCGCCAGTCGCCCAGCTTCCGGGAGGCCTTGCGGATCGCGTTTAATTCCGCGTGCGAGAGCGTATTTTTGTCCGTGTTGCGCCGGTTATAGCCGCGCGCGATAATCTTCCCTTCTCTCACAATGACACATCCGATCGGAACCTCCATCAGTCCGCCGGCTTTTCCGGCCTGACGGAGTGCCTCCCGCATAAAGCGCTCATGAACAGATCTGTCTGTTCCTTCCAGTTGATCACGTCTGTCATTCATTCAGATTTCCCTCTTCTGTCACGTCAGCCGCCGTCTGTGTGCCGGACGCCATACACAGACAGCCGGTACAGTCTTCCGACGGGAAGAAGCTGTCAAAGCGGCATCCCAGTGCATGCCAGGTACCTGCCTCCAGCTGTCCGGCCTGCTCCGGCATCACACTGATGCGCGAGAACATATTATCAATCCCCTGTCCGGTGTATTTTACATACGCTTCCTTGGCTGTCCAGATTGTATAGAAGCGCTCCCTCAGCAGCCGCCTGTCATCTGTAATCCAGTGTATTTCGTCGTGATGAAAAGACCGTCTGGCAATGCGAAGCAGCCGCCCGCTGTCCTCGTCGCTTTTCTCTGGGACGCCCTTCCTTCTGCGCACCTGGACATCCAGTCCAACCGGCGCCGCGGCAAACGCTGCTGCCTTGACGGTTCCGCTGTCTGTTACGGAAAACTGTATCTCCGGATGATGAACCCAGTAGGGTTTTCCCTTCTCTGTGCGGGCTGTGATCCATTCTCCGGAGGCAGCCATTTTTTCTATTGTATCCTGTATATGTCTGCCGTCTGCGGTGCCCGGCGTATAGCTGCTGTCTGCAGCGCCTGACATATAGCCGCCGTCTGCGGTGCCTGGCATATAGCTTTCGTCTGCGGTGCCTTGTATATAGCTGCTGTCCGCAGTGCCTGGCATATAGCCGCTGTCTGCGGTGCCCGTCATATAGCTGCTGTCTGCAGCGTCCGGCATCCGCAAGCTGATGTCTTCTGCGAGAATCCCTGCGAAACCGCTCCTCTGCGCGGCGAGAAATGCCTCCAGAAGGCGCGCGCCTGCACGTTCCTTTCCGTCACCCTTCCAGCACACAACAACAGCCCGGTTCATGATCCGGACACTTTCAACCGCTTTCATCCGCCTGTAACCTTTTACTTGCTTTCAAATCTGACACATGGTAGAATATAGTCGTTTCGGGAGACTTCTCCCTATATGCCGGCGTGTCGGAATTGGCAGACGAGGCAGACTCAAAATCTGTTGCCCGCAAGGGCGTGTGGGTTCAAGTCCCACCGCCGGCAGTTTTAAAATCCCCCATCCATTTTTGTGGACGGGGGGATTTTTGTATGATAGAAAAATACTCTGCTCCAGAGTGTTTTCTTAGTGATCGAACATCCTGCTGTATTCCTGCGTAAAATCGATTGTCGCAAAATAATCCTGCGGCGTCTGCGCGCGGCGGATCAGCTGGACGCTGCCGTCCTCCTTCAGGAGCAGCTCTGCCGCCCAGAGACGGCCGTTGTAGTTATAGCCCATGGAAGATCCGTGCGCGCCGGCATCATGAATCACCAGCACGTCGCCGTTTTCAATTTCAGGAAGCATGCGGTCTACGGCAAATTTGTCATTGTTCTCACAGAGAGAACCGGTTACGTCGTACTTGTGGTCGCATGGCGCGTCTTCCTTGCCCATCACGGTAATGTGATGATACGCGCCGTACATCGCCGGGCGCATCAGGTTTGCGGCGCAAGCGTCACATCCGACGTACTCCTTGTAAATATGTTTCTGATGTATCGCCGTCGTCACCAGGCATCCGTACGGTCCCATCATGAACCGTCCCATCTCTGTGTACAGGCTGACATCTCCCATTCCGGCCGGAACGAGGATGCGGTCATACGCCTCATGCACGCCTTCACCGATCACGAGAATATCGTTCGGCTCCTGATCAGGACGGTAGGGGATCCCGATACCGCCCGAGAGATTAATGAACGTAATATGACAGCCGGTTTCCTTCTGAAGCTGTACAGCCAGCTCAAACAGAATACCCGCGAGCTTCGGATAGTACTCGTTCGTGACCGTATTGCTTGCCAGAAACGCGTGAATACCGAACTCCTCCGCCCCTTTTTCTTTCAGGATGCGGAACGCTTCAAATATCTGCTCCGTCGTCATGCCGTACTTCGCGTCCCCGGGATTGTCCATAATCCCGTTGCTCATCTGAAAAACGCCGCCCGGGTTAAATCTGCAGCAGATTTTTTTCGGAATCGTGCCAAGTGTCCGCTCCAGAAAATCGATATGCGTGATATCATCCAGGTTGATGATGGCATTCATGGCATAGGCTTTGGCGTATTCCTCCGCGGGCGTGACATTTGAGGAGAACATGATCTCTTCTCCCGAAAATCCGGCCGCCTCAGACAGCATCAGTTCCGTCAGAGAAGAACAGTCGCAGCCGCAGCCATATTCCTTCAGAAGCTTCATCAGGAAGGGATTCGGCGTCGCTTTTACAGCAAAATACTCCCGAAACCCGGGATTCCACGAAAAGGCCTTCTGCACTTTTTCCGCGTTTTCCCGGATTCCCTTTTCATCATACAGATGAAACGGCGTGGGATATGTTTTGATGATTTCGTCAAGCTGTGCCTTTGTCACAAATGGTTTTTTGGTGTTTGTCATAGTTCTGTGCTACCTTTTCTTTCTTTATCTGTTGAATCATCCGGCTTCCGGATCATGACCGCGGATTGCGTTACTCGACATGCTTATGAGAAAACAAGTGGTCATTACAGTACTCGTAATTTCCATTGCAGCGTGAGCAGAAACGGAATTCCAGCGTCGGGTCGTCCAGCTCTGTCCTGCCGCAGACCGCGCACCTGTGCCGCGCGATTCTGGTCTGCGCGCTGCCGCCGGCCGCCCGCGCGCCACTCTGCCCCTCTGTGCGGGACGATCTGCTGCCAAAGCCGGCAAAACCGCTTCCTCCGGCACCTCCGTTCATTGCCTGCCGGAAGTCCCGCTGACGCTTTCGCTCCTTTGGATTTATGCGGCTGTAGTCGCGTGTTCCGAAGAAGAATACGATGGTGCTGGCCAGTGAGCAGACGATCATAATGACAACCGCCGGATAAAATCTGCTCGCGACAATATTATAGACAAGATATACGATATCGACGATTGCGAGATATTTGATCTTGATCGGGAAGATAAACATAAACAGCAGCCGCTGATTCGGAAACGTCATGGCAAAGCCGAGGAAAATCGACAGACTGATGTAGTAGGTCGAAATCAGCGGAATGGAGCCTGCTGTCGCCATTGAAAACATCAGCCTGGCGCCAGGCACCAGCGCGTACGCGATGAACGCCCCGATTACCGTCATAATAACGCCAAAAAAGATATAAAAATTATAGAGAAACGTTCCCCAGGAATCCTCCAGCTCTGAACCCAGCTGATAATACAGATACAGCATGATGATCGTCCAGATGCTCAGATCAGACGGGGGCATCAGAACCCACGAGATCACCCGCCACACCTGACCTCTGAGAATCAGGCCGGGATCCATTGTGAGATATCCGATCAGGGGAATCTTTGCGGACGTCTGAATCAAATACAGCACATAACCTATGACGTATGTCAAAATGATGTAACGCGTCAGATTCGGGATGGCATATCTGCCAAATCTCCGCTCAAGCTTTTTTATCCACTTCATAAGACTGCGGCTCCTTATTCAAATGGTGAGACCGCGCGCCGCGCGCTCTCATCCTTCGCCAAGTCAGATTATAGAATGACCTGCCTTGCTTTGTCAAACAGGGAATCCCTGTATTCCTTCTGGTATGATCATTATATATGATAACAGATCATTTTTATATAGCCTCTGGCAGAGAATTTGCGTCGAAAGCTGTCGTATGGTAGACTGTAAGCGATGCTCCAGTTCCTTATTTTTGCAGTACACAGGAGGCATTTATGGCCGGATCAGACTTCGGAAAAATATTTAAAACGACTACATGGGGAGAATCTCACGGCGCAGGGATCGGCGCTGTGGTTGACGGATGTCCGGCGGGTCTCCCGCTCGAACCAGCGGACATACAGGCATATCTTGACCGCAGAAAGCCCGGACAGAGCCGCTACACGACCGCGCGCAGCGAGTCCGACCAGGTAGAAATTCTTTCCGGCGTATTTGATGGCGTCACGACCGGGACGCCGATTTCGATGCTGGTGCGGAATCACGACCAGCACTCGAAGGATTACAGCGCTTTAAAGGATCTTTACCGGCCGGGTCACGCCGATTTTGGCTATGAAATGAAGTACGGCGTCCGTGACTACCGCGGCGGGGGCCGCTCCTCCGGGCGCGAGACAATTGGCAGGGTGGCCGGCGGCGCCGTTGCGGCGAAGCTTCTTGCCGCGCTTGGCATCTCTGTCACGGCCTATACAAAATCGATCGGTCCTGTCACGGCAGAAGAATTTGACGAGCGCGAAATCCGCCGGAATCCGCTTTGCATGCCGGACGCGGCAGCAGCCAAAGCCGCGGCTGCCTATCTGGAAACATGCATGGCAGCGCAGGATTCTGCCGGCGGAATCATCGAATGCGTTGTCCGCGGGATGCCGGCCGGCGCCGGGGATCCTGTCTTTGAGAAGCTCGACGCAAACCTTGCGAAAGCAGTTATGTCTGTCGGCGCGGTCAAGGGCGTGGAAATCGGCGATGGATTTGCTGCAGCTGCCAGTGTAGGCTCAGCTAACAACGATGCCTTTGTCCCTGACGCAGAAGGAACCGTGGATAAGATTACAAAAGCGACCAATCACTCCGGCGGAATACTCGGCGGAATCAGCGACGGAAGCGATATCATCCTGCGTGCGGCCATTAAACCGACACCATCTATTGCCCGCGGGCAGCGCACAGTGAACCGTGACGGCAGCGCGGTGGACCTCTCGATTACCGGCCGCCACGATCCGGTCATTGTCCCGCGTGCCGTGGTTGTCGTGGAATGCATGGCGGCGCTGGTGATCGCGGACGCTCTGCTTGCCGGCATGTCGGCGCGGCTCGACTCCGTAAAAGCTGTCTGGAAGCGATAAAAAACAGGTTTCACAACCTTTATAAAGGTCGTGAAACCTGTTTTTTTAATCCGCTTTGTGTATCTGGTTCTCAGGCCTCCGCGCCCTTCACCATCTCAGCAAGCTGTGCAAATCCCTCTTTGTCGTTGACAGCCATATCAGCAAGAACCTTGCGGTCAAGCTCGATACCTGCCTTCTTCAGCCCGTTCATGAAAACACTGTAGGAAAGTCCATTCAGTCTGGCTGCCGCGTTGATACGGGTAATCCACAGCTGACGGAACTGGCGCTTTCTCTCCTTGCGTCCTGCATAAGAGGAAGCCTGCGCGCGCATAACAGACTGCTTCGCGTATCTGTACTGTTTGCTTCTGGCGCCTCTGTATCCCTTTGCTGCCTTTAATACCTTGTTATGCTTTTTTTTGGCGTTCAGTCCGCCTTTAATTCTTGCCATTTCTTAATCCTCCTGTACACTTCTTAAACATCCGCTCTCAATCAGAGATACGGCATAATCTTTCTCATGTTCTTTACATTGCTCTCGTCAACAACGGCTGCCTTGCGCAGATTTCTTTTTCTCTTTGTTGACTTCTTGGTTAAGATATGGCTTTTATAAGCTTTATGTCTGACCAGTTTCCCGGTTCCTGTCTGTTTAAAACGCTTGGCTGCTGCTCTTTTTGTTTTTACCTTTGGCATTTGAAGATTCCTCCTTGCTTATTTTTTCTTCTTCTCAGTTAAGACCATTGTCAGACTTCTCCCCTCGACCTTCGGTGCTTTTTCGATCGCGGAGATGTCTGCCAGCTGTTCGGCAAACTGATCGAGAATAACTCTGCCATTTGACATATGAGCCATCTCACGCCCCCGGAAGCGCATGGTCACTTTTACTTTGTTTCCCTTTGCCAGGAATTTCCTGGCCGCGCCTACCTTGGTGTTGAGGTCGTTGGTATCGATATTCGGAGACAGGCGCACTTCCTTGATGTCGACTGTTTTCTGTTTCTTGCGTGCCTCTTTTTCCTTGCGGGACTGCTCGTACCGGAATTTTCCGTAATCAATGATCCGGCATACGGGCGGCTTCGCGCGAGGCGCAATCTTAACCAGATCCAGTCCGGCCTCCTGTGCCTTTGACAATGCTTCGGTGATCGGGACAATGCCGAGCTGTTCGCCGTCAGAGCCAATCAGGCGAACCTCTCTGTCACGTATTTGTTCATTAATCATCAAATTATTGCTGCTAATGGCTGTGTACCTCCTGTGCTCCTTCCAAAAGCGGCTGCCCGTTCCCACTTTTGTGTGACAGAAAACACTTTGAAACAACGTACTCTCTGAAACAAAGAACTCTCTGAAACAAAGAACTCTCCTGTCATACAAAAAGCGGACAGCTACAGGAACTGTCCGCAATTATTTCATGATAAACTCAGGATTTGCCAGAAGACACTTCTTCTGTCAATCCTTCCCATCACGTTATTAACCCGGGACCGCCAGACTGCGCCAGGGTGAGAGCGGACAAGCTCTGCTTCCTTTTCCAACTAGTACAAGTTACCACATCCCATAAAAACTGTCAAGAACTCTTTTCCGGTAAATGACGACTTTTTTACGGCAAATGACAACTTTTTACGGCAGACGTTTTTCTCTGATCTCCTCCAGGATCTCTTCAATAAACGTGCCGACAGGTACCGCGCCCTGATCTCCGCCAAGTCTCGTGCGGACCGCTACGGTGCCGGCTTCCTGCTCCTTGCCGCCGACAACCAGCATGTACGGAATCTTCAGATTCTGTGCCTCTCTGATCTTGTATCCGAGCTTTTCACTGCGCTCATCAAGCTCCGCGCGGATTCCGGCTGCAGACAGCTGCTTCTGCACTTCCGCCGCGTAATCGAGATATTTCTCCGAGAGCGGCAGCACTTTCGCCTGTACCGGCGCGAGCCAGGTCGGGAAGGCGCCTGCGAAATGCTCTGTCAGAATTCCGATAAAGCGCTCGACTGAACCAAAGACGACGCGGTGGATCATAATCGGCTGATGCTTCTCTCCGTCTGCCCCGGTGTATTCGAGTTCAAACCGCTGCGGCAGCTGGAAGTCCAGCTGAATGGTTCCGCACTGCCAGGTCCTTCCGAGGCAGTCTGTCAGGTGGAAATCAATCTTCGGCCCGTAGAACGCGCCGTCGCCCTCATTGACCACGTAATCCTTGCCCAGTACCTCCAGCGCGTCGCGCAGAGAATCTGTCGCGACCTCCCAGTCCTCGTCGCTGCCCATGGAATCATCCGGTCTGGTCGACAGCTCAACGTGATACTGGAACCCAAAGAGATTGTACATCTCATCAATAATCCGGACGATTCTCACGATCTCGTCGCGGATCTGGTCACGCGCCAGGAACATGTGCCCGTCATCCTGTGTGAAGCACCGCACGCGCATCAGGCCGTGCAGCTGTCCTGATTTCTCGTGCCGGTGCACGAGACCGCATTCCGCGTAGCGCAGCGGAAGATCCCGGTAGGAGTGCGGCTCATTCTGATATACCAGAATGCTGCCGGGGCAGTTCATCGGTTTGATCGCGTAATCTTCTTCGTCGATCACGGTCGTGTACATGTTCTCTTTATAGTGATCCCAGTGTCCTGAGGTCTCCCACAGGGACCGGTTCAGAATCACAGGCGTCGAAATCTCATCGTAGCCATTCGCGAGATGAACCTCGCGCCAGTAAGTCATCAGCGTATTGCGCAGAATCATTCCCTTCGGAAGGAAGAACGGGAATCCCGGGCCGGCCTCGTTCATCATAAAGAGTCCAAGCTCCCTGCCGATTTTGCGGTGGTCGCGCTTTTTCGCTTCTTCAATCATCGTCAGGTACGCGTCCAGCTCCGCCTTTTTCGGGAACGCCGTTCCGTAGACACGGGTGAGCATCTTGTTGTGCTCGTCGCCGCGCCAGTACGCGCCCGCGATACTGGTCAGCTTGAACGCCTTTACCGGCTTTGTGCTCATCAGATGAGGACCTGCGCAGAGATCCGTAAACTCGCCCTGCTCATAGAAACTGATCTCAGCGTCTTCTGGCAGATCTTCAATCAGCTCGACCTTATACGGCTCTTCCTTCTCCTTCATGAAGGCAATCGCCTCGTCGCGGGGCAGCGTAAATCTGCGAAGCGGAAGGGCTTCCTTCGCGATTTTCTTCATCTCCGCCTCGATCTTCTCGAGATCCTGCGCAGTGAGTCCGCCCTCGATATCAATGTCGTAGTAAAAACCGTCTGCGATGGACGGGCCGATCGCAAGCTTTGCCTGCGGATAAAGGCGCTTGATCGCCTGCGCCATCATATGAGAAGTCGTGTGGCGGTAAGCCGCCAGCCCCCCCGGATCATTAATCGTATAGATTGTCAGCTCACTGTCTTCGTTCACCTCTGTGCGCAGATCAGCCGGCTCGCCGTTCACTTCAGCGGCACCGGCCATGCGTGCAAGGCCTTCACTCAGATCCTTCGCGATATCGATTACCGGCATCGCCTCGCTGTATTCTTTTTTTGTTCCGTCCTTTAATGTAATAATCATGGTCTCTCTCCTGCTGATGGTTTGCTCTTAGCCGACATTATAGCACCTTCGTCAGAACAATGAAAGTGGCTTTTTCTTCTATGGAAACACTGATTAATAAATCAGCGTTTCCCTATCCCAGAAAGCGCGGATTTCGCCGCTGATTCTGTCCAGGCTTGTGTGATGGATATCTGACCACTCCCGCGGAAAATACCTGTAGTACGCCGGGCTTTTGAAGCGCTCGTCCAGAAGCACCATAACACCGACGTCCTCCGCCGTGCGGATCACGCGTCCGGCAGCCTGCAGCACCTTATTCAGCCCCGGAAATCTGTAAGCGTAATCGAACCCGCTCATCCCTTTCTCGTCATAGAAGCGTTTCAGCAGTTCTCTTTCCCCAGACACCTGCGGCAGTCCGGTTCCGACAACCAGCGCCCCGATCAGCTGGTCTCCCGCCAGGTCGATGCCCTCCGCAAAAATGCCTCCCATGACACAAAAGCCAATCCGTGTCTGTTTCCCCGGCCTTCGAAATGTCTTCAGAAAATCATCCCTGTCCGCCTCTGACATGCCGGGCTGCTGTACAAACAGCTCCTGTTCCTCCCCCGCCGGCTGCGTCCGGGATGTCTCCGGCATTTCCTGCTCAAATTGCTGCCGGTACGCCTCCAGCACATCTTCCATCATCCGGTATGACGGAAAATACACCA
This sequence comes from Eubacterium sp., assembly GCA_017475785.1. Next base: position 23,766 of record JAFVEX010000068.1, on the reverse strand, counting down.
TATAATTGCCCTGCTTTTCTTTCGTCACCGTATAAATATAGGCCGCAAGCTTCTGATAAAGCAGTTCTCCCCGCTGTGTATAACGTGTGCTGACATCCGTGCCGACGGCCAGATGCCTGCGCGACGGGTCAAATGGGGAGGGAATCATGATCCGGTAATTATCCTTTTCTGTGGTCAGCAGCGACTCATAATACTGCATTGGAAGCATCGTAGCGGAGAAAAACACCGTACCCGCAGACCGGTCCAGTACCTCCTGCAGACAGCGGGAGGGATCTACACAGAACAGCTTCAGAAGAAAGCTGCCCTGCCTGGTCTCTGTGTAAATCATAAAATGATCATCAAGTGTCTGCCAGGCGCCGAGGAATGTGCTGACCTCAAAATAAAAATTCAGAAGCTCTTCCCGCAGAGACTCAGATTCCACGCCCGCTCCTTCACCCGGGCGCTCCTTCAAAATCCCCTCCAGAACACCTGCCAGTGTCATCAGCGGAGGGATCAGAGCCTGAATCTCTTTTCGTCTGGAACACCGGCTCCCATATGAGTCAATTGCATCCGGATCCTCCGCGCTCTCCTTCCGATATGTAAGAAGAATCTGATTACAGCGCGCAAGCGACCGGTCAAGCGCCTTGAAGCCCCTGCTCTGCTTCCTGTCCCTGATCAGCCTGCGCAATCGCAAAAATGCCTCTTTCTCCAGAGCGGCGGAAAACATCTCTCTTGCGCGGTCAACAAGATTGTGCGCCTCGTCGATCAAGAGCAGGCAGGTCTGTCTGCGGGATGCCTCTCCAAAATACCGTGACAGCCTTGCTGCCGGGTCAAACGCATAATTATAATCGCATATCACGGCATCCGCAAAATCTGCCAGATCCAGCTGCAGCTCGTACGGGCAGACGCTTCGCGTGGAGCCCCACGCCTGAATCTCATTCCGGGTGTACTCTCTGTCAGATGTCAGGAGATCATAGAGCGCGTCGTTGATCCGGTCATAGTGGCCTTTTGCCCGGGGGCAGAACGCGGGATCGCAGACCGGTTTCTCTTCCGGGCAGATCTTCTCTTTGGCAGTCAGTGTGAGCGTCTTGCAGCAAAGACCCTTTTCCCGCAAAATAGAAAACGCTTCCTCCGCGACAGTCCGCGCGATCGTTTTTGCCGTCAGGTAAAACAGCTTTTCTCCGCGTCCCTCTCCGAGTGCCCGCACGGCAGGAAATACCGCGGATATGGTTTTTCCCACGCCTGTCGGCGCCTGTACAAACAGCTGCCTTCCCTGAAGGATCGTCCTGTAGGACGCCGCGACCATGTCCCTCTGGCCGGCGCGATAAGGAAACGGAAACGCCAGCTGCAGAATACTTTCGTTCCGCCGGCCGGTCCATTCTGCCAGAAACGCCGCCCATCTGCGGTAGTCCCGGCAGAGCGCGTCAAACCACTCCGACAATTCAGCTGCCGTATGCGCGCTGGTAAAGGAGCGCACCTCCTCCGTCTCCAGATTGCAGTAGGTCATGCGGATCCGGACCGTCTCCAGCTTTTCTTTCCGGGCGTAAATACACGCATAACATTTTGCCTGTGCCAGGTGAACCGGCACAGGCGACTCTAATTCGCTGACATCCTGATAGATGCCCTTGATTTCTTCGATGACAGAAGCCTCAGTGTCGATTCCGTCGGCACGTCCTTCCACAACCAGATCAAAGCTCCCGAAATCAACCACTTCCTTCAGGGAAACCTCCGCGCGGTAGGCCGCGCCTCTCCTCCCCTGCAGCTTTCGATGAATCCGGCTGCCGGCAAGCATCGCCTCGCGGTCGGCCAGACGTCCGGTTCCGCCGGTGATATCGCCGCTTCGAAGAAGAAATTCAACAAGATTGCGGACTGAAATTCTGACAGTCTTTTTTTCGCTCGTCATTTAAAGATTTCCAACTGCGGTGATCGCGTCGTCTATGTACTGATTCAGGACACCCGCAAACGCGCCCTGATCCGCGTCTGCCGCCAGCTGCGCGTCCATCGGAATCTTCCCGAGTACCGGAATCCCCATATCTGCCGCAATTTCATCGATGTGACTCTCGCCAAACACCTGAATCATCCTGCCGCAGTCCGGGCAGCAGAGGTAACTGTAGTTCTCGATGATGCCTAGAACCGGGATCTCCATCATTTCGGCCATCTTGTACGCCTTTGTGACAATCATACGCACCAGATCCTGCGGAGAGGTAACGATGATCACTCCGTCGATCGGAAGCGACTGGTAGACCGTCAGCGGTACATCCCCTGTGCCCGGCGGCATATCAATCAGCATGTAATCCAGCGTACCCCAGATCACATCTGTCCAGAACTGCTTCACGACGCCGGCAATGACCGGGCCGCGCCAGACAACCGGACTGTCTTCGCCGTCCAGCACCAGATTGGTGGACATGATCTCGATATCATTCCCGGTGATGACCGGATAAATACCGTTTTCATCTGACATGGCATTTTCATGGATGCCGTACATTTTAGGAATAGACGGTCCTGTAATATCCGCGTCCAGAATTCCCACGTGATATCCCTGCGCCGCGAGCGCATTTGCCAGGGAAGCTGTAACAAGCGACTTGCCCACGCCGCCTTTTCCGCTCACAATCCCGATTACATGGTCGATATTGGAAAAACCGTTCATTTCTGCCCTGAATTCTTCATTTACCATAGCTGTTTTTCTCCTGAATTGTCGTCACATTACTTTAAGAAAACGCTGATTTAATCAGTGTTTTTTTACCTGACTTCTGCTGCCTCCCGGCATATTTTCCAGGCTTCTGTAAGCCGTTCCACACTCCAGGAGGCATTTGCCGGGCTTGTGGAAGGAAGGCGCACCGCTTCACGCTTTGTAACGGGATACAAGTACTTCTGATAGATCCTGTGCGAGGCGTTTCCATTGCAGAAAATATGTGTGACGGGCGCGGCACTCAGTATCATGCCGATGTCATTTGGCAAGACGTCCCTGATACTGCTGTCGCTGGAACCCGTAATCGTGCAGGATTGTATCGAATCCCACATCGCGATATGGTTTCTCTTCAGAAACGCGCGCTTTGCGGGAATGTCGGCGGGCGTCTCTTCGCCGAATACTGCCGCGATCACGCGCCAGAACCGGTTCTGCGGATGTCCGTAGAAGAAATTTGCCTCCCGTGACTTGACAGAAGGAAAGCTTCCCAGAATCAGAATCCGGGAAGTTTCATCATAAAACGGCGCGATCGTATGAACTTGTCGCTCAGGCTGGTTCTTCTTCATCAAACTCCACAATGATATAATAGCCTCTGTCCGTCTGGCGGATTTCTTTTACGATCCCCGTATCCGACTTCAGCCGCTCATATCCCTGATAATTTTTGCTCATCGCCACGGCGGGCTGAATTGTGTAATAAAAGGAAGCCGGCAGCGCGCTCTCGGTCACGTCAACCTGATCTCCGACCGCAACAAGGCCCTGCCGCTCCATCTTGAATTCCATTTCTCTCATTTGTAAAAGTGCGGAGAACGCCGCTATCTATCCGTTTCCCGTTTCTCAGTGGTGGAACAGCCGGATTCCTGTAAAGGCCATCACCATTCCATGCGCGTTGCAGCAGTCAATGACAGCATCGTCCCGCACAGATCCGCCCGGCTCAGCAACATATTTCACGCCGCTTTTCGCCGCCCGCTCAATGTTGTCGGAAAACGGGAAAAACGCGTCAGATCCAAGCGCGACATCCGTCAGCTGGTCAAGCCACGCGCGCTTCTCTTCACGTGTGAAGACCTCTGGCTTCTCTGTGAAAATCCGCTGCCACTTTCCTTCCTCCAGTACATCCATATATTCCTCGCCGATGTAGAGGTCGATCGCGTTATCCCTGTCCGCGCGGCGGATGTCATCCCGGAACGGAAGCGCCAGAACCTTCGGGCACTGGCGGAGCCACCAGTTGTCCGCCTTGGATCCGGCAAGCCGTGTACAGTGTACGCGCGACTGCTGTCCCGCGCCCACGCCGATGGCCTGGCCGTCCCTTGCGAAGCAGACGGAGTTTGACTGCGTATACTTCAGCGTAATCAGCGCGATTTTCAGGTCTCTGACGGCGTCTGCCGGAATCTCCTTATTATCTGTGACGAGATTCGACAAAAAGGCATCGTTAATTTCCAGCTCCTGACGCCCCTGCTCAAACGTAATGCCATAAACCTGTTTTTTCTCCAGAGGAGCAGGCGTATAAGCCTGATCCATCTCTATCACGACGTAATTGCCGTTCTTCTTGGAGCGAAGGATTTCCAGCGCCTCATCAGAGTAGCCCGGCGCGATCACGCCGTCAGATACTTCCCGCTTAATCAGGCGGGCTGTATCCACGTCACAGGGATCAGAAAGCGCGATAAAATCACCGAAAGAAGACATTCTGTCGGCACCGCGGGCTCTGGCATACGCACAGGCAAGCAGGCTCAGCTCACCCAGATCATCCACCCAGTAGATTTTCCGCAGGACATCAGAAAGCGGAAGTCCGACTGCCGCTCCTGCCGGGGATACGTGCTTAAATGAAGTCGCCGCCGGAAGGCCTGTCTCACGCTTCAATTCCTGTACAAGCTGCCATCCGTTAAACGCGTCCAGAAAGTTAATATAACCGGGGCGGCCGGACAAAATCTTCACCGGGAGCTCAGATCCGTCCTCCATAAAGATTCTGGACGGCTTCTGGTTGGGGTTGCATCCATATTTCAGCTGCAGTTCATTCATAACGATCTATCTCCGCTTCTTTCCTTACTGTCCGATCTGATGCTTATTCATAACCGCCGACACATACTCACCGCTTGAGAGCGTAATATACCGGACAAACAGGGAGACCTTGTTGTCCTCATTCAGGCTTTCCCAGAGTGACTTTGTGAATCGCTCGATTCCTCCCTCGATTTTTACCGGTTTCGGTTCCCCGGCAAAGCTCGGAAGCGGATCTCCGTCAGACTGATAGGTGTGGATAAATCTGCCGCAGCCAGGAGAACAGTTTGCGTACTGGAACGTATAGCGGTTCACCTGATCCATCTCCGCAGGCTCCCGTTTCAGAATCGACAGATAGTACTTCATCATTCCGCCCTCGACATTGACGAGCCCGGAAATGCGCGGGGTGAAATTCGGACGGTCCGGCTCATAGCCGCGCCGCAGCAGAGACTGCTCGAATGTTTTCCCCTTTTCCATCTCTTCATAAATGGTATCGGTCTGATCCCCGTTCGTGACGATGGTATCATTTCCCCGCACACGGACCGGCGTATAAATGATCAGTGACGGATCCTCCAGCTTGGCCGGATCGAACGGCTGGGTGCGGATGCCTTCCCCGTCTGCGACAAAAATGCGGTTCCGGCTGTTCTCGCTTCTGCCCATGATAAAATAGGCGATGACAGCGTGCGCGGCATCCTCAGACCGGCCGATAATAATCCCCCGTCCCGGATATGCGTTCGACTTTAATTCTTCCTCAATGGATAAATATGGCATGATTCTCCTTTCGTTGGCCGGTATTGCGGACACTTATTAAAACATGCGCCGAATCAATACAGTGGATACCGGTCCGTCAGTTTTTTCACGTTTTCACGCGCCTGATCTCCCGTAGTCTCCGGATCATGAATGGTCATTGCGATCGTCTCTGCGATCAGGTCCATATCTTCCGCGTTCAGGCCGCGTGTTGTAACAGCCGGCGTACCCAGACGGATTCCGCTGGTGACGAACGGCGACTTCGGATCCTGCGGCACAGTATTTTTGTTTGCGGTGATGTTGACTGCTTCCAGCTGGTTCTGGACGTCTTTGCCTGTTTTGCCAAGTGATACCAGATTGATCAGCATCAGGTGGTTGTCCGTGCCGCCGGAAACAAGCGGAACATCCCGGCTGACCAGTCCTTTTGCGAGTGCGTTGGCATTGTCTATGATGTTTTTCGCGTATTCCTTGAAGGACGGATCAAGCACTTCTTTGAAGCACACGGCCTTTGCGGCAATCACATGCTCAAGCGGGCCGCCCTGGATTCCCGGGAAGACAGCCTTGTTCAGCTTGTGCTCCTCGGCAAATTCCGCGCTGGAGAGAATCAGTCCTCCGCGCGGGCCGCGCAGGGTCTTGTGCGTCGTCGTAGTCGTCACATGCGCGTATTCGATCGGGCTCTCATGATAGCCGGTCGCGACGAGGCCTGCGATGTGCGCGATATCCGCCAGCAGGAAGGCTCCCACTTCATCCGCGATCTTGCGGAAGCGCCTGAAATCAATCGCGCGCGCATACGCGCTCGCGCCGCAGACGATCAGCTTCGGCCGGCACTCCTTGGCAATTCGCTCAACTTCATCGTAATCGATGTACCCTTCCTCATTCACGCCGTACGGCACGACATGAAAATACGTCCCAGAGAAGTTTGCAGGGCTTCCGTGTGACAGGTGGCCGCCCTCATTGAGATTCATGCCCATCACCGTGTCACCGTACTGAAGAAGCGCGAGGAAGACAGCCATATTCGCCTGCGCGCCAGAGTGCGGCTGTACATTGGCGTAAGTGCAGCCAAAAATCTGTTTGGCGCGCTCAATCGCGATCGTCTCTGCCTGATCAATTATTTCACAGCCGCCGTAATAGCGCTTGCCCGGATAACCCTCCGCGTATTTATTTGTAAAAGGGCTTCCCATCGCGCCCATAACGGCCTTTGATGCCCAGTTCTCAGAAGCAATCAGCTCCAGATGTGTGTTCTGGCGCGCGAGCTCCGCCTCAAGAAGCGCGGCGATCTCGGGATCGGTCATTCTAACTTCTTCAAGTGAATACATTTTGTGTCCTCCTTATTTTTACAATCCTTTCTTATCATAATTTTCAGCCTGCCAATTGTCAAGGACATCAGATTATGATAAGGTCCTTTGGACTCGCGGTCAGGCTGCGGCAGCCATTCTCCGTCACAATCACAAGATCTTCGATCCGGACCCCGCAGTATCCCGGTATATAAATTCCCGGTTCTGCCGTGACAGCCATGCCCGGCGCCAGGACATCCTCTGAGCCGGGGCCAAGCCGCGGCTCCTCGTGGATATACAGACCGACTGAATGCCCCAGAGCGTGTCCAAAGCAGTTTCCATATCCAGCTTCTTCAATTACAAGCCGCGCCGAATGATCCGCCTCTGCTCCTGTAATGCCTGCGCGGATTGTATCGAGGGCGCGCAGCTGAGCTTCCAGCACTGTGTCATATATCTTCCTTTGACGGTCGCTCACGCTTCCAAACGCGACTGTGCGTGTCATATCGGAGCAATACCCGTGGTACCGGCATCCGAAATCCAGCGTCAGAAAATCTCCTTTTTCGACAACCTTGCCCGTAGGGACTGCGTGCGGCATGGAAGAATTCTCGCCAGAGGCCGCGATGGTATCGAACGACAGCCCCTCCGCCCCGTGCTTCTTTAGCAGGTATTCGAGCTCTGCCGCAATCTCCAGCTCAGTCATGCCCGTTTTCAGAAGACCAAGCAAATCAGAAAAGGCTGCGTCTCCAATTGCTTCTGCCTGCGCGAGCAGGTCAATCTCATCCTGCCGCTTTATCTGGCGGGGAAGCTCTGCCTGCCTGCCCATGGGGATCCACTCGCGGATCTCTGTCATATTTTCCTGAAGCCGTGATAACGCGGCGCAGGTCATCACTTCATCTTCATACGCAATGCGCTCCAGACCATACTGCCCGGCCAGCTCCTGCAGAATCTGCACCCGTTTGTGGGAACGGCTTTCTTCGATGACCAGAAAATCGCTCTCCCTGCCCGCTGCTTCTGTATAGCGGGAATCTGTGATCAGGAAGCAGTCCTCTGAAGTGATGAGAAGAATCCCCTCTCCGCCGCTGAAGCCGGAGTAATACCGCATATTGCAGGGATCCGAAATCAAAAGCGCGTCAGCCCGGCTGCTGCCGTCAGATGTTCCCGTAGAGTTCAGGCGGGACAAAAGCCCGTATGCGTATTCCTTCATCCAGATATTCCTCCTCCAGCAGCTGCCCGTACTTTCTGATCCGCGCGACAGCCGAAGCCTCTGTGTACGCGAAAATCCGCTCAACCAGTATCTGTCCCGCATGCGCCAGCTTCTCAAGCGCGTTCAGAAACTCACTGATCCCGTATCCTGTTTTTGCCGATATCGGGATGCTGGCATCAGCGCGCAGATCCCGCAGATGAGGGAGTTCTCCGTTCTCATCGCTCTGTTCCAGCAGATCCTGCTTGTTAAAGAGAGTGATAATCGGCTTTTCATCTGCCTTCAGCTCATGCAGGGTCTCATATACAACCTGCATTTTCCACGCAGCGTTCGGATCAGACGCGTCAGCTACATGTATGATATAATCTGCCAGCGCCGCCTCTTCGAGCGTACTCCGGAATGCCTCGATCAGATGATGCGGGAGCTTGCGGATAAATCCGACGGTATCGGTGAGCAGAATCTGTGTTCCGCCGGGAAGCGTGAGCGCCCGGGTCGTCGGATCCAGTGTCGCGAAAAGCGCGTCCTCTTCCAGGACACCGGCATCTGTCAGCAGATTTAAAAGCGTCGATTTTCCAGCGTTGGTATAACCGACAATCGCCGCTGTCTGCATGGCGCCTTTTTTTCGTCCTTCCCAGATAACGTCTCTGTGCCGGCGTACTTCTTTTAATTCTTTATTCAGCACACTGATCCGCTCATGGATCAGTCTCCTGTCCTGTTCAAGTTTTTTTTCGCCCGGACCGCGTGTCCCGATCCCGCCTCCAAGTCTCGACAGTGATTTGCCCAGTCCCGTCAGCCGCGCCGCCCGGTATTTAAGCTGCGCCAGTTCAACCTGTATTTTTCCCTCGCTCGTTATGGCGCGGGAGGCAAAAATATCCAGAATCAGCAGCGTCCGATCCATCACCTTGCACTGCAGCAGTTCCTGCAGATTGCGCATCTGTGCCGGCGACAGCTCGTCATCACAGATCACGCCGTTCGCGCCCAGCATCTCCACGAGCTGCTTCAGCTCTTCTATCTTGCCCTTGCCCAGATATGTGCCAGGCTCCGGTCTGCTGCGGTTTTGAATGAGGTGCGTCAGGACTTCCGCGCCCGCCGTTTTCGCGAGCTCCGCAAGCTCCGCAATCGAGATCTGGGCGTCTGTCTCTGACGTCTCCGAAATCCCGGCTAGAATGACTCTGTCACGGATCGTTTCCATCTCAATCATAAGCGGTTCCTTTGATAACTGTTCAGATCCTGCCTGGATCTTTATGAATATGTACAGGCTCCTGCACTCTGCAGAAAGTTACCGGATGAAGCAATCAGGAGAGCAGGCCTGAAAGGATATTCCGCAAAAGATTTTTATCTGCTCTTCAGGAACAGATTTTCTCTTCTGGCTTCCTGATTGTCCGGATACTGCTCAGCAAACGCCTGCATTTTGTCTCTGGCCGTGGAAAAATCCAGCATCCGCTCATATACAACGATTTCGTTGAACAGCAGGGATTCCGTCACTTCCGGGTCATTTTCCGCCAGGCCTTTGCTGATGTTCTGCAGCGCCGCGTCATAATCTTCATCCGCAATATCGCAGAGCGCAAGACCGTTATAAGCCAGCGCGCGGTTCTCTTCGTTGTTGACGACCTTCTGATACGCCTCCCTCGCCGCGGGGGTATCACCGTTCTGGATGCAGACCTCTCCAAGCAGGATCACGGCGTCCAGATTGCCCATATCACAGGCTGTCTGAAGGTTTTTGCGCGCGAGCTCATAATTGCCGAGGTAATAATAAATCAGTCCCTGATTGTAATAATCCTCTTTGTTGCTGATTTTTGATTCCAGCGCGTATTCCAGATAAGACGCCCCATCCGCCTTACGGCTGGCTGCCGCGAGAATTTCATAAATCTGGATACAGTTCTCGTAGCTCGGGTCGTTTGCGATCACCTGATCAAAATCCGCCATCGCGCTGTCATAATCCTGCCAATCGGTGTACGCTTTTCCCCGCATCAGATACGCGCGCCCCGGATTAAGACCGTCTGTCAGTTCCGTGTAGATCCCGAGCGCCTCGCCCTGCCTGCCGCAGTTCGCGTAGGCTTCTGCCAGATAATACTGCACGTCCTCGCAAAACGCGGTGTCGCTGCTCTTGCTTCGTTTCCAGGCGTCCAGAGACCGCTCAAACATTGTGACCGCGCCGGCAAACTCACCAAGCCTGGCATACACGATACCTTCACCTCGATATGCCTCTGCCTTTCTGCTGTCCTGATCGACTGCCGTCTTAAACTGCGTCATGGCGGCGTCATAATCGCCTGCTTCCAGTGCTTCTACGCCCTTTGCGTACGCGCCTGAGTCACTGACCTGCCCGGATCCGCAGCCGCCCAGCAGTACTGAGATCGACAGCAGACACGCCGCTATCATTACTATTTTGTTTCTCTTTAGCCTGTGTGTCATTCCAGTGCCAGTCCTTCTTTTTGCCGTACTCCGGTACCAATCCGTCTCTCTGCCTGACTCCAATATCATTTCTTTTTCAATCAGGCTTCTGCGTCATTTACCTTCCCTGATAAGCTGCTTCTCACACAAACGCTCAGGCGTCATACAGGTCAGCCGGGTATACTCCGCCGGCAATCAGTTTTCTGAAGGCCGCCTTAACAGCCTCTTTATCCTCCTGATACGTCACGCCAAACCATGTTTCCGCGCTCTCCAGCACTTTTACCTGAACCTGGTCTTTCTGCAGAAGTTCATCTATGAAGATCGGAAGCAGATATTCGCTCTTAATATCTCCTTCCTTCAGGTTTCCCAGAAATTCCCTGAAGCCTTCCTCCAGCAGCTGCACAAAGGCGGGCTGCAGCCCCCACATATTCATAGAAACCGGCGTCGCGGGATCAACAGGAACCGTCCCGCCATCTGTCTGAATTGCCGCGCCGGCACCATCCCGGATAATATTTTTCGTCTCGGAAATCCCCGCAAGGTTTCCGGACTCATCCAGTCTGCAGATCCCCCGCGTCACACCGCCGTGCTCACTCAAGGTGTTCCCAAGGCGGAAGGCGACCATCGAAACATCCCGCGCCTGCTCAGGAAGCGAGTCTTCTCTGACCAGATAATCATGTAAGGTGCCAAAGGCTGTCTTTCCGTAATAATCGTCTGCGTTTATGACAGCAAACGGCGTGGAAATGATATCTCTTGCAGCCAGAACCGCCTGTCCGGTGCCCCATGGCTTCACGCGGTCCGCAGGACGCGCAAAACCGCCCGGAAGGTCGTCCGGATCCTGAAACGCATACACGACATCGGCAATTTTTTCTACTCGTCTGCCGATCCGCTCCCGGAATGCCTCCTCAATATCCTTCCGGATGATAAAAATAATCTGGTCAAACCCTGCAGAAAGCGCGTCGTAAACCGAGTAATCAATCATGATTTCACCAGAAGGCCCAAGCGGCTCAAGCTGTTTGATTCCCTTTCCAAAACGGCTTCCGATTCCTGCTGCCATAACTGCAAGCGCTGTTTTTTTCATGAAGTACCTCCTCCGTCTGATTCAGGCTCTGCTGATTCTATTATTTTCCTGTCATGTTTCCGATAACAGTGTCAGTTTTTCTGTCTGGTCGGCCGTCGCCAGCGCGTCAATCAATTCCTGCAGGTCGCCATTGAGAATCTCATTGATCCTGTGTGTTGTCAGCTTGATCCTGTGGTCTGTGACCCTTCCCTGCGGAAAGTTATACGTCCGGATTTTTTCCGAGCGGTCTCCTGTCCCAATCTGACTTCTGCGCTCCCGTGCTTCCTCTTCGTGGCGTCTGTCCAGTTCCATCTGATACAGTCTGGAACGAAGCACACGCAGCGCTTTGTCCTTATTCTTCAGCTGGGATTTTTCATCCTGGCAGGAAATCACGATGCCGGTCGGAATATGTGTCAGGCGCACCGCGGAGTCAGTTGTATTGACACTCTGTCCTCCATTTCCGGAGGAACGAAACACATCAAAGCGGCAGTCGTTCATGTCAATTTGGAAATCCACCTCTTCCGCTTCCGGCATAATTGCCACTGTAACCGTTGATGTGTGAATTCTGCCGCCGCTCTCGGTCTCTGGCACGCGCTGAACGCGGTGCACACCGCTCTCATATTTTAAGCGCGAGTAAGCGCCGGCGCCGCGAATCATAAAGGTAACTTCCTTGAATCCGCCGATTCCGCTCTCATTCAGGCTCATCAGCTCTGTTTTCCAGCGGCAGGTTTCCGCGTAGCGGGAATACATTCTGTACAGCTCCGCGGCAAACAGGGCCGCTTCATCGCCGCCCGCGCCCGCGCGGATTTCCACAATCACGTTTTTCTGATCATTCGGATCCTTTGGGAGAAGGAGAATCTGAAGCTTTTGTTCCAGCTGTTCCTGCTCGGCCTTCGCGTTCGTGTGCTCCTCCTTGAGAAGCTCCCGCATCTCAGGGTCCTTTTCCTCCCGCAGCATTTCCATGCTGTCGGACGCGTTCTTTCTGGCTTCTTTATAGGCACGGTATGCCTCTGCAATCGGCTGCAGCTCGGCCTGCTCCTTCATAAGATTCTGAAGCTTCTGCGGATCCTGTGCCGTTTCCGGCTGTGACAGAAGCTGCACAATCTCCTCCAGCCGCATAACTGTTGATTCCAATCTGTCAAACATCCTGCTTTTCCTTTACCATTTTTCCCAGCACAACCCGATCAAAACCTGCATAATCCTGAATCAGCTCAATCTCCGTGAAATGATTTTCCCTGAACAGGCGGCGCACGTCTCCTCCCTGATTATAGCCGGTTTCCAGACAAAGCCACCCTCCGTCTTTCAGATATGCCGGGGCTTCCCGGATAATACGTCTGTAAAAAGATAACCCGTCCTCTCCTCCATCCAGCGCAATGCGCGGCTCATGGTCGCGCACCTCCGGGTCAAGCTGTTCTATGACATCTGCCGGGATATACGGCGGGTTCGAGAGAATGATATCAAAGCTCTCATCCACACGCTCAAACAGGTCGCTCTCAATCCATTCTGCCTGTACCCTGTGCAGCCTGGCATTTTTTGCGGCAACACGAAGCGCCTGCCGGGAAATATCCGTCCCGACTCCAGTAACCGATTTCTGTTTCAAAAGAGAAATCAGTACACAGCCGCTCCCTGTGCAGAGATCCAGCAGATGCATGCCGCTCTGAATCCGCTTCAGCGCCTCTTCAATCAAAAATTCTGTATCCTGCCTTGGAATCAGCACGTGATGATTTACCAGAAAGCGGTTTCCATAGCACCAGGCCTCCCCGGTCAGGTACTGCAGCGGGATGCGCGCCGCGCGGCGCCTGATCATCGTCTCATACTTCGCGGCCGCTTCGTCAGCCATAGGTTCCTGCATGCGAAGATAATACGCGCCTTCTGAGGTCCCGGTCACATACTCCAGCAGCAGCCAGGCATCTGTCTTTGCTTCTGCCAGACCACAGTCGTCCAGGTATGCCTCCCCGTATGCGCGCCATTCCTTAAGTGAATTATTCAGACGTTCCGGCACCATCTCCGAAGTTCTCCCGCAAATATTCTTTCCAGTCAAAAACAGCTTCTACCGCCGCAATTGCCACCTCCGCCATTGAGGCGTCCGGCTCTCTGGTCGTCAGCCGCTGCATCGCAAGTCCCGGCTTACTGAGCAGATTCACAACAGGATTGTCATGTCTTCCGGCAAACCTCAAAAGTTCGTAAGAGATTCCGGCAATTACCGGAATCAGAATCAGGCGGTATACAATACGCATGATTCTGGAGTCTGTCTGAACAAACATCAACAGCACAGCGCTGATGATGACGACGATAAACAGAAAACTGGTTCCGCAGCGTTTGTGAAAGCGGGAGCTTTTCATGACATTCTCAACGGTCAGAGGCATGCCATTTTCAACACAGTTGATACACTTATGCTCTGCTCCGTGATACATGAAAGTCCGCTGAATATCTTTCATTCTGGAGACGAGCGCCAGATAGCCGAGAAAGATCGCGACACGCAGAACCGCCTCAAGGAGCGACAGCCACCAGTGGCTGACAATGACTTTGGAAAGCAGCGCCGAGAGATAATACGGCAGAAGCATAAAGACCGCTATGGCAATGACAAACGAAACAGCAAACACGCCGTACATCAGGGCCTGTTCCCGTTTTTCGGCCTTCTGGTTCTCCTCCTCAGACCGGTTGTTTTTCTTCGCAAGTTCTTCCTCATCTTCTTCAAAAAAACTTGCCGAGTACATCAGTGTACTGACTCCGACTGCCATCGAGTCTATGAAGCTTATCACGCCCCGCACGATTGGAATCTTATGCACTGCTTTTACGGGCACGACACTTTTGTACGGCTCTGTTTTAATTTCGATCTCCTGATCCGGTTTTCTGACCGCGACAGAGTAGACGTCGTCATGCCGCATCATAATCCCTTCGATCAGTGCCTGCCCACCAATATTTGAAGGTTTCATACTCTTTTTCTTCCTTCACGAAAAAGGGGGTCGAGGTCATATCCGACCCCAACCCTCTCAATAAACGAGCATAATAAACTAATTGTTGATACCGTACTTTCTGTTGAACCGCTCAATACGTCCACGTGCCTGCGTAGCCTTCTGCTGTCCGGTATAGAACGGATGACACTTCGAACAAATCTCGACGTGGATATCTTCCTTTGTTGATCCGACAGTAAATGTGTTTCCGCAGTTGCAAGTAACGGTTGCCTGATAAAAATCAGGATGGATCCCTTCTCTCACTTGTATTCACCTCTTCCGTATTTAAAACTCATCGTACATTTCCGACGTACGACCAAAAAATTATAGCATAGTGATATATGTTTTGCAAGTGAAATATTGTCTTTTCGGCCATACCCTTTTGGCCGACTCTTATGGCCGACTTTTATGGCCGACTCTTACAGTTGGCTATTATGGCCGACTCTTTCGGCCGTAATATGATCTGTAATTTAAAATCCAAGCACTTTGCGCTTCAGGACCATTTGCACCAGCTCTCCGTTTGTCCGCGTTCTGGTAAAGAGATCCAGAATATTTTCTGCGGCTTCATCAGATTTCAGCCCGTTCAGACTTCTTCGCATGATTGTAACCGCCTCAATTTCTTCTCTTGAGAGGAGCAGATCCTCGCGGCGCGTTCCGGATTTTACGATGTCAATTGCAGGGAAAATTCTGCGTTCCTGCAGCTTGCGGTCCAGCACAAGTTCCATGTTGCCTGTTCCCTTGAACTCCTCGTAAACCACATCATCCATCTTGCTGCCCGTATCAACCAGCGCGGTCGCAAGAATCGTCAGGCTTCCGCCCTCCCGCATGTTGCGCGCAGCGCCGAAAAACCTCTTTGGCATATGCAGCGCGGCCGGATCCAGACCGCCGGACAGTGTTCTTCCGCTGGGCGGAACAACCTGGTTATAAGCTCTCGCGAGCCGGGTAATGCTGTCAATGAAGATAATGACGTCTTGCTTGTTCTCAACCAGACGCTTCGCGCGCTCTATCACCATCTCCGAGACACGTCTGTGATGGTCGGGCAATTCATCAAATGTGGAATAAATAACTTCCACATTATCTCCCTGAACAGTCTCCTTAATATCTGTAACCTCCTCCGGACGCTCGTCAATCAAAAGAATGATCAGATGCATTTCCGGATTGTTCCGCAGGATGGACTTCGCCGTATCTTTCAGCAGGGTGGTTTTTCCGGCCTTTGGCGGAGAAACAATCATGCCTCGCTGTCCTTTTCCGATCGGGCTGATCAGATCTACGACCCGCATCGCCATGCTGCATCCGGTGCGTTCCAGATAAATGCGCTCATTCGGGAAAATCGGCGTCATCGACTCAAAGTTCGCGCGGCGCAGACACATAGACGGATTTAATCCATTTACGCTCTTGATATACAGCAGCGCGGAAAACTTTTCATTCTGAGACTTCACACGCGTGTTGCCCGTCACAATATCACCCGTCCTCAGCCCGAACTTTCGAATCTGGGACGGAGAGACATAGACATCGTCTTCGCCCGGCAGAAAATTGTCGGAACGGATGAATCCAAACCCTTCCTGCATGACTTCCAGAATGCCGCTTGCCTCGTGACCGCTGTCAAGCTCCTGAATGTCATTTTTGGGGCGGGTTTCACGATCTGTCTGTTCTTCGCTGTACCGGTTGTCCCGTGAATAATCACGACCCGCTTCGCGGGAGGACTCGCGGCTGTCCCGCGAATAATCGCGTTTCGTTTCACGGGAGGAATCACGGCTGTACTCGCGTGAATCGCGGCCGGTCTCGCGTCCATAGCTTCTTGAAGACTCACGAACGGTGTTTCTGGCGGTATCATTTGCAGCCTTGCGCTCGGATACTTCGGAAGAAGCTGTCTCTGTACGCGTTTTTTCTGTCTGCTTTGCCAGCTCGGCCTTCCTGGCCTTCTCTGCCTGCGCGCGCTCTGCATCTGACACATCTTCCTGCAGCATGCGGTCAATCAGACCATCCTTTCTAAGCGCAGAAACACGTTTTAATCCTCTCGCTTTTGCCAGCTCCCGCAACTCTGACAACGGGAGGGACTCGTACTGCTCTCTCGTCATATCATCACACTCTCTGATCTGAAATTTTCTATACGTGACATATCTGGAATTCTGATACGAAGCGTATCGAAGAACGAACTGCGGCTAACAGGACTCGAACCTGCACGGTCTCCCAATGGAACCTAAATCCATCGCGTCTGCCAATTCCGCCATAGCCGCAAAACATGGAACAGAGGCATACACGTGATATTCTGACGGTCTGGTTCGATCCGGGAATGAAGCATCGGGGACTCGAACCCCGGACAACTTGATTAAAAGTCAAGTGCTCTACCACCTGAGCTAATGCTCCATTTAAAAATAAAACTGGGCTAGCCGGATTCGAACCGACGCATGCAGCAGTCAAAGTGCTGTGCCTTACCGCTTGGCGATAGCCCAATAAGTCGCCATACGGCAGGGTGGATAATGGGATTCGAACCCATGGTCTCCAGAGCCACAATCTGGCGCGTTAACCAGCTACGCCATATCCACCATATAAACAGGAACTCCTGTTTCAGCAGCTGACATGAACGCAGCAACTACCAGCTGCCATCATGACAGAACGTGCTTGGAGGGACTCGAACCCCCGACCCACGGCTTAGAAGGCCGTTGCTCTATCCAGCTGAGCTACAAACACAAGAGCAGGTGATGGGAATCGAACCCACATATCCAGCTTGGAAGGCTGGTGTTCTACCACTGAACTACACCTGCATGTGCGGCGCACCATCAACTGTCTGAAAAATCGGGGTGACAGGATTCGAACCTGCGGCCTCCTGGTCCCAAACCAGGCGCTCTAGCCAAACTGAGCCACACCCCGGTTTTTGTCGGGACGCCTGCTGATGCGCATCTGCGCCTGACGCAAGCCCTAGTATATTATAAAATCAGACACTTGTCAATCATTTTTTCTGGATTAACCGGGACTATTCCCGCGCATCCTCCGGCGCGGAATCCTGGTATTTCCGTATCGCTTTCCACACGTCGCCAGACGAAAACCCTCTGCGCCCCAGGAAGGAAAGGACTCTGCGCAGTTCTCCTTCCTGCAGCAGATGGGGATCTCCTGCCTTTTTCCGCAGAAGGGAAAGAATCAGCCCCTGCTCATCCGTCTGCAGCTCCGCGAGAGCCGCGTCCGCTTCCTCCTCCGAAACCCCCTTTTCCAGCAATCCCTCCCGGATCGCCCGGCGGGATTTTTTTCCGGAATAAGACAGGACGTAGTTCTCTGCGTATCTCCTGTCATTTAGATATCCGAAGGAGGAGACGTATGCCACGGCCTCCTCCACTTCCTCCTGCTCAAAGCCGGACATCGCCAGACGGTTCCGCAGTTCTTTTTCGGTGCGGCTCTGGTGCAGCAGCAGGCTCATCGCCTTCTGAACCGCGCTCTGCTTCATGGTGTCATAACAGGAGCATCCTCCTGCTCAGAGGCTGTACTTCCGTCTGATTCCGCTTCCCCGGGCATTTCTGCGCCCTGCAGCTGATATGCCGCGCGCACCTTAGCCTCTGTCATCTGCATAAAGTCGGCGTGCTCTTCCAGGTAGATTTTGGCATTTTCACGCCCCTGCCCGATTTTTTCACCGTTGTAGGAATACCATGCGCCGCTTTTCACAATGATATTTTTCTCCGCTGCCAGATCAAGAATGTCGCCCGATCGCGAAATACCCCGTCCGAACATGATATCGAATTCGGCCTCGCGGAACGGCGGGGCAACCTTGTTTTTTACAACCTTGACACGCGTCCTGTTGCCGATAACCTCCCCGCTTTTTTTCAGGGACTCGATTCTCCTGACATCCAGCCGGATGGAAGAATAAAATTTCAGCGCGCGGCCTCCGGTCGTCGTCTCCGGATTGCCAAACATAATGCCGACTTTTTCACGCAGCTGGTTGATAAAAACCACAATGCAATTGGTTTTGCTGATTACGGCCGTCAGCTTTCTGCATGCCTGTGACATCATTCTGGCCTGCAGGCCCACATGTGAATCTCCCATTTCTCCATCGATTTCCGCCTTTGGGACAAGCGCCGCGACAGAGTCCACAATAATGATATCAATCGCGCCGGATCTCACCATCGTCTCTGTGATCTCCAGGGCCTGCTCTCCGTTATCCGGCTGGGAAATATACAGATTGTCGATATCCACGCCGATATTCTGCGCGTAAACAGGATCCAGGGCGTGCTCCGCGTCAATAAAGCCCGCGATTCCTCCCTGCTTCTGGACCGCGGCCACCATATGCAGCGCAACCGTAGTCTTTCCTGAAGATTCCGGACCATATATCTCGACGATTCTGCCCTTTGGGATGCCGCCCAGCCCCAGTGCGATATCCAGACTGAGCGATCCTGTCGGCACCACCTCCACATTCATATTCTGAGAGGTATCTCCCAGCTTCATGACCGCGCCCTTTCCGTACGCGCGCTCGATCTGTCCAAGAGCGGCGTCAAGCGCCTGCTGTCTGACATCCTGTCTTTTTCCATCATTTTTCATCGCTGCCATAATCTTCTCTCCTGTATCTGCTTTCTATAAAAAATCCGAACTGCCTTTTCTTTTCCGGCAAACATTTGTTCGATCTCAGCTATTATCTTAATACACGCAGGCGAACCTGTCAACAAAAACATCCTGCCAGGACAAGATCTTTTTTCAATTTGCTGTAATCGGGAAATAACGGCGATCTGCCAGAAAATCAGTATGGTGAGATCATATCACATCGTTTCATTTATGTCAATTATTATTCTGAGATTTTTGAATTTAAATTAAATTAAGCAGTACATCGGATTTTCGATCTTTTCACACTTCCCGGGAAGTACTGAGGAAGATGCTGCCGCATTAAGCTTCCACAATGGTTGCTTAGTGCGGCAGCCTAAATGATTGAAATGCCGTCCGATCAGTACCCGATCAGCCAGTCATACAGCTCCTGATACTGAAGCGCGGAATTATTCCAGGAATAGTCCTTGGCCATCGCGCGGTCAATAATCTTGTTCCACTCTCGCTTTTTATCATAATAGATACGCTCTGCGTAGCGGATCGTGCCGAGCATCTCGTGGGCATTGTAATTCGCGAACGAGAATCCTGTTCCGGTTCCCTCGTACTCATTGTATGGCTCCACTGTGTCCTTCAGCCCGCCCGTCTCACGCACGATCGGCACAGTACCGTACCTAAGGCTCATCAGCTGCGACAGTCCGCAGGGCTCGAAGAGCGACGGCATCAGGAAGGCGTCACAGGAGGCGTAGATTCTGTGGGAAAGCTCCTCGGAATAATAAATATTCGCGGAGACCTTCTTGTCATACTTCCAGGCAAAATGACGAAACATGTTTTCATGTTTTGCCTCACCGGTACCCAGAACCACCAGCTGCACTTCGTCCTGGCAGAGCTCGTCCATCATATAGGCAATCAGGTCAAATCCCTTCTGATCCGTCAGTCTGGACACCACGCCGATCATCATTTTCTTCGGATCGACATCAAGCCCGAGCTGCTTCTGGAGATCCGTCTTGTTTTTCACCTTTTCCCGGCGGAATGTGCGCGCCGAATAATGATGCGGAATGAACGTATCTGTCTCCGGGTTGTACAGGTCATAGTCAATACCGTTGACGATGCCGCGCAGATCGTTTGCGCGCGCCCGCATCAGGCCATCCAGGCCTTCGCCGTAGAACGGTGTCTTGATCTCCTCCGCATACGTCTTGCTGACTGTCGTAATCGCGTCCGCGTAGACCAGGCCGCCCTTCAGATAGCTGGCGTCCCGCTGAAATTCCAGTTTGTCCGGCGTAAAGTAGTAATCCGACAGCCCTGTAATGCTCTTGATGCTGTCCATATCCCAGATTCCCTGGAATTTGAGATTGTGAATCGTCATGACGCTCTTGATATCGCGGAAAAACTCATTTGCCGCAAAGCGCTCATGCAGATACACCGGAACGAGTCCGGACTGCCAGTCATGACAGTGGATGATATCCGGACGGAAGCCGACAGCCGGCAAAATAGAGAGTGCCGCCTTGCTGAAAAACGCGAACTTTTCGAGATCCCACGGCATACCGGCATACGGCCTGTCCCCAGAAAAATGCTCCTCGTTATCAATGAAATAGTATGTCACGCCGTCCAGGACAAGGGAAAAGATTCCCACATACTGCTGACGCCAGTTCAGATCCATATAGAAATTCGTGATGTACTGCATCTGATCTTTATACTGATCCGCGATCCCGGCGTATTTTGGCATCACAACTCTGACATCGAAATACTCTTTCTGGAAGCATTTCGGAAGAGAGCCGACGACGTCCGCAAGACCGCCTGTTTTCAGGAACGGGACACATTCAGAAGCAACAAACAGTATTTTTTTCATTTTTTCTCTCCGTCGTATAATGATCAGTCACATTTTGCCACACTGCTGCGAATCTGCTTTCTGACAGGCAGAATCATGGACGGCGACACTGAGAGTTCATCAACCCCCATCTGAAGGAAGCGCTCTGTCAGCTCTGTATCTGCGCCAAGCTCTCCGCAGATGCCGACCCAGCAGTCGTGCTTATGTCCGTTTTGAACTACCATCTCAATCAGACGAAGAATCGCTTCGTGATGCGGATTGTAGAAGGATTCCAGCTTTGCGTTCTGGCGGTCCATCGCAAGCGTATACTGGGTCAGATCATTTGTTCCGATGCTGAAGAAATCAACTTCCTGCGCCAGCAGATCGCTGATCACGGCCGCTGCCGGCGTCTCGATCATAATTCCTTCTTCCACTTCACCGACCGGAACACCTGCCTTTTTGAGCTGCGCCCGGACCTTTGAGGAGATTTCCTTGATCTTCTTGACTTCTTCTACCGATGTGATCATCGGATACATGATGGAAACTGTTCCAAACGCGCTCGCGCGGTAGATTGCGCGCAGCTGTGCCTCAAAGATCTCCTGATCTGTCAGGCAGATACGGATCGCGCGGAATCCGAGCGCCGGGTTTTCCTCTTTTTCCAGTCCCAGATAATCCGCCTGCTTGTCGGCGCCGATATCCAGCGTGCGGATGATTACTTTTTTCCCTGCCATGGTTTCCGCCACGGATTTATAAACCTGGAACTGTTCTTCCTCTGTGGGCAGATTGTCTCTGCCGAGATAGATGAATTCACTTCGGAAAAGTCCGATGCCGCCTCCGTCGTTCGAGAGCACGGAACCCACGTCCCCCAGACTTCCGATATTCGCGTACAGATTGATGGTCTTTCCGTCAAGTGACGTATTGTCCTTGCCTTTCAGCTCCTGCAGCAGGCGCTTTGCTTCTTCGTCTTTCTGGCGGATCGCCTCTTTCTCCTTCAGCGTGTCTGCGTCAGGTTCCAGAATAAACAGTCCGCTGTGCGCGTCTACAATTGCCTGCTTCCCGTCCCAGTCCTCCTGCACGGGCACGCCGATCAGAGCCGGAATGTTCATAGTCCTTGCCAGAATCGCCGTATGAGAATTGGAAGAACCCTTCTCTGTCACGAAGGCCAGAACCTTGTCCTTATCCAGCTGTACAGTCTGACTCGGAAGCAAATCGTCCGCGATGATAATCACAGGCTCATCGAAGGTCGCCTGATCTGACTTGCCGAGAAGCACATTGATCACACGTTCTGAGATGTCCTTCATGTCTGCCGCTCGCGCGCGGAAATAATCGTCCTCCATCTCAGCAAACATCTTCGAGAAATTCTCGCCCGCAACTGCCGTTGCGTATTCCGCATTGACCTGCTGTGTCTCGATTGAATTGTGAACCGCGTCGCTGAAGTCCTCATCGTCAAGCAGCATCGCGTGCACTTCGAATATCGCCGCGTTCTCCTCGCCAACCTTCTGCACGGCATCCTCGTGCAGCTTGTTCAGTTCTTCAATTGCTTTTTCCTTCGCGTCCTCGAAGCGCTGAATCTCCGCCTCAATATCGTCTATCGTTTTTCGGGTAACGGTCTCCTCTTTTTTGCCGTAGAATAAAACCTTTCCTATCGCAATTCCCTTAAAAATCGTTTTTCCTTCAAACTTCTTCATATACGAGGTCTTCTTCCTTTCCAAGCACATGCAGAGCCAATATGGTAATCCTTAACAATACTATTATATTCCAGTGCCGCTCATTTGTAAATAAATACCATAAACGTTTCTCTAAGATTATAGTATGATATAGTAAGTTAACAAATCGTTTTTTCATGGAGCAGACAAAACATGTCAGAATTTAAATTGCACGCAGAATATCAGCCCACCGGCGACCAGCCCCAGGCGATCGAGCAGCTGGTCCGGGGATTTCGTGAGGGGAATCAGTTTCAGACGCTGCTTGGATCAACCGGATCCGGAAAAACCTTCACCATGGCAAATGTCATCGAGCAGCTGCAGATGCCGACGCTCGTCATCGCGCACAACAAGACGCTCGCCGCGCAGCTCTACAGTGAATTCAAAGAGTTTTTCCCCGAAAACGCGGTGGAATATTTTGTTTCTTACTACGACTATTACCAGCCGGAGGCATATGTCCCGTCATCCGATACGTACATCGCGAAAGATTCATCCAGAAACGAGGACATTGACAAGCTGAGACTCGCGGCAACCTCATCCCTGATCGAGCGGAAAGACGTGATCGTCGTATCCAGTGTCTCCTGCATTTACGGACTGGGCAGTCCCAAGGACTATGAATACATGATCATTCCTCTCCGGCAGGGCATGCAGAAGGACCGGGACGAACTGATCCGGCAGATGATAGATATTCAATATGAGCGAAATGAGATCGACATTCACCGCGGCACCTTCCGCGTGCACGGCGATACGGTAGAGGTCGTTCCGGCAAATGAAAGTGATCTGGCCATTCGAATTGAATTTTTCGGGGATGAAATCGACCGGATCTCTGAAATCAACCTGCTGACCGGCGCCGTCATCCGCGAATTAAAATTCATACATATTCCGCCCGCGTCTCACTACGTTATGCCTATGGAGACCATTCTGCGCGCGACGAAAGACATTGAGGCCGAGCTTGACGAGCGGGTACATTTTTTCAAGAAAAATGACAAGCTGCTGGAGGCACAGAGAATCGAAGAACGCACAAATTTTGACATTGAGATGCTGCGGGAAACGGGCGTATGCTCCGGTATCGAAAATTATTCACGCCATCTGTCCGGACTCGAGCCCGGGCAGCCGCCTTATACACTGATTGACTTCTTTCCGGATGATTTCCTGATCATTATTGACGAGTCGCACAAGACCATTCCGCAGATCGGCGCCATGTACCGCGGCGACCGGTCCCGAAAAACTACCCTGGTCGATTACGGTTTTCGCCTGCCGTCGGCACTCGACAACCGCCCGCTGCAGTTTAACGAATTCGAAGACCGCATCAACCAGATGCTGTTTGTGTCAGCCACGCCCGCGGAGTATGAGGCTGACCACGAACTGCTTCGCGCTGAGCAGATCATCCGGCCGACCGGCCTTCTCGATCCTCTCGTGGAAGTCCGCCCTGTGGAAGGGCAGATTGACGATCTAATCGG
>JAFVEX010000067.1 GCA_017475785.1 Eubacterium sp. | reverse complement strand
GGCCGTCCGAGAAGATTGACCATCAGCGATGTGGTAAGCCATCTGGCAGGAGATGCCAGATTCAGATCCCGCGGGACGCGCGCGGAGAGCTGACCACGCAGGACGTCTGGTCTATTTTTTCGCATCCAGAACAGTCCGAGAGTATTGAACGATTCAATCACGTAAGGTCCCGGGTATTCATCCAGAAGCTTCATGACTGCGCTGCAGAGTGAAAGGTCGGATAACGGCAGCTTCAGTTCAATCAGAAGCGGAACGCGTCCGTCAACCAGCGAAAGGACTTCCGACAAGAGAGGAATGTGCTCTGCTGTGCCGCCGAGCTGTAATCCGGAGAGTGTCTCCCAGCCGGTCTGTTCAATTATAAAGTGCGCGCCGCACATCCGGTCGGTGGTATCATCGTGAAATACAATAATCTGCCCGTCCTTTGTGAGGTGTATGTCCAGTTCAATCGCATAGCCGGCATCTGCAGCAGCGGCAAATGCCGCCAGGCTGTTTTCAGGTATGTCTGCCGCGGTATCCCAGAGCCCCCGGTGTGCATAGTGAAAGTCCCGGAACGGCCCCAGCGCCTCGCGGCGGGAAAGAGCCGGACATACTGAAAAAAGATAGAAGGAGAAAACTCCTGCAGTCAGGAGCATGATGATTATCGGAATCATATCGCCGTTTTCTCTGTTTTGTGTGCCGGGATCCTTGGCAGAGCCCGTGCGGGCTGCGATGCCGCTGGACGCAGTGGAGCAGTCACACAGCTCAGACAGGAAGAGTGCCGGGCGGTGCGCCTGACTGCATACAGCAATGCAGTGGTGATTTCAGTAAACTCGTTCTATCATACATGAAAACATGTTTTCCGTAAATAGTTTCGTTTTACTAATATCAAAAATTATGGTAAGATTGATAGACGTCAAATAGAGTATTAACACATAAAATCAGGAGGACTTCATGAGCAGCGTCAAACGTGTTTATGTTGAGAAAAAACCGGGATTTGCAGTGGCTGCAGACAGCCTGCTGCACGAGATCAGAGAGTATCTGGGACTGACCGATGTAACAGGCGTCAGGATCCTGATCCGTTATGATGTGGAGAATATCAGTGATGAGGTCTATGAAAAGGCATGCCATGTGGTCTTCTCCGAGCCGCCGGTCGATGATCTATATGAAGAAACATTTCCGCTGGCAGATGACGAGACTGTTTTTTCGGTAGAATATCTTCCGGGGCAGTTTGATCAGCGCGCCGATTCCGCAGTGCAGTGCATCCAGTTCCTGCGCGGAGAAGAGCAGCCGCTGATCCGCACGGCAACGACCTATGTCCTGAAGGGAGCCATCAGTGAAGCGGAGCTGGAATCTGTCAAAAAGCTCTGCATTAACCCTGTGGATTCCCGTGAGACCGGCGCCAAAAAGCCGGAAACACTGGTGATGGATTTTCCGGAGCCGGATGACATTCAGGTATTTACGGGCTTCACCGGTATGGCGGAGGCGGATCTGAAGGCACTGTATGACAGCCTTGGTCTTGCCATGACATTTGCTGATTTTCAGTTTATTCAGAAATACTTCGGAGAAGAAGAGCACCGTGATCCGACCGTGACAGAGATCCGCGTACTGGATACATACTGGTCAGACCACTGCCGTCACACGACATTCCTGACAGAACTGAAGGATATCACGTTTGGAGATGGCGCATATAAAGCACCGATTCTCGCGACGTATGACCGCTATATTTCCGACAGAGAGGTTCTGTATAAAGGGAGGGATGACAAATTCCTCTGCCTGATGGATCTGGCTGTGATCGCCGTAAAGAAACTCAAAGCGGAAGGTAAGCTGACCGATCAGGAGGAAACCGATGAGATCAATGCCTGCAGCATTGTTGTTCCGGTGGATGTTGACGGACAGTATGAAGAGTGGCTGATCAATTTCAAAAATGAGACCCATAACCATCCGACCGAAATCGAGCCGTTCGGCGGCGCGGCCACCTGTCTGGGCGGCGCGATCCGCGATCCGCTTTCCGGCAGAACCTATGTCTATCAGGCAATGCGCGTCACCGGCGCCGCAGATCCGACCCGCCCGGTTGGCGAGACGATCCCCGGCAAGCTTCCGCAGAAAAACCTGACCAGAGATGCGGCGAGAGGGTACAGCTCCTACGGAAACCAGATCGGTCTTGCGACCGGTTATGTAAAAGAAATATATCACCCGAATTATGTGGCGAAGCGCATGGAAATCGGCGCAGTTATGGGCGCAGCGCCCAGACGTGCGGTCATGCGTGAGACCTCCGAGCCGGGCAACGTTATCATCCTGCTCGGCGGCAGAACGGGACGCGACGGCATCGGCGGCGCGACCGGATCGTCCAAAAAGCACACGGCAACATCCATCGAGACCTGCGGTGCTGAGGTGCAGAAGGGTAATGCGCCGACCGAGCGCAAGCTGCAGCGTATGTTCCGAAGGGAAGAAGTCAGCAGACTGATCCGCAAGTGCAACGATTTTGGCGCGGGCGGCGTTTCCGTTGCAATCGGCGAGCTGGCTGACGGTCTGCAGATCGATCTCGACCAGGTACCGAAAAAATATGCCGGCCTGGACGGCACGGAGCTGGCAATTTCCGAGTCACAGGAGCGCATGGCTGTTGTGATTGATGCAGCTGATGTTGATGAATTCATGGGTTATGCGGCCGAGGAAAACCTCGAGGCATATAAAGTTGCGGTTGTCACAGAAGAGCCGCGGCTCGTCCTGAACTGGCGCGGAAAGACCATCGTAAATCTTTCACGTGCATTTATGAATACGAACGGCGCACACCAGGAGGCTTCCGTCCATGTGGATATTCCGGACGAAGCGGGCAATCCGCTGGTCAGAAGCGGCGACATTGCAGATGTAAAGGCTGCGTGGCTCGGTCAGCTTTCCGACCTGAACGGATGCTCTCAGAAGGGACTCGTGGAAATGTTCGATTCCTCCATCGGCGCGGCGAGCACACTGATGCCG
>JAFVEX010000066.1 GCA_017475785.1 Eubacterium sp. | reverse complement strand
GTGGGAGTACCAGAAGGAATCCCGCCTCCGCAGCCTGATGGCCGCAGTGTTCGAGGAGCAGTACGGACACCAGCCCGTCATCCAGGCCATTCACGCGGGCGTGGAGTGCGGCCTGTTTGCCGGGAAAATGCCGGGCCTGGACTGCGTCTCCTTTGGGCCGGACATGAAGGACATCCACACACCGCGCGAGACTATGGACGTCGCCAGTGCGGCGCGCACCTGGGACTACCTGCTGGAAGTCCTGTGCAGGCTCGGGTGAAGCGATGTGCCTGTAAAACAAGGAACCTTGCATAATTTTACAATTTTTGCTAAAAAGGGACATCCTTTCGGGGATGTCCTTATTGAATTTCCACAAATTGTCGTATAAAATAAAATTGTGGTTTCTGACAGCCAGGTTTTAAACTGAAGGGGGACAGCGTAAGTGGCATCCAACAAAATCTACGAATGTAAAATATGCGGCAGTGATCTGGTTCCGATTCCGGGCGTCAATCTGGGACGGTGCGACAGCTGCGGCACGACGCAGCCGGTTCCGCAGGTGACGGACGACCAGAAGATTCTTTTGTACAACCGCGCGAATCAGTACCGGCGCGCCCATGATTACAAGCTTGCGATCACGGAGTTTGAAAATATTATCAAAGAGGATCCGAATGATCCGGACGTGTACTGGAACATCGTTCTCTGCAAGCACGAAATTGAGTACGTACAGGATCCGAACACCTACAAGATGGTGCCGACCTGCAACCGGATCGTCTCATCTTCCATACTGGATGATCCGGATTACCACAAGGCGCTGGAATTGTCCGACGTGACCAGCCGCTCGATGTATGAAAACGAGGCGCGGCAGATCGATCAGATCGAGCGTCAGACGAAGGAGATTTATTCCTCCGAAAAGCCGTATGATGTCTTCATCTGCTATAAGGAAAAGAACCTGAAGGGCGGCCGTACCGAGGACAGTGTCATCGCGGAGCACATCTACGACGCGCTGAAGTCGGATTACCGCGTCTTCTTCTCCATGATTTCCCTGTCGGACAAGCTGGGCGCGGAGTACGAGCCATTTATCTATCACGCGCTGCAGACTGCCAAGGTCATGATCCTGGTAGCCACGAACAAAGAGTACGTGGAATCCGTCTGGCTGGAAAACGAGTGGTCCCGCTACCTGAAGGTCATTGAGCAGAACCACAGCAAGAAGCTGGTCATCGCTTATAAGGATATGAATCCCGGGGAGCTGCCGTACCAGCTGGCGCACATGCAGGGGCAGGACATCGGCAGGATCGGCGGTATGGAGGATCTGATCCGCGGCATCCGCTCGATCGTCGGCGAAAAGAAGGTGCAGGCAAGCTTTACGGCGGCAGCGGCAGCCGGTATTCTTCCGGCGGACAATCTGTGCGCGAACGGGCAGACGAACCTCCGCCTGGGCGAGCTGGACGCGGCCAGAAAGTGCTTTGAGGATATGACGAAGTACTATCCGGACGACTGGCGCGGCTGGTGGGGCATGGTGCTGATCAACACCAGCGGTCTTCGTGACCCGAACGCGTATTTTGACGACCCCGATCCGATCCAGAACGCCTTCCGCAACGCCAAAATGACCGCGCCGGACGTGCAGTTCAAGGAGCCGCAGGATAAATTCACGGCCTATCTGGAAAAGGTCGCTGAACTGGATTATCAGGCAGAGATGGAGCTGGTAGACAGCCGTGTCAGGGACATCCAGAACAATATAAAAACACTGCAGAGAGATTCGGAAAATATCAACCAGCAGGTCAAGGATCTGTATGAGGACCGCAAGACGAACAAGAGCAAGACCAGGCCGGATCTTGGAATTGACTCTCATATCGCGCAGTTGAAATCCGGCAGGAAGAGCGGCGGTAAGTACATGGTCTACTCGGTCATCGGCATTCTGGCCGGGCTCCTCGTCATGCTGTTTCTGCGCACAGGCGTCATTCCTGAAAAGATAGCAGTTTACACGGTGCTGATCATGTTCCTGATCGTCTGTGTCGTGATCGGCGGCATGATCGGCGGCATCTGGGGCGTGGGTATCGGTTTTGTCCTATGGTATGTGATCGGTAAACGGATTCCGGAAAAAGTGCTTCCGCTGATCGTCCTTGGCCTGATTGCGATCTTCGTCATCTACTGCCTGTCAAAGCTGATCGGAAACGCGAAGGAACGCGGCACCAAGAAAAAGGCGATCCGGCAGTGGGAGTCCCGCCGGGCAGAGGAGAAGGCCGCGATCGACACCTGGTACAAGAGCTACGATACGAAGGTGGAGGAGCTGCGGCAGAAAATCCGCGCGAACTATCAGAAAATCCAGGCAAATGAAAAGAAAATCGGGGAGCTGCAGGCATACGCCGAGCGCCATGATGAGATAACGGAATTTTTCCACCAGGTTGAGTGTCAGAACGCGCAGATCGATATGCTGACCAATGAGGTGTTTGCCGGACAGCGAAGCGAGGTACTTGATTTATGAAATTGATAAGTGTCATCGAGTATCAGGGAAGCAATGACGTACTGATTTACAAGTTCCCGGAGGAGGAATTCAACACCCACTCCAAGCTGATCGTGCGGCCGTCGCAGGAGGCAATTTTTATCCGCGGCGGACAGATGGCGGACAGCATGAGTCCGGGAACCTATACGCTGAAGACCGGCAACATCCCGATTCTGAGCAAGCTGATCAACCTTCCTTCGGACGGGCAGAGCCCCTTCCAGGCTTCTGTGTACTTCGTCAACAAGACGATGGCCTGGGACATGAAGTGGGGAATCCCGGAGCAGATCCGCATACTGGATCCGATCTACGGGATGCCCGTGAACGCGTCCGCGAGCGGCTCCATGGCTGTGCAGATCGCTGAGCCGCGCAGATTTCTGGAGAAGATGGTCGGCACCGCGGATATCGTCACGAAGGACATGCTGCAGGCACAGTTCCGCAGCCTGATCGTCGCGAAGGTCAAAAAGGCGCTCTCGCAGCTGCTCCGGAAGTTCGGTTTCGAGACGATGAATGAATATCTGGAGGAACTCTCTGTCTCCCTGTCACCGGATATTTCCGCAGAGATGGAGGACTACGGCGTCACGCTTCAGAAGTTCCTCATCGACCGGATCAAGCTGGATGATAAGGATGTGGCGCGGATCGACCAGCAGACGATCACAAACTACTCCTTCCGGGCAGAGCTGGAGCGAAAGAAAGCGGCGCAGCTTCAGGAGATCGAGCTCGAGGCGCTGCACAGGAAGCAGGAGGCGGACGCAAACGCGTACCAGATCCGCACAGAGGGATTTGCGGAGACCGACGTGGAAGCAGACCGCATGAACCGCGAAAACTACAGCTACAAGGACAAGGGCATTATCGAAGTCCTGAAGCTCTACGCGGCCAACGAGCACGCCGGCACAGGCGGCGGGCCGGCCGACATGCTTGCGCAGGCGCCGATGGCATTTGCGTTCGGCGGCGCGATGGCAAACGCGGCGCAGCCGATATTCCAGGGATTCCAGAATCAGGCGCAGGGAAGCGCGGACATCTTCTCGCAGCCCTCATCCATTTTTGGC
>JAFVEX010000065.1 GCA_017475785.1 Eubacterium sp. | reverse complement strand
CGTGTTGTCAAACGTAATGGCGACACTCGCGAATCCAAGCGGCCTGCGCGACTCTGTCCCGGAAAAAATGACGTCCTGCATGTTGCCGCCGCGCAGCTGCTTCGCGCTCTGTTCGCCGAGCACCCAGCGCACCGCGTCCGCAACATTGCTCTTGCCGCTGCCATTAGGGCCTACAATACCGGTGATTCCGTCGTGGAACTCCAGATCTATTTTGTTCGCAAAGGATTTAAACCCCTGCATCACAATACTCTTCAGATACATCTCATAACATTTCCCTTAGTTTGCAGATGGCGTGATAGGCAGCCTGCTGCTCCGCTGCCTTCTTGGACGTTCCGCTCCCGCGCCCGGCAGGCTTATCTCCGATCAGTACCTCCGCGGTAAACTGCTTTGCGTGATCCGGCCCGCTCTCCCCGACAAGCCGATATGAGATCACAGCTTCTGTCTGTCCCTGCACAATCTCCTGCAGACTCGTCTTGCTGTCAAAAAACAGCTGTTTGTGCGCGACGTCATCCAGAACAAAACGCAGAATAAATGAACGGGCAGCCTCCAGACCGCCATCCAGATACACGGCACCGATTACCGCTTCCAAAGCATCTGACGTAACGGAATCTCTCTGGCGCCCGCCTGTCGCGTCCTCTCCCTTTCCGAGAAAGAGATAACCGCCCAGCCCGATCACCCGCGCGTCATGCGCCAGCGTCGGCTCGCACACGAGCCGCGCCCGCAGCCTGGTCAGTTCTCCCTCCGGCATATCCGGGTATAATTGGTATAAAAATTCGCTTGATACCAGTTCCAGCACTGCGTCTCCCAGAAATTCCAGGCGCTCATTGCTGGCAAGCCTGCTCATGTGATGCTCATTCGCGTAAGAGCTGTGGCGCAGCGCCAGCTCCAGCAGGGAAAGATCCCGGAACCGGTACTCCATAATCTTTTCTAATTCGTGGAGTCTGTTTTGACGGCTCATGATCGCACTTCCGTTCTGTTCCTGCGGATCACCCACAAGATGTCCCGCACGGTTTTCAGATGACGGAACTCCTGTTCCGAGACATGGGTTCCGAAGGCTTCTTCCACTCTTTGCAGAACCTGGTACAAGTCCAGAGAATCTGCGTCAAGATCTCCGGCCAGCGTCATGTCCTGCGTCACTTCCCTGCAGTCCACATGGAGCACCTCGGCCAGAATCTGACTTAGTATTTTCATTTCCATTGCTTCTGTTACCCAAGATTATCTTCATCATTCAGGTATCTGCGGATCTGCCCGTTGATATCCTGCTCTTTAAAGGAGATGCACTGCAGGATCGTATTTCTGAACTCAGCTGCTTTTGAGCTGCCGTGTGTCTTGACGACAAGACCATTCAGTCCCAGAAGCGGCGCGCCGCCATACTCGCTGCTGTCAAACTTCTTCAGCGTCTTCTTCAGCGCAGGCTTAATCAAAACCGCGCCGATTTTACTGCGCAGAGAAGTCATCAGGCCTTTTTTGACCTCACTGATCATGACAGACCCGACACCCTCATAAAGCTTCAGAATCACGTTCCCGGTGAATGCTTCCGTCACGATGACGTCGGCCTCGCCTTTTGGGATATCCCGCGCCTCAATATTTCCGATAAAATTGATCTCCCGGCTTGCGGCGAGCAGCGGATAGGTCTCTTTGGAGAGGGCGTTTCCCTTCTCCTCTTCCGCGCCGATATTTACAAGCGCGACACGCGGATTGCGAATTCCCATGACTGACTCCATGTAGATGGAGCCGATATGCGCAAACTGAACCAAATGGGATGCCCTTGCATCTACATTTGCGCCGCAGTCGATCAGAAGAGCCGGACCTTTCTCCGTCGGAATCAGCGGCGCGAGCGGCGCGCGCTGCACGCCTTTGATCCGCCGCACGATCAGCTGGCCGCCGGCGAGCACCGCGCCAGTGTTCCCGGAAGAAACAAACGCGTCGGCAAGCCCGTCTTTTACCCTTGTGAGGCCGACCACGAGAGAAGAATCCTTCTTCTGCCGGACAGCCTGCACCGGAGACTCACCCGTCTCAATAATCTCGCTGGCGGCGATAACCTCCAGGCGGTCTTTGTCATAGGAATATTTTGCCAGCTCCTGCCGGATGACCTCCGGCTGGCCGACAAGCTGAATCCGCAGCTTCTGACTGTCCTTCAGAGCATCGACAGCGCCTTTTACCGGTTCCTGCGGCGCGTAATCACCGCCCATCGCATCAACTACAACCCGAATGGTATCCATTGCGCTCATGATGCCTCCTCTGTCTTCTCTTCTGCCTTCTCGTCAGTGCCCTCAGAGGATTCCTCCGCCTTCTCTTCTGTTTTCTTTTTCTTCTTGCATTTCTTTTTTTGGGCCTTCTCTTCTTCTTTCTTTTCTTCTTAGGCTTTCTTTTCTTCTTCCGCCTTCTTTGCCTCTTCTTCTGCTGCTTTTGCGGCTGCCGCTTCTTCTGCTGCCGCCTGAAGCACGGCAGCATCAGCCGTGTCGCCCTTCATCGTCTCGGGCGCGGCCTGCCCTTCGTCCGTGCGGTACCCCTCGGTATCGATCATAAAGATTGTCCCGTCAATGAGCAGTCTGGTGTCGACAGGAAAGGTTCCGTCTTCCATCACATATTGTGTGCCGTTATCTGTCTCTTTCCACTCACCCGCCGGCCAGACAGTAACCTGGTAGGTGCCGCTGACAGACATGTTAATTGCCTCGCCGATGGTATTGGTCGCGACCACATAATAAAAAGCGGTGTCTGCCTCGGATGTGTCAACGGTATAAACCGTATCTGTCGCGCCGGCAATCAGCGTGCCGCCGCCATTTGCGTTTACATTGTTGCGGTACCACTGGTACGTAACCGTGCCTCCGTCGTTCACGGAAGCGCCGGTCTCCAGCTGCAGGGGCGTCCCCTGCGCCACAGCAAGACTGCCGGTCAGGTCATTTTCAAACCCCGGCTTATTCAGTGAATCATCAATGATCTTTGCCTGCTCCTTCCCGGAATCGTCAGAACTGATCACATTGTCCGCTTCCTTCTTGCCCCTGTCGAGCAGCCGGCCGACTACACTGCTGAATGAACAGCCCGATAAAAACATACTTCCGCAGAGTGCTGCTGTAAGTACGATGATATGCATTCTTTTCTTCATCTGATATCCCCCGTAATGTTTCTACTGATCCGGCTGAATCCAGCCGAAAAGCCCTGAAAGGTAATAAAGCTGCCGCACTGCAACAGTGCGGCAGCCCATGCTGCGTCAGTAAACTGATATACGGTATGCTCAATCCTCGACCGCGACAACCTGCTTCATGTTATATGTACCGCAGGCCTTGCAGACTCTGTGCGGCATCATCAGCTCGCCGCATTTCGGGCACTTCACAAGACTCGGAGCGGACATTTTCCAATTCGCTCTTCTCTTGTCCCGTCTCGCCTTAGACGATTTATTTTTTGGACAGATGGACATTCTCACACCTCCTCTTACTTCATTATTTTATCATAAAGATTGCTCTGAATGTTCAAATCAGACTTGATGAATTATACACGCTGACGAGGTAAATGTCAATAGCTTTTCCTTAAGCATTTCACTGACCTGTCACTGATTTGCCTCTGCCGCCTCCAGGCTTTCGCGGATCAGCAGCGCATACCCCTCTGCTCCTTCCGGGTTCGGATGCTCGCCGTCGTCCCACAGCCATTCGGGATGCTTTTTGATCAGACTGCACCAGTCAATCACCGAAAGATTCGGATACTCCCGCTGAAGCGCCTTCAGCAGGTGGTTGGACTCTTTTTCCCACGTTACGGTTCTGCCGTAAAGGTTCACCCAGAAAACGCTGATTTCCGGACCGAACACATTCATGATCATGCGGACATCGTCCTCCTGGACCGGGCCGTTTGTTCCCAGAGAAATCACGACCGTCTTGTTCAGCCATCCCTCATTGACAAGCACCTGCGCGATATCCGCGCTCTCGGAGACCTGCCGGCTCTCTTCCGCGTCAATGTGGCAGTCCGGCAGCTGCTCCAGAATCTGCGGAGAGGAATCCAGCATAATGGAATCCCCGATCATCAGGACACCGGCGGAAGATACCTCCGCGGCATTTTGCAGCTCCGGATCCGCATACAGGTAATGCCGCAAGCCGGATGCTCCGGATGAAGCCGCTCCGGTACTGCCCGGCACGGCCTGTGCCCCGGAGGCAGCCGCAGCATAACCGCTGCCGGAGGAACCGCTCTTACGGCCATCCTGCATTTCCCGGAGCATCCTCTGATTCTCCGCCAGACGCTGCTCCAGTTCATCCTTCTGGGCAAACTTCTCAGACGGCGCGACGGCAGCTCCGGCAATTCCCGAGAAAAACAGGAACACCGTCAGCCCCGCGGCACCCAGTGCCGCAAACCGCTTCCTTGTGCCAGCTCCCCTCATTGATTCCGGAATTCGCAGCTTAGTGATGATCTCCGTCAGCCAGTGCAGCCATGCCGCCAGAACCAGGATCAGAGCGATTTCCAGCACAGGCATACCGGGAATCTCTCCCCATTTCCTGTACATGAACAAAAAGATCACCGGATACTGCCACAGATATATCTCATAGCTGTTCTTCCCGATCCACACCAGCGGACCCGCCTCCAGCCACTGGCCGACCGGCAGCCGGCTGTCGGCGGCCAGCATCAGAAGAACGCAAAACAGCAGGGTCATCAGAATCATGCCGCCTCTGTAGGCAAACGCCTTCTGGCCGTCCATCCGGATATAGGCGAAAACTGTGACGGCAAGGAGCACTGCCAGCATCGGCAATGCCAGCCGCCTGCCTCTCTTCGCCGACAGACGCGGCAGGCGCTTTTCTGATTCCAGCACGCCCAGAAGCACGCCGGCCAGAAGTCCGTAAATTCTCGTGTCGGTTCCGTAATAGAGCCTCGTCACATCATTTCCCGGGCGATACAGGACCGGCGTCAGCACAGCAGACACAGCCGTCAGAATGATGAGAAAATACAGTCCGGCTCTTTGGCTCTTGTTTCTCCTCAGCCATAAAAACAGCGCAAAAACAAGCGGCCAGATGAGATAAAACTGCATCTCAATCGCCAGAAACCACATTGGCGTAAACGGCGACGCATTTGTAATCTTGGTAAAATAATCCGCGTTCTGCGAAATCTGCCACCAGTTGTTGTACCCCAGCAGGATGCTCCGCAGTTCCGGGCGGATTCCGGCGACCGCCTGCCTCGCCAGATAAAAGTACGCACCCGTCGTGACAAACAGAACCACGAGGAGCCCGGGATAAATGCGCCTTATGCGCTTCAGATAGTAAGGAAGAACACGCCAGCTTCCCTGTCTCTCCTTCCGCTCGCTGGTTTTTACCAGCAGATACCCGGAGAGCACAAAAAAGAGTGAGACACCAAGATAACCGCCCCGCACCTTATACGGAAACATATGAAATAATGTCACACCGATGATCGCCAGCGCACGCAGTCCATCCAGACCGTATATATGGCCTGCCGCGCGCCGCCCGGAAAATGATGCTTCCATCCCTTTATAATCCCCCAGCTTTACCATTCCCCTTATTGATGATTCCTATAATCGTCAATCTGAAACCTGCGAGTCCTCTTCACGGTAGCGGATCACTTTGTCAAGGAACCTCCGATATGCCTCTCCTTTGCCCTCGCCGAAACGTTTTTTGGCAATCTCCGTCCCGCCGACGGCTGAAGCAGCGGCGGCCAGAACCGCCAGAAGTAATTTTCGTTTCCATCTCATATCTTGCTTCTCCCGGCAAACATTGATGTATTTATTCATGAATATATTATAAATCATAATACATCCATTTTATAGTACCGTCAAACGTTCAGGTCTGCCAGCAATACAGGTGGATTTTGTGCCGGACACGCAGGACTTGTTTCCTGTCACTGTTTTCCTGCCAGAATAAGGGGCTGAGACGGCACTTACGAAACGCAAACAGGGCTGATACACGCAGGACAGCCTATTAAGGCGCTGAGAAGATGCGCTGAGCGGGCTTGATGCTCTGATTTACGAAGGTTGCGCTTTGTGCTAAAATTACACATGACAGATTCCCGGGCTGTCACCCGGAACCACGCATATTTCTGATCGAAACCCTGCATAACAATTTGAAGTGAGGACACAAACATGACAGAGACAAGACCCTATGTCTCATGGGATCTGATAAACGCATTTATGATCGATGTATTCAAGGCCTATGGCGTACCGGAAGCCGACGCCGCAATCTGCGCGGATGTACTGCTGGAATCGGATCGCCGCGGCATAGAAAGCCATGGATGCAACCGCTTTAAGCCCATTTATCTTGACCGGATCAAAAACGGGACACTGCTGCCGGTTACAAAAATTGACATTGTAAAGGAGACACCCTGCACCGTTGTCATGGACGCAAATAACGGCATGGGCATGGTCGCCAGTTACCGAATGATGGAAATGCTGATTGATAAAGCAAAGCAGTACGGTATGGCCGGCGGCGCAATCTGCAACTCCACACACTACGGCATTGCGGGTTACTGGACCAGCATGGCTGAAAAGGCAGGCATGATCGGCATTACAGGGACAAACGCGCGCCCCTCCGTCGCGCCCACCTTTGGCTCAGAACCCATGATGGGGACAAACCCCCTCACCTTCTCTTTGCCTACAGATGAAGAATTCTCATTTCATTTTGACTGCGCGACCAGCATCATGCAGAACGGGAAAATCGAGTATTATCAGCGCATGGGCAAATCGATTCCTGATGATATCGTCGTCACAAAAGACGGCAGCGCCATGACCGACCCTGGCGAGGTTTTGTCAAAGATGCGCTCCGGCAACTGCGCCTTACTCCCCCTCGGCGGAGCCGGCGAGGAAACCGGAGGATATAAAGGCTATGGTTTTACAACAATTGTGGAGATTCTTTCCGCTGCCCTGACTGGCGGACCTTATATGAAATCCCTGAGCGGAAAGGACACTGACGGCAGCAGCACCTTTTATCGCCTGGGACACTTTTTCTTTGTCATCAACCCGGAATTCTTTATGGGGCTTGACACCTTCAGGAAAACCGCCGGCGGCATCTGCCGGGAACTGCGAGCTTCAGAAAAAGCGCCCGGCGCAAAGCACATCTACACCGCAGGTGAAAAGGAGTGGCTGGCATGGCAGGACCGCAAGGACAAAGGAGTACCCATAGGAGAAACAATTCAGAAAGAGTTTATCGCGCTGCGCGATGAATGCAGCCTGCCTTATCACTTTCCATTTGAAGACAAACTGTAATTTCCAAACCATATTTTTTGCGGAGTCTGCTTACACCAAATCACATTTTTGTGTAAAGTCTGCTTGATATTTGTGTCGTCCTATGCTATATTCTTAATGTAAAGCAAACTTTACTTTTGGAGAAAGCTAAATGAAGAATCGAATTACAGAGCTGCGAAAGGCCAGACACCTGACGCAGCAGGATCTGGCAAATCTCCTGGGGGTGACGCGGCAGACGATCATCTCTTTGGAAAACGGGAGGTACAATCCTTCCATTACTCTGGCCTTTAAACTGGCACGTATGTTTGATCTGCACATTGAGGACATTTTTATCTATGAGGAGGGCGATAAATCATGAAGGGAAGCTATCCAAAGCAGGTATATATTCTTATTACGATCCTTGGATTTGTACTTCTGGTCTTAAACGCTGTGCTGGATCTGACGACTGCAGCCAGTGCAGTTGGCGCAGGCCTTTTTGCCTACGGTCTGAACAGATTGGTCGGGGAATGGAGGGTCAATCATAATCCGGAGTACGCAAAAAAGCTGGAGATTGCCAATCAGGATGAGCGCCTCGCCTTCATAGCTGATAAAGCGCGGAGCATGACGCTGATCATCGTGATCCTGGCACTTTCCATACTTGGGCTGGTATTGGTATCAATCAATTTGAAGCCCTATGGATTTGCATGTTTCTATATAACATGCGGGATTTCCGTTCTGTATTTTGTTGTATATCAGATCCTGAGCCGCAGATATTAGATAATATGAAGTGACCTCACATTTGTAGCAACGTGGATTTACCTGTATACTGATGATTGAAAGAGATCAATAGTAACAGGGATTACCGCATACAAAGGAGGCCACTATGTTAAGAATAATCAAAATCGGAATG
>JAFVEX010000064.1 GCA_017475785.1 Eubacterium sp. | reverse complement strand
TATTTGTTAAAAATGGAACATCGTGCGAGCTGCACTTATTTCTCTGAATTTGTCTTGAAGTGAAAAGTAATTAATTTTCGAATTGAAATGACACTAAATCTGGCTGTACGGGGAGCGTCCGTCCGGACACTCCCCGTGTCCTTGATGAATTGTTTTATACGCGGCTCAGGTACTCTCCTGTTCTCGTATCAATCTTGATCTTATCTCCCTGATTGACGAAAAGCGGGACGTTGACCTGCGCGCCGGTCTCCACTGTGGCCGGCTTTGTCGCGCCCTGCGCGGTATTCCCCGCGAAGCCCGGCTCTGTCTCGGTGATCTCAAGTTCGACAAAAAGCGGCGGCTCTATCGAGAAAACACTTCCATTGTACGAAAGAACGGTACATTTCTCATTCTCTTTTACGAACTTCAGTGCGTCTCCAACCGTCTCCTGATTCACGCCGATCTGGTCATATGTCTCTTCGTTCATAAAGTAGAAGAGATCCCCGTCGTTGTACAGATACTGCATTCCCACGCGCTCGATTCTTGCCTGCGGGAATTTCTCTGTCGGACGGAAGCTTTTCTCAACCACACCACCGTTAATCACATCTTTCATCTTGGTTCTGACGAAAGCTGCGCCTTTACCTGGTTTCACGTGCTGGAACTCAACGATCTGGACAACATTTCCATCAATTTCGAGTGTAATGCCATTCTTAAAATCGCCAGCTGAAATTTGATCTGCCATCTGTCATTCCTCCTTATGGAGATATTCTATAATACTCACTGGTATTTTTCAACGCTTTTTTTCTGACTGGAATTTCCCTTCCGGAATCTTTTGAACCCCTTTCTTTCTGAGGGTTTTCCTGTACTCCGCCAGAATGATCCACTCAAGCCGGCGCTTCAGAATGATCTGAATTTCCTCTTTGGGATGGATCGGCTGTACCAGTATCGTGCGGAGGCCGGCCCGCCTGGCTCCCCAGATATCCGTAAACAGCTGATCGCCGATGAAGACCGCCTGCTCCGTTTTTAAACCGAGCACCTTGCATGCCTGACGGTAACCTTTTACAGAGGGTTTATGCGCGTTTACCAGAAAAGCAGATTCGACCCGCTCTGCGAACGGCTTTACCCGCGGCATCTGGTTGTTCGAGACCAGGCAGGTGGAAAACCCCATCGCGTGCAGCCTGCCGAACAGCTCCACGGAAGCCTCGTCAGCCGGCGCTCCGTGCGGAACGAGCGTATTGTCGATATCATACAGCAATGCCCTGTATCCCTGCCGGTAAAGCTCTTCGTAATCAATTTGACAGGCCGAACCGCACCAGCAGTCCGGATAAAATCCCTGAAACAGCTGCATGTATCCTCTCCTGCTATCCGATCTGGTGATAGTGCTCTAGGAAATTGCCCAGCTTCTCAATCGCCTGTGCCAGAGTGCGTCTGTGCGGCAGATATACAACCCTGAAGTGATCCGGAACCGGCCAGTTGAAGCCGCTTCCCTGTACGATCAGCACGCGCTGCTCGTGCAGGAAGTCGTAGGCAAATTTCACGTCGTCCGTAATATTGAATTTCCTCGTGTCCAGCCGCGGGAAGATATAGAAGGCTGCCTGCGGCTTTTTGACGGTAATACCCGGAATGTCATTGAGCATATTGTAAACGAGCTCGCGCTGCTCATACAGGCGCCCGCCCGGCTGCAGATATTCATTGACGCTCTGATAGCCGCCCAGAGATGTCTGTACGATGCTCTGCGCCGGGACATTGGAGCACAGACGCATGTTGGACAGCATGTTGATGCCCTCAATATAATCCGTTCCTTTTGACTTGTCTCCGGTCAGAACCATCCAGCCGACGCGGAATCCCGCCACCATGTGCGACTTGGAAAGGCCGGAAAACGTCACGCAGAACAGATCCGGCGCGAGAGACGCGATAGAGGTGTGCGTCTGCCCGTCGAAAATCAGCCGGTCATAGATCTCATCCGAGAAGATCATCAGCTCGTTTTCCCGGGCGACCTGCACGATCTGCTCCAGAAGCTCCTTCGGATACAGCGCGCCGGTCGGGTTGTTGGGGTTGATGATGACAATCGCCTTGGTTCTGTCTGTGATTTTGCTCTCGATATCGTCTACGTCCGGATACCAGTCCGCCTGCTCGTCGCAGATATAGTGCACCGGTTTTCCGCCCGCAAGCGTTGCGCAGGCAGTCCACAGCGGATAATCCGGCGCCGGGATCAGGATCTCGTCTCCGTCATCCAGAAGGGCGTTCATGGCCAGCTGAATCAGCTCGCTTACGCCGTTTCCGGTATAAATGTGCCCGATGTTCAGGTTTGGAAGCTTCTTGAGCTGGTAGTACTGCATGATCGCCTTGCGCGCGGAAAACAGGCCCTTGGAATCCGAGTAGCCCTCGCAGTCTGTCACGTTGGAAATCATATCTTGGATGACCTCATCAGGCGCTGTGAACCCGAAGGGCGCCGGATTGCCGATGTTCAGCTTCAGAATCTTCTTCCCGGATTCTTCCATCCGCGCGGCTTCTTCAACGACCGGGCCGCGGACATCATAAAGAACGTTGTCAAGCTTCGATGATTTATTGAAGGTTCGCACAGGAATCCCCCCTTTGAAATGTGCTGCTGTGCGGTTCAGCTTCGTGCTGGTACCTGATTATTTGTAGTGATTAATTTTTGTTATAACCTGATAAAGAAATAAAAATCCATGCTATTCTAACACATTACCTCCAGAAATGCAATATTATCGCAACCGTTTTTTAATTTTATTGCTTCTTGACTTTAAAGCGTTTAAGTGTTACACTTTAATGCGTCAAATTATCAAAATGAGAGGAAATATTGTTATGGTGATTAAAATTCTTATGCTCGTGGTGTTCTTCGCACTCATGGTCGGCATCGGCCTCTACTGCCGGAAAAACGCAACGGATGTCAATGGATTCGTACTCGGCGGCCGCAACGTCGGCCCCTGGCTGACGGCGTTTGCGTATGGCACATCCTATTTCTCAGCCGTCATCTTCGTCGGATATGCAGGCCAGTTCGGCTGGAAGTACGGAATCGCGTCGACATGGGTCGGCATCGGCAACGCGCTGATCGGTTCCCTCCTCGCGTGGGCAATTCTGGGACGCCGCACCCGTATTATGACGCAGCACCTGAACACCGCCACCATGCCGGAATTTTTCGGAAAGCGTTTCAATAAAAGCAGCCTGAAAATCGCTGCTTCCGTGATCACATTCATCTTTATGATTCCGTACACTGCCTCCCTGTACAACGGTCTCTCCCGTCTGTTCGGCATGGCATTTAATATTGATTACTCCGTCTGTGTCATCGCGATGGCTGTTCTGACCGGTGTCTATGTCATCGCCGGCGGATACATGGCAACCGCGATCAACGACTTCATTCAGGGCCTGATCATGATCGTCGGCATCGTCGCCGTAATCGCGGCCGTCCTGAAGAGTCAGGGAGGTTTCCTCGCCGCTCTTGACGGACTTGCGCAGATCAGCGATCCGGAGGTCTCCGCCACACCCGGCGTCTTTAACTCCTTCTTCGGACCGGATCCCCTGAACCTTCTCGGCGTCGTCATTCTGACTTCGCTCGGCACATGGGGGCTCCCGCAGATGGTTCAGAAGTTCTACGCGATCAAAAGCGAGAAGTCCATCGGACGAGGCACCGTCATTTCGACAGCATTCGCTTTCATCGTCGCCGGCGGCTGCTATTTCCTTGGCGGATTCGGCCGTCTGTTCTCAGACAAGGTCGATATCGCAAGCGGCGGATTTGACTCGATCGTGCCGACCATGCTCTCTGGTCTGCCGGACATCCTGATCGCCGTCGTGGTCATCCTGGTTCTTTCTGCCTCGATGTCTACGCTCTCCTCCCTCGTGCTGGCTTCCAGTTCTACTCTGACACTGGATCTGCTGAAGGGACATGTGATCAAGAAAATGGATGAAAAAAGGCAGCTGCTGATCATGCGTGCCCTGATCGTCGTCTTCATCGGCATCTCGGTCGTGATCGCGCTGATCCAGTACA
Source organism: Eubacterium sp. (assembly GCA_017475785.1). The sequence goes on along the minus strand of JAFVEX010000064.1, from coordinate 1,216 downwards.
AATCCAGCGTCACGTTCATTGCTCAGCTGATGGGCATTTCCTGGGGCGCGATGGCAGGCGCGTTCCTGGCACCGTTCCTGTATGGCCTGTACTCAAAGCGGACGACTTCTGCGGCATGCTGGTGCAGCTTCCTGTTTTCAGTTGTGTTCATGATGATTAACATGCTGGCGAGAAGCAGTCTCCCGGTACTTCTGCAGTCTCCGATCAATGCCGGCGCGTTCTGCATGATCGCAGGCCTGATCATCGTCCCGGTTGTATCGCTGTTTACACCTTCTCCGGATAAGCAGCTTGTGGAAGAAACCTTCGCATGCTATGATAGAAAGGTAGTCGTGGCGCAGAGCGAGGCGCTTGGAGATGGAGAAGAAGCCTGATGATAATTGACATTCACACACATATTTTCCCCGACAAAATCGCAGAATCGACTCTGAATATTCTGAGCGGCAAGTCACACACGCCCCCGTTTACGGACGGGACGGCGGCAGGGCTTGCCGCTTCTGCCCGCAGCGCGGGCGTCGATCTGTCGGTTATTCTCCCGGTTGCTACTTCCGCGAAGCAGGTGCCTAAAATCAATCAGGCAGCCCTCGCGGAGCGCGAAAAAAACCGGGCGCGCGGCCTGCTGTCGCTGGCCGCTATGCACCCTGCCTGTGAGGATCTGGAAGCGCAGATAGAATGGGCCGCAGAAAACGGTTTTCGCGGAATCAAGATTCATCCGGTTTATCAGGGAGCTGATCTCGATGATCCGCGCTTTCTGGAGATTCTCAGGCGCGCGGCAGCGCTCGGTCTGTTCGTCGTGACACACACCGGTCTGGACATCGGCTTTCCGGGAGTCGTTCACTGCTCCCCTGAGATGGCCGCAAACGCGCTGGAAGCTGTACCGGACGTCCATCTTGTGCTTGCGCACATGGGCGGCTGGAAAGAGTGGGACCGCGCCGTCAGACTGCTTGCCGGAAGCGGCGCGTATCTTGATACCTCTTTTTCAATCCGGGAGATCACTCCGCTGGATGACGGGTACCACAAGCCCGAGGATCTGCCGCTGCTCTCGCCAGAAGAATTCTGTGAAATGGTACATGTATTCGGCGCAGACCATGTCCTCTTTGGAACGGACAGTCCCTGGAGAGACGCCTCTGCCGAAATGAACTGGATCCGGGCATTGCCCCTGTCCTCCGACCAGATTGATCTCAGTCTGGGCGGCGCCGCGCAGCGCCTCCTTGGACTG
>JAFVEX010000063.1 GCA_017475785.1 Eubacterium sp. | reverse complement strand
ATCTCCTCGGAAACGCAAAGGACATGTCCGGGGAGATCAGGGGTGTGTTTTCATTATCGCTTGTTGCTCTGTCTCCAGATGTGAAGCTTCTCCGCCTCTTTGATCAGCTCGTCGCGGAAGTCCGGATGCGCGATCGAGACAATGCGCTCCGCACGCTCCCAGGTCGACGCGCCCTTCAGATTGATCATGCCGTATTCTGTCACCAGGTACTGCACTGCACTGCGCGGATCGGTCACGACGCTGCCGGACTTGAGCACCGGTGTGATACGGCTTTTGAGATTGCCTTCTTTATCCTTCATAGTAGATGACATACAGACAAAGCTCTTGCCCCCTTTGGACAGATAGGCGCCCATGACGAAGTCCAGCTGCCCGCCGGTTCCTGATATATGGCGAGTTCCGGCTGTTTCCGCGTTGACCTGTCCGAAGAGATCCATGTCGATGGCGTTATTGATCGAAATAAAGTTATCGATCTGCGAGATTACATGGACATCATTGGTGTAATCGATCGGCGCGCACATGACATCCGGATTGCGGTTGATATAGTCATACATTTCCTGCGTTCCGGCGGCGAATGCATATACCTGGCGGCCTTTATCCAGTGCTTTGCGTTTTCCGGTGATCTTGCCGGCCTTTGCGATTTCATAGAAGCTGTCGACATACATCTCCGTGTGAACCGACAGATCTTTCAGGTCCGACTGCGCGATCATGGAGCCGACTGCATTCGGCATGCCGCCGATTCCGAGCTGCAGGCACGCGCCGTCCGGAATCTGTTCCACAATCAGGCGCGCGACCGCCTTATCGATATCAGTTGGCTCTCCTGCCGCGCCCATGGCTGCGACCGGAGGATTGCTGCCCTCTACGACAAAATCAACATCCTGAATATTGATCTCAGAACCGGTCAGTCCGTAGACCCACGGCTGGTTTTCATTGACTTCGACAATGATCTTCTTCGCCACTGACAGCATGTCCGCGAGATGGGACGCAGACAGACCGAAATTGAAGTTGCCGTGCGCATCCATCGGGGTAACCTGAATCATGGCAACATCCACCGATACATTGCCGTCCCGGTAGAAACGCGGCAGCTCAGAATAACGCATCGGCGCAAAATATCCGACACCCTTCTGGATAATCTTGCGGTCGACACCGGTGCAATGCCAGGAATTCCAGGTGAAATGCTCCGCGGCATCCTCCGCCTTGCAGACCTCCGGGATCCACATGGTCACACCGCCCCGCAGCTTCACATCATACAGCTCATCCTTGCGCGCAGCCAGTGCCTTATCCAGCGCGTCCGGATGGTTGCAGCACCATCCATAGTCCACCCAGTCTCCGGACTTGACCACCTGAACCGCTTCTTCCGCCGTTACCAGCTTCTCCGCATATAGTTTTTGTACATCCATCGTAATACCTCCGGCTACTTTGTTTAAATTATAACAATGTTATATCAAAAAAGGCTGCTCTTTGCAACCTCTTTTGTGAAATCATTGTCATAGTATTTAAGAGAACAGCAACAACGGTAACTACAGAAACAATGTGCAGTCTCCAAACGAGAAAAATCTGTACCGCTCTTCTACTGCGTGGCGATAAGCCTGCAGCACATGCTCTCTCCCGGCGAAGGCAGACACCAGCATGATCAGGGTTGACTCAGGCAGATGAAAATTTGTAATCAGCCCGTCGACCGCCTGGAACTCATATCCCGGATAGATAAAGATATCCGTCCATCCGCTCTCCGCCCTGACATGGCCTTTGCCGTCTGCCGCCGATTCCAGCGTCCGGCAGCTGGTCGTTCCGACCGCGATGATTCTGCCGTCGCGGCTGTGTGTCTGGTTGATGCACTCTGCCGCCTCATCAGAAATCTGATAATATTCAGCATGCATGTGATGATCCGTGATCTCCTCCGCCTTGACAGGGCGGAACGTTCCCAGACCTACATGCAGCGTAATGCGGGCTATTTTGATTCCTGCCCGTCCGATATTGTCCAGCATTTCCTCTGTAAAGTGAAGACCCGCAGTCGGGGCCGCGGCTGATCCTTCGTGTTTCGCGTAGACGGTCTGGTATCGGTTTTTATCCTGTAATTTATGCCTGATATAGGGAGGCAGCGGCATTTCACCAAGCTGATCCAGAAGCTCCTCAAAAATCCCTTCATAATCGAAGCGGATCAGCCGGTTTCCGTCGTCAACGACCTCCAGCACTTCCGCGCGCAGCAGCCCGCCGCCGAATGACAGCCGGGCGCCGGGACGGCACTTTCTGCCGGGACGCACGAGCGTCTCCCAGATCTGATCGGTTCTGCGCTTCAGCAGCAGTACCTCGACAGCGCCGCCCGACGGCTCCCGGAAGCCGAGCAGCCGCGCCGGAATTACCTTTGTGTCGTTGATCACAAGGGTATCTTCGGGGCGCAGGTAATCCAGAAGCCTGGAAAAGTGCGTATCAGTCACTTCACCTGTCACGCGGTCAACTGCCAGCATGCGGGACGCGCCGCGGTCCTCCAGCGGATCCTGCGCGATCAGCTCTTCAGGCAGCTCATAGTAAAAATCACTTGTCTTCATGCGTGGTTCTCATCTCCTGTTTCGCCCACATGTCGTCCGTATCAGCCTGACAGTAAACGTGATCGCGCATCGTCAGTGACGGAACGCCGTCTGTCACAGAGATTCTGCTGACCGCGCAGTTGCCGGGGACGCCTTCCTGCCAGAATTTTTCGGGATTCTCGTAAAACCGGTTCATGAGCGCTCTGGACGCGCAGCCGTGTGTGGACAGCAAAATCGTTTTGTCCTGAAGATCCGGTGCTGTGAGCAGCTCGTCCAGAAACGCGTTTGTGCGCTTCAGCACATCAGAGATCGATTCGCCTCCTTCCGGGGGAATGTAGGCCATCGGATCATACAGGAACACCTGAAAAACCTCCGGCTGAAAGTGAATCTCGGCATTTTTTCCAAATGCCTGAATTCCCTCCCAGATGCCAAAACCGATTTCCATCAGGCGCGGCTCCTCGATAACCGGGACGCCGCGTCCTGCGAGAATCAGCTCTGCCGTATGTTTCGCGCGGAGCGCCGGACTTGTATAACACAGATCAAAAGGAATGTCCGCCAGATGCTGCGCTGTCTCGACCGCCAGAGACACGCCGTTTTCATTCAGGTCGGCACCGCTGTGTCCCTGCAGGCGCCCCTCCAGATTCCAGTCCGTCTGTCCATGGCGGATAATATATATGGTCATTTATTGTAATCTCCTCCTGCCTGAAAATATCCGGATCACGCTTTACTGGCGCAGCTCAATGCCCATGCCGGACAGTCCGTTCAGGATCTTTTTCATGGCGGATGTGATGTCGGCTTCTTCCAGGGTCTTCTCCGAAGAACGGAATACGATCGAATAAGCCATGGACTTAAAGCCTTCTGCTACCTGGTCTCCTTCATAGAGGTCAAACAGCGCGACGCTCTCCAGAATCTTGCCTCCCCGCTGACGGATCATATCCTCTATCGACGCCGCCTCAACAGCGTGCGGAACGACCATGGAAAGATCTCTGGTGACGGCCGGATACCGCGCGATGCCGACGAACTTTCTGTCAAAGGTAGCAAACGGCAGAACCTCAGGAAGATCAAGCACCGCAAGATACGTGCGCGTGCCGTCCAGCGCATAGGTATCAGCCACTTCCGGATGCAGTTCTCCGATATAGCCGAGGGTCTTGCCCTCATACACGATCAGCGCCTGACGTCCCGGATGAAGGAAGTTCTTTCCGGCGTCACGGTCATAGCGTACCCGCTGATGCATCCCGATCTGCCCGAAGAATTCTTCCACGACGCCCTTCATATCATAAAAATCCCCGGAGCCGTACATGCCGAGCGTAAGCTGCATCCGCTCATCAGGCAGCTCCTTCAGAGGAAGCTCCTCCGCCAGATAAATGTTGCCGAGCTCATAGAGGCGTACATTCTTGTTTCTGCGGTTATAATTCGTAGAGAGAGACGTCAGGATTCCATTCAGCGGCGTCGTGCGCATGATGGAGAAATCATCGCCGAGCGGATTTGCGATCCGGATCGCGCTGCGAAGGGGATCATCCGCGTCCAGCAGCAGTTTGTCAAATACCTTCGGGCTCTCAAACGAGTAGCACATTCCCTGCGAGAATCCGCAGTATTCCGCCACATCTCTCGCTTTTTCCTCGATCCGCAGCTTAAACGGCAGCTTTCCGGTCGTCGCCTCGCCGCTTGGAAGGGTGGTCGGAATGTTGTCATATCCAAAGAACCGCGCGACCTCCTCGGCGATATCACATGTGCGGAGCACGTCCTGACGGAAGGTCGGCACGATGATGTCTCCGCTTTCCGGATCCTGATAAAGCTCTACAGACGCGAGGTACTCCAGCATCTTCTCTTCAGAGAGATCCGTTCCAAGGAGCGCGTTGATTTTTTCCGGCTCAAAGGGTACGCGCTTTTCACCGACCGGCTCCTGATAATCATCCACGATACCGCCGACTACCTCTCCGGCGCCGAATTCCTCAATCAGCTGGCAGGCGCGGTTGATGGCCGCCTCCGCGTTGTTCGGATCCAGTCCCTTTTCGAATTTTCCAGAGGCATCGGTGCGCAGGCCGATCCGCTTGGCAGACAGACGAATATTGGTTCCGTCGAAGTTCGCGGCCTCAAAAAGCAGATTCTGGACAGAGTCTGTGATCATCGAATCCTCTCCGCCCATGATGCCTGCGATGCCGACTGCTTTTTCGGCGTCGCGAATCATCAGAACATCGTGATCCATCGTGCGCTCCTGGCCGTCCAGCGTGACGAAGGTTTCTCCGTCCTCCGCGTTGCTGACAATGATTTTGCGTCCGGCTATTTTGTCCAGATCATACGCGTGCATCGGCTGTCCGTATTCTTCCATGACATAATTTGTGATGTCAACCAGGTTGTTGATCGGACGAATTCCGTTTGCGGCAAGCGCGCGCTGCATCCACTTCGGCGACGGCGCGATTTTAACATTTTTCACCACACGCGCGCAGTACCGCGGGCACAGTGCGCGGTTTTTGATTTCGACTGTAATATAGTCCGAAGCATCTTCATCATTTCCGGTTTCCGTTACAACCGGCGGCACAAAAGGCTTCCGGAAGGTTGCTGCGGCCTCCCGCGCGATGCCGATGACACTGTAGCAGTCCACACGGTTTGAAGTGATCTCATATTCAATGTTGATATCATCCAGGCCAAGCGCGTGAATGGCGTCGTCGCCCGGTTTTACACCCGCGTCCTCAGGGAAAACATAAAGTCCCAGCTCGGGCGCCTCTGGATAGTATTCTCTGGATGAGCCGAGCTCCTCGATCGAGCACATCATTCCATTTGACTCGACGCCCCGGAGCTTGCCGGGTTTAATCGTAATTCCGCCGCTGGTCATCGTGCCGTCATGCCCGCCGGCAACTTTTCCGCCAGGCAGTACGACAGGCGTCAGCATACCGACAGAGACATTCGGCGCGCCGGTGACAATCTGCGTCGTCTTCCCGCCGCCGAGATCCACCTGGCAGATAAAGAGGTGATCCGCGTCCGGATGTTTCTCCATCTCCATCACACGGCCGACAACAATATCCTTCAGATCCTCGTCAAGACGGACATAGTTCTCCACCTTTGTACCGGAGAGGGTCATTCCGTCCATGTATTCCTGCGCGGAGACATCCAGCTCCGGTACATACATCTTAATCCATGACATGGAAGTGTTCATAGCTTATCTTCTCCTTTATATATTTGATCAGAACTGTCTCAAAAAACGCACGTCGTTTTCATACAGAAGACGCATGTCGTCGATTTCGTATTTCAGAAGCGCGATGCGCTCGAGTCCTACGCCGAACGCGAAGCCCGTGTACTCCTGCGGATCAATCCCGCACATCTCGAATACGTGCGGATGAACCATGCCGCAGCCGAGGATTTCGATCCACCCCTCGCCCTTGCAGAACCGGCATCCTTTTCCGCCGCATTTAAAGCAGCTCACATCCATCTCCGCGCTGGGCTCGGTGAACGGGAAGTGATGCGGGCGGAATTTTGTCTTTGTCTCAGGACCAAACAGCTCGCGCGCAAATTCTGCCAGAGTGCCCTTCAGGTCGGCCAGCGTGATATGTTTGTCGACGACAAGTCCTTCAATCTGATGGAACGAAGGAGAATGCGTCGCGTCCACCTCATCTGAGCGGAATACACGTCCGGGCGCAATCATGCGGATCGGGAGCTTTCCCTGCTCCATAATGCGCGCCTGAATCGGAGATGTCTGGGTGCGCAGCAAGATCTCTTTGTTGATGTAGAACGTATCCTGCTCATCCTTTGCCGGATGATTCGCGGGGATGTTCAGCTTCTCAAAATTGTACTCGTCGTACTCAATCTCGGGACCCTCGACGACTTCATAGCCCATTCCGACAAATATCCTCTGCACCTCCTCCAGTGCGATTGTGTTCGGATGACGGTGGCCGATATCGGCGCGGCGCGCGGGAAGCGTAACATCGATCGTCTCAGAAGCAATCCTGGCCTGCAGCGCTGCCTTCTCGAGATTTTTCTTCACCTCTTCCATCCTGCTCTCGATCCGCTCACGGGCATCATTGACCATCTGACCGATTTTGGGACGGTCCTCCGGCGGAACGTCCTTCATGCCCTTCATGAGCTGCTTCAGCTCGCCTTTTTTGCCCAGCACGCTGACGCGGATCTCATTGAGCGCGTCAAGATTCCCGGCAAGATTCAGGCGGTTCATGCTCTTCTCAACCACCTCTGACAATTTTGCTCTCAGTTCTTCATTCATGATCATTACTCCTTAACTGTTTTTTTTGCATAAAAAAAGTCCGCTGACAGAAACCGTCAGGGACGAAGCTTTTCCGCGGTACCACCCTGTTTCCCGCACACTTCTCCGGCCTTGGGACAGGCATGCGGACACTTCCTTTGCGCTTTACGCGCGCGAACGTCTTTTCCTACGCAGTCCCGGACAGACCCTGGCAGCTTTGCGCAATTCTGCTGCAGCAAAGCCGGCCTGTACCGCAACCTTCAGAAAAGCAACTCCGGCGGGAAATTCCCGGAAAGCCATGATTACCGGGAGATCTTTCAGCCTACGAATCTCCCTCTCTGCGGCATTTGCAGTCCGGTACTGCAGGAATATCCGGCCGCGTCAAAGCCGCAGCCGAACTCCTGGACGCCTTCAACGTCTTTTCTTAAGTTGTCTTTTCTAAAAAAGCCCATAAAAAACCCGGTATGCCGATCCTGCTGTTTTGACTCCTAGGCGAAGTCAAGTGGGTGACCGCAGATACACATCTGCCTTCCCCT
>JAFVEX010000062.1 GCA_017475785.1 Eubacterium sp. | reverse complement strand
TGTTCTCAGGCAGCTTCGCGTAGTCGTCAATCGTATAATGACCCTGCCGCGGAAATTCTTTCGTCGGCCTGTCCCATCCCGTGAGATCATCCTCGTCATCCGCCTGCAGATTGTACGCAGAAGAAGATTCGCGCAAATAATTGTCCCCATAGACATCCCTGTCCGGATGTTTTCTGACTGTCATAATCTATTTCCTCCTCTCAGGAACCACTGATAAATCAAAAAGTGTAATAAACCCGTAAATGCATTTACATAAGCATTATACATAAACCATATAATTACGTCAAGTATAAATTTATGTTTTCTTTTTTTATGTTTTGCTGGAAAAGTCTGGCTGCGTCTTGCTCTGCAAATATTGGTTTTTCCGATGAATGGTTTGTTGACATTCCGGCCGGTTCCCGATACAGTTATCGCGAACGATAAAAAAGAGTGTACTCATCACTAAAAATGTCAGCCTTCATGTTGACCAGACAAGACAGGAACTGCGCATGGAACGTACTTTTATCTATCGAATATCTGACAAGGATCTGCCTGCCACCGTCCATCAGTTTTTGCGCGGAAAGGGCTACTCCCGCCATATCCTTGCCTCTCTGAAGCCGCATCCGGACGCTGTCCTGCGCAACAAAAAGCACGTCTGGTTTTCAGACGCGCTGCAGATAAATGATGAACTTGCGGTGACTGTGCGGGATGACCAATCCTCCGTCAATATTGTACCCGCCCCTGTTCCATTTGAAATCGTGCACGAGGACGAGGATCTGATGGTGATCAACAAGCCGGCAGGCATCTCGATCCACCCGGCGATAAATCACCCGGCAGATACGCTGGCAAACGGCATCGCGAAGCTGTATGAAGACCGCGGAATTCCATATGTGTTCCGCTGCATCAACCGGCTCGACCGCGACACAACCGGACTTCTGATTCTGGCAAACAATGTTTACGCGGCTTCTCTTCTGGAGGAAGCTCTGCAGAGACGTGAAATCTCCCGCACCTATCTGGCCGTCGCTGACGGAGAAGTTCCGCCGGCCGGAACGATAGACCAGCCGATCGGCCGGAAGGAAGGCTCTCTGATTGAACGCTGCATTGATCCGGTAAACGGTGACCGCGCCGTGACACATTTCCGGCGCCTGGCAGTTTTTCCGCGCGCTTTTGCAGAACCGCTTGATACAGCTGCAGAGAACGGAGATGCCTCCGGATCCGGGTGCAATGGTGGATCCAGGCACAATGCCGAATCTGGGCACAATGTATTTTCCCTTGTCGAACTGCAGCTGGAAACAGGACGTACACACCAGATCCGGGTGCATCTGGCAGCCGCCGGTCACCCGCTGGCCGGCGACACACTGTATCACCCTCTGTTCCGCGATGCAGGATCCGAAACCCGGCAGCTCGTGGAGATTCGCCGCCAGGCGCTGCACGCCTGGAAGCTTATGTTTACACACCCCATCACAGGAGCGACGATGTGCTTTGCCGCTCCGCTGCCAGAAGATCTCAGAAAGCTTATTCCACAGCCTGTACAGACGCGTTTTTCACTGTAATTTTTCGTTTTTCCCTTCTCATATCGGCATCCTGTGCTAAAATGCACTGTAAGAAGCAAAGAAAGGAGTAATCCCATGGAAAAAATCGCAAGCTTCACCATCGATCACTTCAGGCTGCAGCCGGGCATCTACGTCTCGCGCAAGGATCCTGTGGGAGGCGACGTCGTCACAACCTTTGACCTGCGCATTACCTCTCCGAATGAGGAACCGGTCATGAATACGGCAGAGGTTCATGCTATTGAACATGTCGGAGCGACCTTCCTGCGGAATGACCGCATATGGAAGGACCGCATCGTCTATTTTGGCCCGATGGGCTGCCGGACCGGATTCTACCTGCTGCTGCGCGGCGATCTGGAATCCGAGGAGATTGTGACGCTGATCCGGCGCACCTTTGAATATATCCGGGATTTTGAAGGAGATATTCCCGGTGCCTCCCCGCGCGACTGCGGCAACTATCTTGATATGAATATCTATATGGCAAAGTACTATGCGCGGCGTTATCTGGACGTCCTGTACCACATCACGCCTGACAGGCTGGTGTATCCGAACTGAATCAGGGTACTTCGCCATGCCTGACAGGCTGGTATATCCGGGCTGAATCGGGTACTTCACCATGCCTGACAGGCTGGTGTGTCCGGGCTGAGCCGGGTACTTCGCCATGCCTGACAAACTGGTGTATCCGGGCTGAACCGGGTACTTCGCCATGCCTGACAAACTGGTGTATCCGGGCTGAGCGCTGATTAATCCGCATACCCGTTCGGGTTCTGGCTCTGCCATCTCCAGGAATCAGCGCACATCTCCTCGATCCCGTACTCGGCCTCCCAGCCCAGCTCCGCTTTCGCCTTATCGCACTTCGCGTAGCAGGCAGCGATGTCGCCGGGGCGGCGCGGCTTAATTTCGTACGGGAGCGCGTGGCCGCAGGCTTTTTCAAACGCGTGGATGACATCCAGCACACTGTAGCCGTTTCCGGTACCCAGATTGTACACAGATACGCCGCTGCCCGGCGCCAGTTTGGCAAGTGCCTTAACGTGGCCGCGGGCAAGATCCACAACGTGAATATAGTCTCGCACGCCGGTACCGTCCGGCGTATCATAATCATTTCCAAAGACGCCGATCTGCGGCAGCTTTCCGATGGCGACCTGCGCGACATAGGGCAGCAGATTATTAGGGATACCCTTGGGATCCTCTCCGATCATGCCGCTTCTGTGCGCGCCAATCGGATTAAAATAGCGCAGAAGTACGACATTCCACTCCTCGTCCGAAGTATGAATGTCCGTCAGAATCTGTTCCAGCATGGATTTTGTCCATCCGTAAGGATTTGTGCAGACACCCTTCGGGCAATTCTCTGTAATCGGGATTTCCGCAGGATCCCCGTAGACCGTCGCCGATGAACTGAAGATGATGTTCCGGACGCCTGCATTCCGCATCACATCACAGAGCGTCAGTGTTCCCCCGATATTGTTTTCATAATATTCAATCGGCTTCGCGACCGATTCTCCGACCGCTTTCAGCCCCGCAAAATGAATCACCGCGTCAATCGCTTCTTTCGCGAAAATATCCTCCAGCGCCGCGCGGTCACGGATATCCGCCTCATAAAACGTCACCGTCTTCCCGGCAATCTCCTGAACCCGTTCCACAGCCTTCCTGCTGGAATTATAAAGGTTGTCCAGAATTACTACCTCATGCCCCTCAATCAGAAGCTCCACGCACGTGTGGCTGCCAATATAGCCCGCGCCGCCAGTCACCAGTATTCTCATATTTTTCTCCTTTTCTTTTTATCTTGGATAAGTTCCCTTTTTGAACATCTGCATCATCTCGCGTGTCAGAGAAATTTCATCATCCTCCGGCACCTCCTCCGGGGTATACCACCCGGCCATCGAGAGTTCTTCGTGATCCAGCGTAAGCGTTTCTTCGTCCCCGTCCAGGTCACAGAAAAACCCCATCAGGAGCGAACTGGAAAACGGCCACGGCTGACTCTTGTAAAACCGGAGGTTTTTCACCCGGACTCCGACCTCCTCCATCACTTCTCTGTGGACGGTCTGCTCGATGGTCTCCCCGATCTCCGCAAATCCTGCCAGCAGCGCAAACCGGGTGTATCCCCGGCCGGCGTATTTGCTCATCAGAATCTTTCCGTTGTGCGTGACTGCCACGATTACCGCCGGACTGATGCGCGGATAATTCATAAGCCCGCATTTCGGACATCTCACCATACGCTCTTTGTGATCCTTCTCTGTCGGCGTCCCGCAGCGTCCGCAGTACGTATGCCCCTCGTACCACTCGTAGAGAGAATGTCCTGTGACGCCGGCAAACGCGCGGTTCATCGGCCTTGTCTTCCGGAACACAAACATATTTTCATAAGAAAAACCTTCCGGAATGTAATCTTCTTTGAGATCGCCGAGAAAATACTCCGTATTATCTACCGCAAACAGGTAGGTGTAGGAAATATCCCTTCCGGCAAACTGATCAATGGTCGGGTAGATCAAACGCCCCTCCTCATCGTAACCAATCAAAGCCTGATCGCCGCGATACATAAGCACATGCTCATGCGCCTGCGGCTGGCGGTCATGAAATTCATTATGAAAAACATTTGGGGCAATATCCTGAATCATGCGTCTGTGGTCCTTTCTTTTTATGAATTATCTCAGATAATTGCAATACTTCTTCTATCCCAAAATGCCAGATTGTGCAAAATCACGGCCGGTAATACGCCTGTCCCAGGGCAATCCCTCCGTCATTTGGGGGTACCATGTGATGGCGCAGGACGCGGAATCCTGCGTCCTCCAGATGCTTGATGCAGCGGGAGAGCAGCAAAGTGTTCTGCATCACGCCGCCGGAGAGTGCGACAGTATTCAGCCCGCTCAGATCCCGGCATCGCTCCGCGCCGCGGGCGATCAGCACGGCCATAGCTTCGTGAAACTCATACGCCAGCCGGCAGATTGCGTGTGATGGGTCTGCCTGCGGAATCTGCCCCTGTCTGCCGGGTTCTGCCTGCAGAATCTGCTCCTGTCTGCCAGGTTCTGCCGGCTGTAACTGGCCCTGTCTGCTGGATTCTGCCGGCGGAATCTGCCCCTGTCTGCCAGGTTCTGCCTGCGGAATCTGCCCCTGTCTGCCGGATTCTGCCTGTTGTAACTGATCCTCTCTTCCGGATTCTTTTTGCGGCATCCGGCTCTGTCTGCGAACCGCAAGTTCCCTGATCAGCCATGACACCGGAATTTGAAAAAACGAACTGCATTGCGCCTGACATGATACCGGAATCTGTAAAAGTGAACTGCTTTGTGCCTGACTTGCTGTATCGCCGGCTCTTCCATCTGGATGGGAACTACATTGCGTCTGCGCCAGCGGAATCCGTCGGGCATATTCGGCCAGACTGTCTCTTTGCAGTGGTTCCGGCAAATTCCCTATAACCTTCTGGTATTTTTCTGCTGCAAACTGCAGCACCATAGACGCCTCTCCCTCGCTGGTAGAGCATCGGCGCAGTCCGAGCACGGCGCTGGCGGCGTCGAAAACACGTCCGGCGCTGGATGAGGGAATGGCATTGATGCCATTTTGAATCATTGCCCGAACGAGTCGAAGCTCGTCGGCCGTACAGACGCCAAGCTGAATCAACATTTTTTCGGCCATGCCAGCTTCCGGTTTGTCCGGTTTGTCCCCTGTCATACCGGTTTTCGGTCGTTCTGTTTTTCCCTTGATCATTCTGCCTTCTGGTTCTTCCAGTTTCGCCCCTGTTCTTCCACTTTCCGGTTCGTCTGCTGTCATCTTTTTCGTATGGCATCCCTGCATCAGCAGCGCCGCTGCGGCGCGCCAGCCTTCCCGCGGGGCAAGATCACCGCCTGTCTGTGTGAAGGGCTCAATCGACCCGGCTCTTTGGAATCCGCTTCGGTCTGCGATCAGAAATTCCCCGCCCCAGACTGTTCCATCCGACCCGTATCCGGTTCCGTCAAACGCAATGCCAATCACAGGTTCCTGGCAGTCATTTTCGGCCATGCACGAGAGTATATGCGCGTGATGATGCTGTACCATCTCGACTGGTATTCCATTGATGGCGGCAATTCTTTTTGCCGTTCCTGAGGACATGTAGCCGGGATGCAGGTCACATACGACCCTGTCCGGCCGGATCTCCAGCAGCTCTTCCATTCGTGTGACAGCAGATTCCAGCGCATCCGTCCCCCGCACATCTGTCAGATTCCCGATATAAGGGGATAAATAGTATAATTCTTCTGAAGCGAGGCAGAACGCGTTTTTCAGCTCTCCCCCGATTCCCAGCACTTTTCCCGGAGCCTTTACTGCAGTACATTTCGGAACCTTTTCTGCAATGTCTCCCGGATCCTTTACTGCTGCCCCTTTCAGGACATCTTCTGCTGCGCTTTTCGAAGTCTTTTCTTCGGCGTTTCCCGAAGCCTCTTCTGCAGTGCTTTTCGGAGTCTCTTCTTCAATGCCTTCCGGAGCCTCTTCTGCATTGCTTCTCAGATTCTTTCCTGCTGCGATTTCCGGCGTCTGCCAGTCACGTGATTCTGTCACCATGACCGGAAGCGGCGCGTAGCCGCGAGACCGCCGGACCATATACGGCTCTCCGTCAAACCAGTCCATCACCGAGTCATCTGCCCGGAGCCTGATTTCCCGGTCGTTCGATAAAATCGTATCACAAAGGGGCGATAAAAATCGAGCTGCTTCTTCATCATTCATGCAGATCGGCGTATCCTGCGCATTTCCACTGGTCATGATCAGCGCGTCCGGCATCTCTTTTCCGTCGGGCCATGAAAACAGCAGTAACTGCACCGGGGCATATGGAAGCATGACGCCAAGTCTTGGATTATCCGGCGCGGCAAATCTGGAAAGCCTGCCCGGTTCACATGCCTGCATCCGATCCGGCAGCCCATCCTGTAACTGCTTCGTTCCGGCGCCTGCGTACGGCAGCCCATCCCGCAGCTGCCTCATTCCGGCGTCTGCATCCGGCAGCCCATCCCGCAGCTGCCTCGATTCTGCGTCTGCGTCCGGGTTTAGCTTCGGGAGCAGCAGGATCGGCTTATTTGGTCCTTCCAGTATCTCTGCCTGTTCCTCTGTCACCGCGCAGTACCGGCGCACTGTCTCCAGATCGCGCATCATGACCGCAAACGGTTTAAATGGCCGGTTTTTCAGTTTCCGCAGCCGCAGAACTGCGTCATCACTGGCGGCGTCCGCACAGAGGTGAAAACCGCCGATTCCCTTGACTGCCGCGATTCCGCCGGAACGGATTACTTCGCGCGTCCGAAGCAGAGCTTCTTTTCCGCGCACCGGCTCCCCCAGCAGATAAAGCTCCGGCCCGCAGTCATTGCAGCAGACCGGCTGGGCGTGATACCTCCTGGTGGCTGGATCGGCATATTCCGACGCGCACGCTTCACACATCGGAAACGCCTTCATGCTCGTCCTCTGCCGGTCATAGGGCATGGCGTCCAGAATCGTCACGCGCGGCCCGCACGCGGTGCAGTTAATAAACGGATGCAGATACCGCCGGTTCGCGGGATCGAACAATTCTCTGCTGCAGGTTTTGCAGATCGCGATGTCCGGAGACACAAAAATATCGCCCCGGGTTTTTTCGCTTGGAAGAATGCGAAAAGACTTCAGCCCGGCGGGCGATATTTCATGATGCTCCAGTTTCAGAATGGCAGCGCGCGAAGGCGCGTCTGTGCGCAGGCGCCGGATAAACGCCGCGACAGATGCTTGCCTGCCCTCTGCTGTAATTTCGACAAACGGACCTCTGTTGCAGACTGTGCCGGAAATGCCGCAGACTCTGGCGAGCCGCGCTGTAAAAGGGCGGAAGCCGATCCCCTGCACGATTCCATATACACGAATTTCTGCCGCAACTGTCTGATCCATCTGCCACTGCCTTCTCAGGCGTTTTCCTTAATGTAGTCGAGTACGTCCTGAACGGTCTTGAATTCCACCAGCTTCTCATCCGGAATTGTCAGGCCGGTCTCGTCCTCGAGTGCCATGTGCAGCTCCACCAGATCGATGGAATCAGCGCCCAGGTCATCTTTAAAAGATGCGTCCGGGGTGATCTTATCCTCATCAAGATCCAGAAGTTCTGCTACAATTGCTTTTAATCTTTCAAATTCCA
>JAFVEX010000061.1 GCA_017475785.1 Eubacterium sp. | reverse complement strand
TATGCCGCCGCACCATCTTCTCACTGACGCCCCGTGCAACATCATCCATTGTGAACAGCCCTTCCTCTTCCGCGATCTGCGCGTGCATTACGACCTGAAGGAGCAGATCCCCGAGCTCCTCAGCCAGACTCTCGGGGTTTCCTGTCTCGTTCAGGATATTGATCCCGCAGATCACTTCCGCAGCCTCCTCTATGCAGGTTGGCTTCAGACTGTCATGGGTCAGCGCGCGGTCCCACGGGCAGCCGCTTTCTCTGTCGCGCAGCTTCGCCACAACCGCCTGCAGCTGTTCAAATTCTGTCATACCGTATCCTCCCGCGTCCCGCCGGTCTCCGTTTACTTTCACAAGCAAGTTCCGTTTTGAGCGTCACAGCTTTCCTGACTATCCGCTGCTCATGAAAAAGAGTCCAGTATTTCCGCACAGTTCTTCACCTGAGTTCAGACGATTATGCCTGTTTCTGCACCAGCTTAACCATCAGCTCGTTGCTGCGCGCCATAAATTTCGTCATTTCCTCCGGCGCGAGCGGGCGGTTTGCCAGCATGGCCAGGTCATACAGCTGCTCGCAGAACGGGCGGATTTCATCTACGTTTTCGCGGTTCTCGTATACGTACTGCACGAGCGCGTGCTTTGCGTTCAGAATCAGTGTCGCGTCCACGCCGTACATGGAATCGCTCCCCATTCCGTACATCCGCATCATCTCATTCATGCGGCGTCCTTCCTCGGAAAGGGTGACCATGGAAGATGTTCCCTCATCCTTGAGGTTCTCCACTTTTACCGTCAGCTGCTCATTGTTCAGCACTTTCCGGAAGATCTCCTCGAGCGCTTTCTGCTCATCCTCCAGCGCCTCGCTGTCCTCGCGCAGTTCCTCGTTCAGCTCCGCGTCGATCCGCTGGAAGTGGATGGTCTCATCGGTCTGCTCCATATGCGTGATGAACGCGCTGTCAATGCCGTGCGGCAAGATGACAGCATTCATGCCCTGCGCGCGGAACAGGTTGATGTACTGGCTCTGCTGAACCGGATCTGTGACATAGTAAACGGTAGTCTTCTCCGGCTCCTTCTCCTCACCGGAATCCGCCTCGTCCTCTGCCTCGCCGGAAGCTTCCCCGGCAGCGTCCTCTACGACCTCCGCCTCGACAGGATTTCCTTCCGCGTCGACTGCTGTTCCGGCTTTCTCTGACTCATCGCTATCCGCAGACGCTTCACCTTCCGCAGACGCCGCGGCATCCTCCGCGTCCTTCTTCTCATTCGCGGCGATGTAGTCCTTCAGCGTCATATATTTTTCATCAAGATCCTTGTACAGAATGTAATCTGCCATGCGCTCCGCGAACTTTTCGTCACGGATGCAGCCAAACTTGATAAACGGGCTGATATCATCCCAGTATTTTTCGTAGTTTTCACGGTCTGTCTTGCACATGCCGGACAGCTTGTCCGCGACCTTCTTTGAGATGTAATTGGAGATCTTCTGTACAAAACCATCATTCTGCAGAGCGCTTCTGGACACGTTCAGCGGAAGATCCGGGCAGTCAATGACGCCCTTCAGAAGCAGCAGATATTCCGGAATTACTTCTTTGATATTGTCCGCGATAAACACCTGATTGTTGTACAGCTTGATCGTGCCCTCGATCGATTCGTACTCCATATTGATGCGCGGGAAATAAAGAATACCCTTCAGATTGAACGGGTAGTCCATATTCAGGTGAATCCAGAACAGCGGCTCCTTGTAATCCAGAAATACATGCCGGTAGAATTCCTTGTATTCCTCGTCCGTACAGTCGCCCGGCTGCTTCGCCCAGAGCGGGTGAATGTCGTTTACCGGCACCGGCCGCTTTTTGATCTTTGCCTGCTTCTTCTCTGGCGCGGTCTCTACGGTTTCCTTGGTACCGTCCTCGTTCTCTTTCTCCTCTGTCTTCGCTGGAACGGTGATGCGCTCAATGACCTCATCATCTTCTCTGAGGTCCGCCTCATCGACCGTCTCGTACTCCGGCTCCGCATTCGCCTTGCTCAGGAAAATCTCATACGGCATAAAGGCGCAGTATTTCTCGAGCACGCTGCGCACCCGGTACTCGTTGGCATACTCCAGGCTGTCCTCGTTCAGATGAAGCGTCACCATGGTGCCGACCTCTTCCCAGTCGCCGTCTCCCATCGCGTACTCTGTGCTGCCGTCGCACTCCCAGTGCACCGCCGAAGCCCCGTCCTGGAAGGACAGAGTATCGATATCAACCTGCTCCGCAACCATAAACGCCGAGTAGAATCCCAGTCCGAAGTGGCCGATGATCTGATCCTGATCGGCTTTGTCCTTATATTTCTCCAGAAACTCCGTCGCGCCGGAAAAAGCGATATCTGTGATATCCTTCTCAACCTCTTCCGCTGTCATTCCGAGGCCGTTGTCCACAAATGTCAGGGTCTTCGCCTTGTCATCCACGATGACATGAATCGCCGGCTTGTAATCATCCGGCAGATGCTTTTCGCCGATCGCGTCAAGTTTTTTCCGCTTCGTAATCGCGTCGCACGCATTCGAAATCATCTCGCGGACAAAAATATCCTGATCCGAATACATCCACTTT
>JAFVEX010000010.1 GCA_017475785.1 Eubacterium sp. | reverse complement strand
GATATTCTCTGTACACTCCACGGGAAATGCCATCGAACTTCGCACTAAGATGATGTAGGTGTGCGGCCTATTCGTCAAAGAGCGAGACTCTTAGCCCGCGCACCAACATCATCTAAAGTGTGAATTTCTCCGAACATTTCCTCGTAAGTCGTGTTCAGAGAATATGCATTGCGTAGTGCTTACATAACGCGCAGCACTCATTTGCCACGATCCCGACAAACTACAATTTGGAAAAGAAGCAGGAGCACTATTATAATGAAATGTAAGAGAGTGAGAAACCTTCTCGCGGGTATCGGGGCGTGTCTGCTGGCCTGTGTGGTTCTGGCAGACGGAGCTGCCCCTGCGCTGGCGGCGCCGGTTGTTATCTCTGGAAAGCAGGATGACAGTGGCACTCCGGATACCAGCAATGTTGCGGATGAAGGTGATTATATCCCGATGGAGGATCTCGGCGGCGATGAGATGGTTCCGGTTCCGGCGTCACAGATTGCCCCGGGCACTTATGAGCTGGATGTAAAATCAAGTTCTTCCATGTTCCGGATTGTGAACTGTGTGCTGAATGTTCCGGAAGGAGCGGGTGAGGCAGATCCCGCTCTTGCGGATCTTACGCTCTCGGGAACGGGATACCTCTATCTGTATCCGGGTACGCCGGAGGAGGCCGCGGCCGCGCCGGAGGAGAATCTGATCGGGTTTACCGAAAGCGAGGACGGCGCGTACATCTACATGGACTTCCCGGTGGAAGGGCTGGATCAGGAGCTGCAGTGCGCCGCGTTCAGCAAGCGGAAGCAGCAGTGGTACGGCCGCACGGTGATCTTTGAATCAGGTAGACTTCCAGAGGATGCGGTGCTGTCCGGAACTCCGGGGGAAGAAGCAGAGGATGCGGCGTCGTCCGGGGAGTCGCAGGAAGAATCGAAGGATGCGGTGCCAGAAGACACCTTGGATACCCAGAGTACGCCTGAGGCGGCTGATGCAGGACAAGAGCCTGATTCGGCAGAAACTGCAGAAGTGACGGGAGATGAGTCTGAGACCCAGGCAGGGCAGAAGAATCCTGTGATCTGGAAGATCGTCCTGCCGGTTCTTCTGGTGGCAGTGATTGTCTTATGGCAGGTCTTGCGCAACAGGAAGAAAAAATAATAATCAGGATAAATACTTCAGAATTGCTTCAAATGTTCAGAATCTGGGGGAAACTCGTAAAAGACGGCCGTCCTGCGGGACACGGTCATTGAAAACGGCAAAGAGGACACCCGCACACACAAGATGCTGGATGTCCTCAATGAAATCTGCTATCAGTTCGATCTGTCCCGCCCGATCTGGCTGGACGTCAATATCACGCAGTTTCAGCGCCACAAAAAAGCCCAGTTCAAGCAGGACAGCTTCATGGAATCAATCGAATTTGATTTTCTGGAGATCTCCGTGCTGGAAGAAGACTAAATTGTCCTGACATGCATCAATTTATTTTTCTGTCGGTTCCTATGCGATCACAATCCCCCCGTGCGGCCTGATCTGAAGAACTTTGCAGCATCCCTCTCCGAGCACATTTTCTATCTCACGCCGAAAGACCTCTGTATCCTCCTTTTGCACAAAGGCCTGGATCGTTCCGGCAAATCCCCCGCCGTGCACACGGCAGATACCGCGGTCTCTGAGCAAATGTTCTGCTTCCATAAGCGCAGCTGCCACGGCCTGCTGTTCCGGAAAACGGCTGCTGTATACATTCTGCAAATACATAAAGGAAGACTGTCCGGATTCTTTTGCCAGATTCAGATATGTCCGGAAATCTCCGGCGCGCAGCGCCTCGGTCTCAGCCACAACACGCTTATTTTCATTGTAAAAATGCGATGCGCGCAGTACGGCACGGTCGCCGCAGACCTTCCGCAGCCCAGGTATGTGTGCATAAAACTGATTTTCCTCAATTTCGCAAAGTACACCTTTTCCGAAATATCCCGCAACTGACCTCATCTCCGCAGGGATTGCCGCGTAATCCTCCGTCAGATCGGCATGATCCGCACCGGAATCGATGATACAGAGCTGATAGCCGCTCTCGCCAAAAGAAAACGGGATTCTGGTAATCTGCGGCGCGTCCTTCTTCGCGAAATCAATGGCGATTGCCCCGCCGACAGAACACGCCATCTGATCCATGAGTCCGCACGGTTTCCCAAAATACACATTCTCCGCATACTGTCCGATCTTTGCAATTGCAACTGCGTCCAGTGAATCCCCGCAGAACAAATGATTTAAAATCACTCCGATCAATGTCTCGAAGGCTGCCGAGGACGAAAGGCCGGAGCCCCCCGGCACATCCGAGATGACACAGGCGTTAAATCCGGCCGGCTGATACCCATACTGCCGGACCGCAGCGGCAATGCCGCGAATCAGCGCCGCAGTACAGTTCACTTCGTCCGGGTGAACCGTATCATCGGAAATATCGACCTCGACAACCTCATATCCTTCTGATTCCAGCTTAACGATGCTGGTTCCGTTCGGCGAAGCTGCGGCAATCAGATCCAGACTGACACTGGCCGCGAGGACACGTCCGCGCTGATGATCGGTATGATTGCCGCCGAGCTCGGTTCTTCCGGGCGCGCTGTACAATTCAAGTTTTGTTCCTTCGGATCCCGATGCCGCGCCAAACCGGTTTTCGTACAGATCAAGAACCTTTCTGATCCGGCCGCGCGGTCCCTCGGGATGATCTGTCAGATAGATTTCTTTCAGACGGCCGTCCAGTGCGCCGCTCTCTAACTCTTCTCTCAGCTTATCTGTTGTCATCTTTTTCTCCTGCTGTTGTGTTTTTTCCGGATATCCGCTGAATGTTATCCGCCGGCGAATCGTCCTGTCTCATGGAAGCCCCGAAAACGATGAAACGAGCCCGCACGCACGGCAGAACCTCAGAAATGCTTCTTTTCCTTCCGGGGTACGTTTGAAAACGCCGGCGTCTTCCAGCACCTGCAGAAATACGTTCCCGATTTCTTTTTTTAAGATTTCTTTTACGTTTTCCCTGTCAAATCTGTATTTCTTCATCAGACTTTCCGCCCAGTCCGCATGTGCAGCGATTCGCGGATCGCCGCGAACATCCCCACCTTCCGTCAGCACTTCTTCCAAAAGGCGCATTTCCTCCTTGAGGCGGGAAGGCAGTACGGCCAGTCCCATCACTTCGATCAGTCCGATGTTTTCCTTCTTGATGTGATGCAATTCCGCATGCGGATGAAATACGCCCAGCGGATGCTCTTCTGTCGTTATATTATTGCGCAGTACAAGATCCATTTCAAGTCTTTCGCCCCTGCGCCTCGCGATCGGCGTGACAGTATTGTGCGGCTCTCCTCCTGATTCCGCAAAAATAAACGCCGCCGGATCCGAATACGTCCGCCATACGGCAAGTATTTTGTCCGCCAGTTCTGCCAGCCGGCAGTCATCCGCGGACCGAAGCCGGATGACAGAGAGCGGCCACTTTACAATTCCGGCTTCTACTTCGGGATATTCTGCGCATGTGAGCGGCGTTTCCACATCTGCCTTCTCCATGGCAAATGTATAATGTCCCCCCTGAAAATGATCATGAGACAGAATCGAGCCTCCGACAATCGGAAGGTCCGCGTTGGATCCCACAAAATAATGCGGAAACTGCTTTACAAAATCCAGAAGCCTGCGAAAGGCCGCACCGTCGATCTTCATCGGCACATGCGCACCGTTGAACACGATACAATGTTCATTATAATACACATACGGTGAATATTGAAAAAACCAGCTGCTGTTATTGATCCGCAGCGGTATGATCCGGTGATTTCCCCTGGCGGGATGATTCAGTCTGCCGGCATATCCTTCATTTTCAACACAGAGCTGGCACCGGGGATATGCCGACTGAGGCAGACTCCGCGCTGCGGCGATTGCCTTTGGATCCTTTTCCGGTTTTGAGAGATTGATCGTGATATCCAGATCACCGTATTGCGTTTCTGCCACCCATTTTATGTCCCGCCGGATCCTGTCTCTCCGTATATAATTCGTATCCTGCGAAAACCCGTAAAACCATTCTGTTGCAGCTTTCGGAGACTCCGCGCAGCGGCGTGCAAATTCAGCCTGTACCTGAGCCGGCCGCGGAGTCAGCACACTCATCAGCTTTGTGTCCAGCAGATCCCGGCTGACAATCCCGTCATCCTGCAGTGCGCCGGTTTGCATGGCTGTTTTGCATAGCGCATCCAGAATTTCCGGGAGCTCCTCACCGGGATTTGCATCTGTCTCTGGTAATTCTTCACCGCTGTCTGCCTGCAGTATCATAAGAATCTGGTTGTACGCCCAGATTCTGTCTGCTTCTTCCAGTAAATGCTTCCTGATACCGTAGTCAATCAGGCGCTCGATTCGATTGTCACCCATTTCACTTCTCCTCTATGTACGTGTCCCGCTCACAGAACCTGGTTCGGCGGGCGTTTCTGCACCGGAAATCTGAGAAATTTGTCTTTTGGCAGAAAGGAGGCTGCCGCAACCCGTACATTCATGTGCTTCGTGCAGCAGCCCTTTACTCAA
The DNA here is from genome assembly GCA_017475785.1 of Eubacterium sp. The sequence continues at coordinate 12,550 of JAFVEX010000010.1, read as the reverse complement.
TTGTTCCTTCCGTTCCTTCAGAAATGATATTCCTTACATTTTGGCGTATGAGCCGACACGGATTCTGCGTCATACCAGATCAGATTACTCCTTTCTCCTGCACGGAAGTCCGGCTCTCCTGAACCGTTTAAGCGCGAAGCAGGTACAGCCGTGAGTCAAAATCACAGCCCGGTTTCAGGCCTTTGCGGAGTTCTCCTGCGGAACTGTCTGTCGTAACCAGACCGATCTGCATCAATTCATCGCCGCCGAATACTGTGGTTTTGCTGCAATTCTTTTCGAGCACCTCAGCAGAGTCTTCCTGATACAGGATCACATCTGCACCGTAGCTTTTCAGCGGTGTGATCTCGCAGGACTCTCCGATCTCCGACACGCTGTACACTGCCGCCGGATCAAGCCCTTTTAATCTGACACGGTGGAACGGCCCGTTTACCTCATTCAGGATTTTATACCATCCGACAATTGCGGTACGTCTGTCCGGGCTTACCGCCATCCATGAGGCAAACCGCCTGTTTTCAAACGGACTGACCAGCCTGTAAAATGTGCCAAACTGAAACAGTTCACGATACTGCTTCATCAGGGCGACCTGTCCGCGAATCTGGCGGAGTTCGCCCTCCGTCAGCGTGTTAAGATCCAGCTCGTAGCCGAATGTCCCGAAAAACGCGACGTTCGCACGTGTATGCAGCGGCGTCCTGCGAAATACCTGCTGATTCGGCGATGTTGAAACATGTGTTCCGAAACTGCTGACCGGATAACAGAGCGATGTTCCGTACTGCATATAAATCCGTTCAATCGCGTCCGTGTCGTCACTCAGCCAGCACTGCGGCGCATAGTAAAGCATGCCCGGATCAAATCTGCCTCCGCCCGAGGCACATGACTCAAACAGAATTTCAGGATTTGCGGCTGTCAGCCGCTCGTACAGATCATATACACCCAGTATGTATCTGTGAAATACTTCTCCCTGCCGGTCTGCCTCCAGCATCGCGGAAAATGCCCCGGTAATGCTGCGGTTCATATCCCATTTGATGTAGGAAATCTCCGCGTCATCCAGCAGCTTCTGAAGCACTTCGTACAGATAATCCACGACCTCCGTCCGGGTAAAATCCAGAACGAATTCATTGCGGCCGTGCTCCATGCGCCTTTCCGGCGCCCGGAGCAGCCAGTCCGGATGATTCCGAAACAAATCAGAATCTCTGTTGACCATCTCCGGTTCGATCCATATGCCAAACTGCAGCCCGATTTCTTTTATTTTTCCGGAGAGCCCGCGGATTCCTTCCGGGAAGCAGGCGCGAACCCTGTCCCAGTCGCCCAGCCCTGCGCGATCGTTTTCCCGGTTTCCGAACCAGCCGTCGTCCAGCACCAGCATTTCAATTCCGCATTCATTTGCTCTGCGGGCAACATCCAGAATCTTTTCTTCACTGACGTCATAACTCATGGCTTCCCAGGTATTGATCAGAACCGGCCTTGCGCGATCTCTCCAGTACCCGCGGGCGAGACGTTCCCGGTATAACCTGTGATAGGTCTGGCTCATTCCGTTTAGCCCCTCGCGCGAGAATACCATGACAGCCTCGGGCAGCTGAAGCGCTTCCCCCGGTTCCAGCTTCCACGCAAACCCCATCGGATTGATTCCCAACATCATGCGCGTCACCTGGTAGGTATCGACTTCTGCCTGCGCCAGAAAATTCCCGGAATAGATAAGACTGAACCCGATCACTTCCCCTGAAAACTCCGTCGTTCCGGGGCGTTTTAAGGCGACAAACGGATTCTGCATGTGGGACGAGTTTCCGCGTATACTCCCGATGCTTTGAATCCCCTGGCACAGCTCCCGCGTAATTACATGTCTCTCCCGTCCCCACGCACCCGAGAGCTGAATCCATTCATATTCAGCATCCGGAAGATCAAGGCACAGGCTCATCGCCCGCTCAACCGTAACCGCTTTCCTGCCTGTGTTTCTGATCCGTACAGATCTGGAAATTGCAGGGCAGGAGGTAAACATTGTGTAGGGGAGCTCCAGTTCGACACCTGAATGATCGTCCCGCAAGACCAGCCGGAGGGTCTGCGCCTCAGACGGATGATCACAGTATGTCGCAGGCAACCCTTCCAGCTTTGGCTTTCCATCCGTAATTTCGTGGTATCTGTATCGAAAATCCGAGATTCTGCTCCCGTCTTCTTCGCGCACCACGACAGCCGGATGCCGGTAATCGCCGGTTCCGTACATGGGGTACTCCTGGCGGATATGCTCCAGGGAAAAGCTGCGGTCTCCCTCGAACACATAAGAAGACATCGGCCGGTAGGAGGGCTCCAGAAGATAATCAAATCCGTTCTCCCGGCTGACACATTCGCCGAAATACAACTGTCCGATCTGTCCATCCGGCAGTATTTTCATGATGTAGCTGATATCATTGTTTTTCAGGTGAAACGTACGTGTCACCTCATCGTATTGTATCGTCATGTAGCCTCCGATAATCACTGTTTTCGCTCTGCCGCGCATTCAGATAAGGTGTAAAAAGATTCAACAGGATATTTGCATTCAGGAATGTGACCAGCGCAAAACCGAACATACTCCAGAGAAATGCAGACAAAGGAAGATATACAGCAAATCGATATGTAAGGTATATCGGGATCGTATTCAGGCAAAACACAAGGACTGCGGAAGGAACATTCTTACCGATAAACAGAACGCTGTTCCGGAGCTGCTCTCTTAACGGCCCGTAAAAGCAGGCCATAACCGGGAACAAGTACATTGCAGTCAGCAGGATCGCCAGCGCCGCGCCAGCCAGGCCGATCCATAAACCGTGTGCCAGCACACCCATATATGCGGCAATCCGGAAGTCAAAGAACAAAACTGCCGCAGCGGCGAAGAGCAAAATCCAGATCAGTGTCGCACGCTTAAAGTTGTCACGAAACCCTTTCCAGAAATCCGCCGCCGGACGGATATCCTTCTGCCTGATCATTTTCATCATAGTAAAATACATCGCCGCGATCCCGGCGCCGGCTGTAATAACCGGCACCAGGGTAAGCAGAAAGCAGAGATTCACAATGATGAGATTTGCAAGAAAGCCGCACATTTTTCCGATGCGGCTGTCCGGATCCATCAGTTTTAAGAACATTTTCGGGAAATCCTCCTGTCCCTCAGAGCTTGCCGCCGGATGTCGCAATGCCCTCCACAAACTGCTTCTGGAAAATCAGATAAATTACAATCATCGGAAGGATTGCAAAAAGTGCGGCAGCCATCAGCTGCGGATAATTTGTGCTGAACTGCCCCTGCATTTTAGCCAGCGCAGCCGAAAGAGAAGTATTGGCCGTATTCGTCGCGGCGATCATCGGCCACATAAGCTCTTTAAATGCGATAACCGCTGTAAAGATTCCCAGTGAAACCATACCGGATCGTGCCAGCGGCGCCATGATGAACAGGAATCTCTGTCCGATATTACAGCCGTCTATGGCAGCCGCCTCTTCAAGATCCTTCGGCAGCGACTGATAGGAGGTTTTCAGCAGGTAAGTGCCAAAAGCCGTGACCAGTCCCGGAAAAACCAGCGCAAATTCCGTGTTCAGCATTTTCATGTTTGAAACCATCAAATACTGCGGAAGCAGGAAAATCTGCGGAGGCACCATCATCTGCAGCAGTACCAGACTGAACAGCAGATTTTTCCCGGGGAATTTCAGCCGGCCGAAGGCGTATCCGGCCATCGTGGCTGTAAGAACCGCGCAGACAACGCGGAAGAAAATCATCAGCAGCGTATTTTTATATAGAACGAGAAAATTGTAGTTCTTCCACACATAGGCAAAATTATCAAACTTCCAGCTGGACGGGAATATGACAAACGGATTGATGGATGTCGATTCCGCCACAGTCTTAAATGCTGTCAGCGCCATCCAAAGGAATGGAACGATCATTATAACCGCCATTACAATCAGGATAATATGGATGACAACACGTACTATGCGATCTTTTGTTTTTGCGCTTTCCATGCTCCTCATCCTCCGTCAGTTGTAAAAAACAAATTTCTTCTCGGCGCGCTGCAGGATCACTGTAATCGCCATGATAAAGACAAGCAGCAGCACGATCATCGTAGAGCCGTATCCCTTATTGTCGTACGTGAACACATACTGGTAAAAAACATATACGACCGACTGCGTCTGCTTCAGCGCCACATTTGTCTTGTCAATCATCATGTATATCAGATCGAATACCTGAAGCGCCGCTATGATTCTTGTCTGGATGATAAAAAACGTCGTCGGACTGACCAGCGGAATAGTGATATGAAAAAACTGCCGGAGCCCGGACGCGCCGTCTATGACAGCTGCTTCGTAATAATCGTGCGGTATCTCCTGTAGGCCGCCCAGAAACAGCACCATATTATAACCTATGATAGACCAAACACCGACCACGCCGACTGCAATCCACGCATGCCCCGGGTTCGAGATCCAGGAGATATTCCGGCCCAGCACATGGTTCAGGAGTCCGTACTGCTGGTTGTACAGCCATTTCCAGACCATCGCAACTGCCGCAGGCGCAGCGACCATCGGTAGGAAAAAGATCGTCCTGTAACCGGAGCGGAATTTCATTTTTCTGTTCAGAAACACCGCCAGAATCATAGCAATTACAATCGAAAACGGAACCTCTATGACTGCATATTTAATGGTGTTGACAAGTGAGCCCCAGAATTCCGAGCTGGTCAGCACCGCAGCGTAATTCTGCAGACCGACAAAGGTATTCCCCCTGCCGAAATCACCCGTCTTGAAAAATGACATATATATCGTCCGGATGATCGGGAAGAAGTTGAGCACGATCAGTCCAATGATCGTCGGCGCCACAAAGGCAAGCCCCCATTTCGCCTCTGTCTTCTCTGCAGCTGTCATCTTTCGCTTTGCCAAATCGCATTCACCCCCTTTTCTTGCGTGTCAGGGCTGCCGCACAAAGCGCTTGCTTAATGCGGCAGCTTCTTCACGTAACTGTGCGAATTTTTTCGGACTTATTCCTGCGCAAGCTGGGCATTCATACTGTCTGCGATTGACTTGCACACACTCTCCATCTGAGACGGATCCTGCCATGCCGCGACAAAAGCCTGCTTGGCATCCTCCGCCCATGTGGTGGAACGGGAATACGGCATGATGACCAGTGTTGCGTCGCCGTTCGCCTCATCCAGATACGGCGCGAGATCAACGACATCCGTGCTGCTCTTCCATGCGTCTGATGTTCCCGCATATGCACTCATGGTTACGCCGAGCTCCGCCTGACGCGTCTGTCCTTCCTCCGAACCGAGATAAGAGATCAGAGAGTAAACGGTGTCCGGATCCTCTGTGTCCGCCGCTGCGGCCCATCCAAGTCCGTTGTAGATCGATACGCGCTCGCCTTCATCTGCCTGGCCGTTGCCGTTTGCGTCGTGATATGGAAGCTCTGCAATGCCCCAATTGGAGGCGCCTTCATTTTCCTTGAAGGAAGCAACATACCAGGAGCCGAACATTCCCATTGACGCCGTGTTGGAGGTAAACAGATCCGCATTTCCGGTCTCCGCCATAACGGACTGAGGCGCCATGCAGTCTTTAATGATCTGTCCGTACATGTTCATTGCTTCGATGGTCTTCGGGTCATCGTAGCCGGACTGATCGTGTGCGTCGTTGATGACATAGCCGCCGTAGCTGTAAATAATATTGTAGTAGCCCTCCTGATTGGCATCGGTGTTGCCTACCAGACCGTACTGGGTTCCGTCATCTTTATTCAGCTGTTGGCCGACTTCATGCATCGTTTCCCAGGTCCACGTATTGTCCGGATATGCGATTCCCGCATCATCAAACATTTTCTTGTTGTACCAGAGCGCGATCGTGTCATAATCCTTCGGAATCGCATACTGTGTTCCGTCATCCTGCTGATAGAGCTTTACGATATCCTCGTAATAATTGCCGAGGTCGATGGCATCATCCTTGTCGATATAATCGTTCAGTTTCAGCAGCAGCTCCGCATCCATGTATTTCTGTGCGTAATTGGAATGCATCCAGAACACATCCGGCATCTCGCCGCCTGATGCGCCCGCCTCAAGAAGCGTCCAGTAGTTGTCCCAGTCAACGACTTCCACGTTCACCTTGACGCCGGACTGTTCCGTCCATTCGTCACAGATTGTCTGGATTCCGTCCTTCTGCTTGGAATCCCAGATCTTCAGATCAATGGCATCTGTGCTTCCGCCGCCCGACTCTGATCCGCTGTCCTGTGCTGTACTTTCCGCAGCGTTTCCGGCTGAAGCGCTTTCTGAGGAACCCCCGGAAGAACTTCCGCCGCAGCCGGCCAAAAGGCCGGCTGTCATAATTGCCGCCAGAATACCTGCTGTCAACTGTTTCGCTTTCATTCAATAATCCTCCTTCTCGGTATTCCAAATGAATCGATTGTACCTGACTACGACTTTAGTTTAGCACAGCATTTTTTGAGGCTGTATAACCTGAAAGGGTTCGTATATGGAAAAATGTGTCCAATTTCTCTGTTGATATTTCTTTTTGCCAGAAGTTTGTATATGATACAATATGTATTCTTAACCACTTTCTTATTACCTGTATCATGCCAATATCAACGATCATACTGAATGGATCAGTGTTTTCTCAGACCGACTGATCCGGGCGGAACCACTATGGACACAAAGATTCTGAAGACAAGAGAAGGGATGGTTCTGAGCGTCATCCCGGAAGACTTTCAAAAAAACATTGCGAATTTCCCCACAAGCAACATCGCGGACATACAGACCGACTACCGCGGCCCGTCTCCCTATCACTTAAATTACTGTGGCTTTGAACACTGCACACCCGGCTATCAGTTCGGACCCTCTGTAAGGCGTTCTTATCTGCTGCATCTGATCACATCGGGAAAGGGCATCTATCGGGTCGGTGAAAAAACATACACATTAAAAGAAGGGGACATTTTTCTGATTTACCCGGGTGACGTCACCATCTACCGCGCCGATCAGGAAGAACCGTGGAGCTACTGCTGGATCGGTTTTTCTGGTTATCAGGCGGATTATATTCTCTCACAGATGGGATTTTCGTCAGAACGGCATGTAATCAGAACAAAAGAAATGAAGACACTGACGGACTGCATTGATGAAATGCTGCACACACACCGGATCAATCTTGCAAATGAACTGCACCGTTCTTCTCTTCTTCTCCGTTTTTTTGCCGCAGTCATAGAAGAGCAGCCCACAAAGGCGCGGGCGCACCTTCACGCAAAATCCGCCTACGCAAAAGTCACAATGCAGTATCTGACCAATCACTATATGCAGAAGGTTAAAATATCCGATATCGCAGACTATATCGGTATTGATCGAAGCTACCTGACCAAAAGCTTTCGCACGGAATATCAGATGTCCCCGCAGGAATTTCTGATCAAACTCCGTATGCGCAAGGCTGCCGAGCTTCTTCGGCACACGAGTATCCCGATCGCTTCCGTCGCCGCGCAATGCGGTTATCCGGACGCACTGGCCTTCAGCCGGATGTTTCACCAAAACTACGGAAGCAGCCCGACTGAATTCCGCACGGCACATGCTGCCGGGCCGGTTCCGCATCCGGAGGAGAATTGATCTGAAATATATTATGATCAGGACGCCAAAAGTATTATATGTGGCGTCATCTACAAGGAACAAAAACCAACTATTCGCCAGGCCGGAATAATCCGACTTTTGACCCTAAGCGCTCGTCCACTGGACGAGCAGGGGTCTCCGCTCCGCTTCGGTCGGCCCTAAGCGCTCGTCCACTGGACGAGCAGGGCCGCGCAAAGTCTTGCAAGATCATCAATGTTATCCGGTCAGATTGGGTAGACACCAGATCAGATTGAGTGTTATGATGGGTATGCAGGCGGTTTACCGGACAGTCCAGTCACCATCGTCAGGATCATAGACGGAGACATGGCTTCGTGTTTCGCATTCGCGGCAGCGATAATTGTCTGCTTAAGAAAGTGATTTTGGGACTATCAGGATCCGGAAACGGCGGTTTGGATAATCAGGAGGGGTTATTAACATGGCGGATCAGGAGAAGAGAAAGAAAAAGAAGAAAAAAAGCAGTACAGCCTCTGTGGCGTTTACGGTCGTGATGATCGTGCCGCTGGCGGCGGTTCTGGCGGCGCTGATGCTGCAGAGAGGCTTTTTCGGGAACAGTCAGGCGCAGCCGGAAAGCAGCGCGGCTTCGTCTTCGGCCGGGGAATTTCAGCTGCACTATGTCGGCGACAACAAGGTTGAGATGCCGCAGCTTCCCAGCGCGGAGGAGGAAAAAGCCGCTCAGGAGGAGGAGCAGGCGTCCAAGCCGGTGAAGCAGCTTTCCGGGGAAGGCGTTTATAGTGACAACGCGCTGATGATCCGTCTGTCTGACGACGCGGTTCTTTTTGAGAAGGCCAGTACAGACCGCATGTATCCGGCGTCCATGACGAAAATCATGACCTGCATTCTTGGTCTGGAAAATGTCGAGAATCTGGATGAAGAGGTCACGATTAAACAGGAATACATCGACGCGCACTACTGGGAGCAGGCGAGCCGCGCCGGCTTTGAGGCGGGCGAGAAGGTGACATTCCGGGATGTCCTGTACGGCGTGATGCTTCCTTCGGGAGCGGAGGCATGTGTCGCGGTATGCGACAAGGTGGCCGGCTCAGAGGACGCCTTCGTTGAGATGATGAATGAGAAGGCCGCGGAAATCGGAATGGAAAACACGCATTTTACGAACGCGATCGGCCTTCACAACGAAGACCATTACTCGACCTGCGCGGATTTTATCCTGTTGGAAAAATACGCGCTGCAGAACAATATGTTCAAGCAGATTTTCACGGCGCGCAGTTACACGACGTCCCAGACGGACGTGCATCCCGCGGGGATTCCGCTGGCAAACAACAGCTACATGCATATCGAGACAACGAACCTGCCGAACGGGGCTTCCTACATGGGCGGCAAGACCGGGTACACGGACGAGGCGCTGACGACGCTTGCCAGCATTGCGCGGCTTGGTTATGATGAGTACATTATGGTGACGGCGCACGGCGGCGGCGCGGCGCACGCGAACATCGATGATGCCATCACGCTCTACAGCCGTCTCGGCGAAGATGACGAGGAAGAGGAGCAGGAACAGACTTCTGAGGAGAAGAAAACCTCCAAGAAGAAAAAATCTTCAAAGAAGAAAAAAGCAGATGACAGCGGCAGCGAAGATGCCGCCGCATGATCCGGTCTTCTGCCCGGAAGAGACTGATCCGCAAAGACTGAGGATCTTAAGCAGGCGGGAATACAGGGAATCTCGGCGCAGGCGCGGGGAAAAGCAGTGGACAGGAACAAGGTTTTGAGAGAGAATGAATCCGGCGGGGAAAGCGGCGCGCGGTTTTATACTTATATGGTAGAGTGCTGCGACGGCAGCTTTTACACGGGCTGGACGACGGATCCAAAGCGGCGGGCAGCGAGCCACAATGCCGGCCGCGGCGCGAAGTATACGAGAAGCCGCAGGCCGGTACGGCTGGTGTACTGCGAGGCGCATGAGACAAAGCATGACGCGATGTCGCGGGAAGTGAAAATCAAGCAGCTGACACACGCGGAAAAGCGCGAGATGATTGCAGGCTGGAAAATGGAGGAATAAGAGACGTATGAACAGTATGTTTGGGTTTTTGGATATTATCATCCTGCTGTGCGGCGTTTACATGATTTACGGCGCGTTTTCGCTGAAGAACGGCGGCGATCTGCCGCAGACCTTCTGGAATAAAGACTACCCGATCCCCAAGTGCAAGGACCGGGCAGGGTTTGCCGCATTTATGGTGCCGCGCCTCATTGGCTGCGGCGCGGTGATTGTGCTGGACGGTGTTCTCGGCCTGATCGGAGACCGCTACACGGATCTGTCATTTCTGAGCTTCATTACAATGGGTCTCGTGATTGCGATTCTCGTGTGGTACGTTATTTTTACGAGAAAGGCGCAGAGGCTTTTTTTCTGACGGATGCAGTGCGTTCACGGCAGGGACGTTGGAGCCGTTTTTCTGACGGATACTGTGCGTTCACGGCAGAGACGTCGGAGCTGTTTTTCTAATCGGATATCCATACTCGCGATAGAGGCGTTCGGCCTGCGCTTGCGCGCGGTCGAGCGCTTTTTTGACGCTCATCTCGCCGGATTCCGCCGCCCGGAAGGCGTCGCACAGAATTCCCTCCGGCGAGCCGCTCGGTATCACCTGCATCCGCCTGCGGTGCGGCACATTCCGCGTGACAGACGGGGCGATGCTCTGCTCGGACCAGATGAGCCAGGGATACAGCTGCTGCAGCTCGTAATTATGATACGGCTCCATAAACGGAGAGGCGCCGTTCAAAACGGTCAGGTAGAAGCTCGTATCCCGCCGGCAGAACCAGTTCAGATACGCAAATGCCTCCTGGCGCATTTTTGAGTAGGGGTTTACGCCAAAGCAGAATCCGCCGCGGATCGGCTTACCGCCGGGAATACGGAAGGAGCCCACCTGCGCCTGCACAGTGCGGCGCAGCCTGCGGCTGATCATGTGCGCGTGATCCCCGAACGCGATCAGCATGGCAGTTCTTCCGCTGCAGAAATCATCGATGGTTCCATCGATGTCTTTTTCGTAGAAATCAGGCGGCACGAACCGGAGCTGTTCGAGGGTGGCAGTCAGCGCGCGCTCGTTCGCCGGGGTGTTAAAGGTCGGGTGATTGTAAGTGTCCCAGAGTGCCCCGCCAAATGAAAACAGGCGGATCAGCAGCTCCGGAGCCAGAAATTCATTGCTGCGCGCGGCGAACGACGTCCCGTATTCGGATGGAGAGTCCGGGTTGAGCGACCGCGTAAAAAACGCCGCGACATTATTGTATTCCGTCCAGGTCCGCGGCGGACGCAGAGAAATCGTATTCTGTTTTCCAAACGCCTGCTGCAGAGCGGGATCATTGAAAAAATCATTCCGGTACAGCAGGATCTGCGCAGACGCCGTAAACGGAATGCCGTACAGACGGTTTCCGATCTTACAGTTCTCCAGAGTCTCCGGGAAAAACCGGTCCGTATTCACTTCGTATTGCTCCAGAAATTCACTCAGCTCCGCCAGACAGAGATTTTCCGCCATAAAGTCGCGCCAGGGCGCGTTGTAGGTATATAAATCGAAGTTCGCGGTCAGCTCGTCAAAGGAGTGGGACATCTTTTCGAGCAGCTCCTCCTGCGGACAGATCGTGTATTCGACCGGGATTCCGGTCTGGTCGGAGAAATGCCGCGTCAGCGACATGATCGGCTGGGTCGCCGTGATGTCCACGATCAGGATGCGGAGCGGACGGCTGCTGCCGGCTTTGTGGCTGCCCGGAAGCGCGTATCTTCTGAGGAAAGAAGCCTCGGGGAACTGCATCGCGTCTTCGGGGGTCGTGTCGTCCAGCTCCCTGTAAATGAGATCGGTCAACTCCGGCTGTTCGACGCAGCGGATCATTGTCCGGGCCGCAAGGTCGCCCAGCTGCATCGCCGGGCGGGAAATCTGCAGCATGCCGGCGTTTGTGTGCATATTATTCCAGGATTCTTCCCCAAATGTAATCAGCAGCAGATCGTCCGGCACACGGTAGCCTCCGTAGCGGATCGCGACAGAGATACCCTTCTCGATTTCCCGGCTGGTACAGATGATCGCCTCTGGAATCTTCCCGTTATAAGCGTCAAGAAAATCCCGGAAAGCGTCCTCTTTATTCATTACCGTTGAGAAAATGTTTGCGTTTCCCGGGGATTCTGCCGCGTCAGCTGCGCCCTCAGCCCCCTGATCACCGGAAATTCCCTCCGCCTCAAAAGCATCCTGGTAGCCCTGCAGACTGTTCTGCTCAGGAGAAAACTGCAGCGGGCCGCAGGCCAGCAGAATATCGCGGTATCCCTGCTGGAGAAGGCGGCTGGTCAGGCGGTAAGCGGCACGATAGCTGTTAAACCCTATAAAATTAGAAGGAAAAGACAGCGGGGCGCGCTCAATAAAGACGACCGGCACGCCGGTATCCGCCAGATGCCGCTGGAAAAACTCCGTGTTTTCCGGCTGGCAGGTAATCAGGAGCAGGCCGTCGATATTCATAGAGACAAGCTCGTCGATGCACCGCCGCTCCTGCCCGGGAATATCATTGGAAAAAGCAACCCGCGGGATGTAGTCGTGGCTCTGCAGATACATGGACAGACTGTTGAAAATGCTCGCGTAGAGAGGATCCTGGATGTTCGGCAGCACAATCCCGACAGATTTCGAAGAAGAAACCTTCAGATTGCGCGCGGACGCGTTCGGAACGTAGTTCAAAGACTGCGCCGCCTCCAGAACCCGCGCGCGCGTCTCCGGCTTCACGGGACGGGAATTATTCATAACGTAGGAAACCGTTGCGATGGATACGCCTGCGCGCGCCGCAACATCCTTGATCGTACTCATGAGAGAAGCTCCTTCTTCAAATGTATGTTTGTCGGGATCGCGGGGTGACGAATTTCAGCTTCCGAGGATGCCCTTGCTGAAAAGATCGGAGAAACGGAGGCTTAGCGTCTGTCAGCGCGCGGGCAATGAATCGTCGCCTTTGATGAATTGGCCGCACGCCTACAGACGGTTAGTCTGCGGTTCGATGGTCTTTTC
>JAFVEX010000060.1 GCA_017475785.1 Eubacterium sp. | reverse complement strand
GAAGTGAGACGATTCATACGGGTGAGCATTCGATGAAACAGTCGCATGAAACTGCGGGTTAGCGTTCGTCAGGATCCGGGAAATGAGTGGCCGCCTTTCACGAATTTGCCGGATCCCTATGAACGGTTAGCCGGAGGTTCATCGGATGTTTCACGTGCGAGACCGATGAATCTCTCACTACATGCGATCTGGTTTAAAGCACCAATTTAAAACAGGAAGGTTAAAAATGGAAGGAAAGGGGTGGCTAAGTGATGAATAAACCGTTCAGAATGACCATGGCAGTTATGATTGCTGCTGTACTGTTTGCGGGATGCAGCGGGGCTGGCTTCGACAGCGCCGCAGGTCGGTCGGAAAAGGAATCTTCATCAGCAGGCCAGGCGGAGGCAGTACAGGGGTCTTCATCAGCAAGCCAGGCGGAGGTAGCGCAGGGGTCTTCGTCAGCAGGCCAGACGGAGGAAGCGCAGGAGTCTTCATCAGCCGATCAGGAGGAAGCGCAGGGATCTTCGTCAGTCAGTCAGGCTGAGGCGGTGCCACAGTCCGCAGACGGGATTACCGGGGCGGGTCATCCGGGAGCAGAGGCGTTAGAGGCAAATCCTGAAGCCAGAGTGAATGCGGAACAGGGGGCAGAGGTACAGGTTTTGTCCGGAAAAACAGATGTGGCTGCCGGAGTACCGCAGATTATATTAAAAAGAAAGTATGACTATTACAATTACGGTGATGTCACAGTCAATGCCCACGTCAGTTATGATACAGTGGAGCTGACATCAGATTCAGGTACGCAATATCCCGCTCTGGCGGCTGCACTTGGGAAACTCAGCGCGAAGCGCGTAGAGGAGGTATATGATATTTACAGCAGTCTGCAGGAAAACCTGCGTGATTCTGTTGATCAGGATTATGAGCTGTATGATTCTCTGTACGATGAAAATTCTCTGTATGTGCGAAGGGCTGATTCGGATGTGCTCAGCCTGATGTGGTACGATGAATCTTACGGAGGCGGCGCGCACGGGTATTACGCGTTTGGCGGGTACAGCTATGATGCGCAGACCGGTAAGCAGATACAGCTGAGCGACCTGGTCACGGATGACGCGGCGCTTCGTACCGCGCTCCAGAATGAGCTGGAGGCGGCCTATCCGGATATCTTTTGGCTGTTTGATTTGTCAGAGTCACTTGGAAATTATGACATTATTCCGCCGGCAGGGAGCGTCACGGAGGAAGTTGACTACGAAAACGTGCGCTATGGGTATGACTGGGTTCTCGAGCCGGAAGGCGTGACCTTCTTCTTTAACCCTTACGCGCTTGCTTCCTATGCGGACGGCGCGCAGGAAGTGCTGCTGCGGTTTGACAAATATCCGCAGCTGTTTAATGGTGTGTATGCAGCCTCGGAGGGACGTTTTGCGAAATCGTTCAGAGAGCGTGAAACAATCAGGACAGACACAGACGGAGACGGGCAGACGGATTCCATTGTCTTATATGGAGAGAGCGACGGATACAATACCGTCACGGGGCTTCATATCGTGATGCCGGGCGGCGAATTCTTTGACCAGAACTGGCTGGGAATCTATTCCTTCCAGCCGACTCTGGTGAGAACCGGGGCAGGCAAATATTTCCTCTATGTAGAGGTCTCGGAGGATAATGACTACAAGGAGCTTTTTGTTTACGATGTCAGTGGAAAGAGCGCCGCTGCGGTCGGGACTGTACATGGAGGGATCTCACCCGGCACAGCTTACGACGGGCGATACACAGAAGATGGAATTTTCTTCAGCCAGATGACGGATCCGGATTCGTTTTATATCGAAAACCGCATGAATCTGCTGAGCTCCATGGACTGCGTCCGCAGGTACGCTGTTGGGGATAACGGAATGCCTTCTGCGCTGCAGGCTGACTGTGACGTCATTTCCGACAGGGTATTTACCCTGAAGCGACAGACCGCGTTTCCAAAAGTAAAACAGGCAGCTGACGGAACCTTCTCGGCGGGCGGCGAGGAGAGGCAGCTCTCCGCAGGAGAGCGTTTGCGGCCGGTGCGGACCGACAACGAGAGCTGGGTAGACTGTGAACTGTCTGACGGCACACAGGTGCGTGTAAATGTTGAAACAGGCGAAAACGGATGGCCACAGATGGTGAACGGATTCGAACTGGAGGAGTTGTTAGACGGCGTCATGTTCGCCGGATAAAGGCTATCGCACTAAGATGCTTAGTGCGACAGCCCCAACACAGCCTGTCGCGGCGAGGAAGCCGCGCCAGGAAGCCTTGGGAGCAATGAATCATGAAACGAAAGATTACGGCAGTAACAGCACTGCATTATGTGCGGCTGATTTACCGCTCGGTGCTGTTCGGGCTGCTTTTGATCGAATATTTTATCTTCCGGTACCACGCGGGGCCGGAGATTACAGTTACGCTGGAGGAGCGCCCGGCGCTCCTGTATATCACCTGTGTCATTTTTGTCGTGGAAATGGTGATGCGGTTCTTTCCGTCCCGGTTTGAGAGCCCCGGCTGTCAGAAGCAGTTTAAGCGGAATTACAGAAAAACCGGAAGGACGGAGATCGTCATTGAGGATAACAACGCAACTGTGCTGGTTCTGCTGATCTGGATTACCTTCAACCTGACCTTCGGCGCGCTGCGGATGTTGGACATTTTTGATGACGGAATCATGATTCTGCTGTGCGGCGCGTATTCGGTCTGTGACATGATCTGCATACTGTTTTTCTGTCCGTTCCAGACCTGGTTTATGAAAAACAAGTGCTGCAGTACCTGCAGAATCTACAACTGGGACTACGCCATGGTGTTTACGCCGCTGTTCTTTGTGAGAAAGAGCTATGCGTGGGGGCTGCTGGCGCTTTCATTTGCGCTGCTCATCCGCTGGGAGATCACATTTTATCATCACCCGGAGCGCTTTTCGGAGAAGACGAACGATTATCTGCGGTGCGCAAACTGCACGGAGAAGCTCTGCTCACACAAAAAGCAGCTGCACAGCCTGTGGAAGCAGGTGGAGCGGCAGACGGCAGGAAGAATTAAGTTGCTAAAGAAATAATGCGGCCGCGGGCATGAGCGGTTCTGCGGCCACAGGCATGAGCGGCTCTGCGGCCACAGGCATAAGCGGCTCTGCGGCCGCTGGCATAAAAGGCTCCCGGCGCAGGGCGTCTGTGCCCCCGGCGGCTGGATCCATGTCTGTGCCCCCGGCGCGGGATCCATTGACTTTTTTCTTGAAAACAGGTATACTCATGGAGTCGCGCAGCCGGGGAGATAGCGGTGCCCTGTACCTGCAATCCGCTACAGCAGGGGTGATGCCGATCTGAGGGCTTTTCGAATGGGAGCTGCCTTCTGTAAGTGGCGTTGACGTCTGGGTCTCGCACAACGGAACTCCATGAACCGTGTCAGGGCAGGAATGCAGCAGCACTAAGTGGAACCTTTCGTGTGCCGTGAGGGTGCCTGGGCCGAGTTAACTGCAGGAGTAACGTCCTGGGCGGAGGTTCGAGGTGAGGCGCGCGGCTCTTTTTTTTTGCGTGAAAAGAGGAAAAACACATCATGAGGAGGAATTGTGATATGGCCTGGTATGACCAATCTGTTTTTTATCATATTTACCCGCTGGGGCTGGCCGGCGCGCCGCGTGAAAATGCGTACGGGGAGCCGGTACCCCGCCTGCGGAAGCTGTTTCCGTGGATCGCGCACATCAAAGCGATCGGCTGCAATGCCATTTATATCGGGCCGCTGTTTGAGTCTGTCTCACATGGATATGACACGACTGACTATTACAGGCTCGACAGCCGGCTCGGCACGAATGAGGATCTGAAGGATTTTGTTTTGGCGTGCCACGCGCAGGGAATCCGCGTGATTCTGGACGGTGTGTTCAATCACGTCGGGCGCGATTTTTTCGCGTTTCAGGACGTAAAGCAGAACCGGGAGAATTCCCGCTACACCGGCTGGTTCTGTAATCTGAATTTCTGGAACAACAATGAATATAATGACGGCTTTTC
>JAFVEX010000059.1 GCA_017475785.1 Eubacterium sp. | reverse complement strand
GGTTTACGAGAAGGCGGGACAGCTGCTGAGACAGGCTGAAGAAGAAGGCACAATGGTGCAGGATGCGGAAGCCTGTTATTATCTGTATGAGCTGACGATGGACGGGCGGGCGCAGACCGGCCTGGTCGTCACATCCTCTGTAGACGACTACCTGAACGGCGTGATCAGAAAGCACGAGAACGCGCTTGCCGCCAAAGAACAGGACCGGATTCATCATGTCGACGCCTGCAGCGCGCAGACCGGCCCGATCTTTCTGGCTTACCGCGCGCAGGACGCCATCCGCTCAATCGTACAGGAGGTCCGGACGTCCCAGGAGCCGGAGCAGGCATTTGTGTCAGATGACGGAATCGGACACCGTGTCTGGGTGATCCGGGAGAAAAGCCTGATCGGACAGATAACAGATGCGTTTGCGGACGTGGAGTGTACCTATATCGCGGACGGACATCACAGAGCTGCCTCTGCGGTCCGGGTTTCCCAGATGCGCCGGGCGGAGCATCCGGATTATACAGGTGAAGAAGAATTCAATTATTTTCTGTCTGTCCTGTTTCCTGATGAAGAGCTGTATATCATGGATTATAACCGAGTGCTGAAAGATCTGGCCGGATACACGCCGGAGGAGCTTCTGGCACGGATTTCAGAAAAAGCCGAAGTGGAGCCGGCGCCGGAGGCGCCGTATCATCCACGCAGAAAGGGAGAGATCGGCTTCCTTCTCGGGGATCGCTGGTACCGTCTGACCGCGCGGGAAGTGTTTCAGAAAAGAGACCCGGTCGGCGCGCTGGATGTTTCCTTCCTGCAGCGGGAGATTCTCACGCCGCTGTGGGGAATTGACGATCCCAGGACGGACAGCCGGATCGACTTTGTCGGCGGCATCCGCGGACTGGAGGAGCTGGAGCGGCGGTGCCGGAACGGATATGCCGCGGCTTTTGCCATGTTCCCGACTTCCATCGGAGAACTGCTGGAGGTGGCTGACGCAGGTCTTTTGATGCCTCCAAAGTCCACATGGTTTGAGCCGAAGCTGCGCAGCGGGCTGTTTATTCACAAGATATAGGGGGTGCCCGCACGTTTCTGTCGAAATGCTGGAGTAACAATGACTGGATTAAGAACCCCGAAAAGTAACAAATACAAAATTTTCTGGATCATCTACTGGTGTGCTTCGCTGGCTTTTCTTCTGATCCGGAAAGACGACGTGCTCTCGCCCGTCTCGGACGGAGATGAGACCGGAAAACTGGTGCTGGCGCTGCTGATCGCCGCGCTGGCCGTCTCTGCCCTGATCAGCCATCTGGTTCTCTATGGAAGAAGGCAGTACGATGAGCGCGGACATGAAATACGCGGTTATTTCAAGCCGTACCACATTATTCTTCTGGTTCTGAACGGCGTGGGAAACGTCGCGATGATGGAGTGGGTCAACAACCCTGATCTGAAGGAGATGCAGATCCGCTACATGCTGCTGAACCTCGCCGGAATCATGATCATGACGGCGATTTTCCTGTTCTGGCTGAATTCCTGGAGGCGCACGCTGATCGCGATCCTGAGCCTCTACGGGACGATGACCGTAATCTTTTACGCGGTCAACGGCCTGCGCGGAGAACCGTTTCAGTTTATCGACGTATTCAGCCTCGGAACCGCGATGGGCGTTGCGAATAATTTTACATTTGTGATGTCGCGGCAGCTGGTTGCCGCGATTGTCCTGACGTTGTGTGTGATGGGGATGTATCTCCAGCTGCCGGACGTATCCGCCGCGCACGGAATCATCGCGCGGGTTTTGATCCGGGCCGGCGTGTTCGGCTTCATGGTCGGAATGTATTTCTTTTACCTGAACGTGAACTGGAACGGAGAGCTGGGAATCCTCACGGATCTGTTCGCGCCGGCGAAGACCTATAAAAAGTACGGGACAACCGTAGGCTTTTTTTGTGTCGCTAAATATATGAGGCTGACCCCGCCCGACGGGTATACAGTCGAAAAAACGCGGGAAATCGCGGAAGCCTCAGAGAAGGAGCAGGTGCCAAATGACACCACGGACGTGCAGCCGGTCAACATCATCGCGATCATGAATGAATCGTGGGCGGATTACCGGAAGGTCGGAGATCTGCGGACAAACATTGACGTCATGCCATATTATGACGCCATGTCGGAAAACACGATCAAGGGAAGCACGCTCGTGTGTATCCGCGGCGGCGGCACGGCCAAGTCCGAATATGAATTTCTGACCGGCAACTCTGTCAAGCGCTTTCCGGGGATGGTTCCATATGTCAGCTATTTTCTGCACGACCAGTACTCACTTGTGACGACCCTGAAATCACAGGGCTATGAAGCCATCGCCATGCATCCGTACAAGGCGACGAACTGGAACCGCCCGACGGCTTACCGTCTGCTGGGATTCGACCAGTTCCTCTCGCAGGATGATTTTGACGAAGACACAGACCGGGTGCGAAGCTTTATCAGCGACCGCGGGAATTATGAGAAGATCATCGAGATGGTGGAAAACAAG
>JAFVEX010000058.1 GCA_017475785.1 Eubacterium sp. | reverse complement strand
TCGAGCGGAAGATCTCCGTACACCTCATCGGTAGAGACCTGATGGTAACGCGAAATGCCGTACTTCCTGCAGGCATCCATCATCACCGCGGTACCCATAATGTTCGTTTCCAAGAAGATTCCCGGATTCTCAATCGAGCGGTCAACATGGGACTCCGCCGCAAAATTGACCACAACATCAGGATGCTCCTCCTCAAACAGCGCGTAGATGGCCTCACGGTCACAGATGTCCGCCCGGACAAACCGGAAGTTTTCCCTGTCCATTACCGGCTCCAGTGTAGAAAGATTGCCGGCGTACGTCAGCTTATCCACGCAGATGATACGGTCTTCCGGGTGATGCTCCAGCATGTAAAACACAAAATTTGATCCGATAAAGCCGGCTCCGCCTGTCACAATAATATTCATTCTGCAAATCTCCTTCATTTTAAGATAATGTTTTCTCGTTCCAATAGTCCTGATTTAATGTGCACCTGCGGATCAGCCACCTGGGCAGGACGCGGTAGCGCTTCCCGAGGGAATAGCCCGCGTATTTACATGCGCTCTGCCACAGCAGAGGAAAGACGAGCCCCGGCTGTCCTGCCTTAAACAGCCGCAGGGCAACGCGCCGGATCATGCGGAGCCCCTCTCCCTCAGACGGGACGTCGCCAAACACCTCCGGATGCGAGGCCTGCGAGACCGCCAGGTCAAAGTTCCTGTGGAACTGCTGCCTCCCGCTGTAATTGTGTGAATGAATTACGCGCGCCTTTGCCTGATACGCAATGCCGTATCCGCTGTCGATCAGTCCGCGGGCAAAGATCATATCCTCATTAAAAATCGTGTTTTTGGGGAATCCGCCCTGCTCCAGATAAATGTTCCTGTCGTACATCGCGCACACATTTGAGCAGAAAAAGGTCTTGATCCCCAGCGTCTCCAGATCCTCCCGCGTCTTGACCCGTCCCTGACCCGGATAATTGAAGACGCGTGTGTATTTTTCCAGCGTGGCGCAGTCCAGCCGCGGCATCTGCCGGGCGTAGGCAGCCGCGACGCGCACGCTTCCTGGCGGTTCCTCAACAGGAGCATTCTGCGCAAACGCCTCTGCGAGATACGCGGTCAGATGGTGGTCAGCGGGCAGCGCGTCCTGCGTCATGAACAGCAAAAGATCCGCCGTGGATTCCAGCGCCAGCGCGTGCCGCGTGCCTCCGTGGTCAAATTCCTCTTTTTTGATATGCCTGACGATCAGGCCGGGATAATCCTGCTCAAACTGCGGATCCCAGTACTGTTCGTCCGTGTTGATCACCCGCACATGCGACGGGCGCAGGCTCTGCGCGCTCAGCCGCTTGAGCAGTTCGGAAAAAATCTGCCCCGGCTGGTGCGTCGGGATCAGCACATCTACCGTCGGAGATGTCCGGCCGGAGGAAAACGCTTCCGCAGTGCTTTGTCCTTTTTGAGCAGTTGTCGGTTCAGTACGCATTTTTGTTCACAAACCCCCTGAAAAATGTCAGAAACAGGATCTTAAAATCCATACTGATGCTCCAGTTCTCAATGTAATAGAGGTCATATTCGATCCGCTTCATGATGGAGGTGTCGCCGCGGTAACCGTGGATCTGCGCCCAGCCGGTCATGCCAGGACGCACCTGGTGTTTGATCATGTAGCGGGGGATCTCCTCCCGGAATTTTTCTACAAAAAATGGCTGTTCCGGCCGCGGCCCCACAAGACTCATCTCCCCGCGCAGCACATTGATCAGCTGCGGCAGCTCGTCCATGCTGGTCCTGCGCAGCAGGTTTCCGAATTTCGTAACGCGCGGGTCATTCTCAACGGTCCAGGCGGCCTTTTCCTCATTCCCCTCACAGTAGCGCATGGAACGGAATTTCAGCATCTCAAATTCCTTGTTGTGCAGTCCCACACGCTTCTGGCGGAAAATCAGCGGGCCAGGCGAGCTCACCTTAATCCCGATCACGGCAGCCAGCATAACCGGCGAAAACAGCACCAGCGCCACACAGGCGCCGAATACGTCCACAACACGCTTCGTAAAGGCGTTGAAGGAGTTGGACAGCGGCACATACCGGATATTGACGATCGGCAGCCCCAGTACATCCTCCGTGTAGGGCTTCGTCGGAATAATTTTATAATAATCCGGCACAAACTGTGTGTGGATGCCTGATTTCTCGCATTCCGCCACGAGTGCCTCCAACTTGTCGTACTCGCGCAGGTTCAGGGTGATCGCAATCTCGTCCACCTTATCTGTGTTCAGAAACGCCTCCAGGTCCTTTGTTGTCCCAAGAATCCGGACGCCCCGGTATGTCTCGCCCTTCTGGCGGGTGTCGTCCAGAATCCCGCGCACCTTGTAGCCCCACTCCGTGTTCGCGATCACGCGGTCGATGTACTGCTCCGCGGCGTGGCTGTAGCCGATCAGCAAAATCTTTTTCAGCGTGTGGGTGCTGCGCAGCTTGCGCCGCATGTAGATATGCACGAAATTACGGGCAACGGCGTCCATAAGGCAGTTCAGCACGAAAAACAGGAACAGCATGTTCCGGGCAAAGTGTTGCTGCTTGGTGAGGTACAGAACAAGGATGATCAGCAGGATGCCGATAATATTTGCCTTGAGCAGGTTCGTCAGCTCGTGTCTGCGCCTCTGGATGCGGGAGACATCGTACAGGTTGCACGCGTAATAAATAAACAGATACGTCGGCACAATCATCATCAGGGCAATGATGTAGTAGCGCAGCGGCAGTACCCGGACAATACTGTGGAAAATCGCGAACCGGAAGCGAAGGTTCCACGCAAGCAGATAAGACGCGATGATCAGTACCGCGTCGATCAATAACTGCATCCGTATTCTGGCATTTTGATTGTTTTTATTCACAAAAATGCTCCTCGTACACAGATATATACATACAGAGTTATTTTATCATGAATATGATTCTGCGTCAAAAGCAGGCGGCTTCCGGTCGAATCGAATTCACAGGAAAATCCCCATTCAGCCATCCGAGAAACGTCCTCAGCGCCTTTTCCGCAGCTGCTGCGCAATGTATCGGGCAAAATTCAGGATCAGTTCTCCCTCGATCCGCGCATACCGCGGCAGCGCGCTCGCGCGGAACGGTACTTTCTCGCAGTCCCTTCTGGTGCGGAGGCCTTCCGCAAGACCCTGCCGGTACTCTTTTCCGAAGCCCATTTTCTGGAAAAAAATGCCCTTCACGAGAATTCCGCAGGCGATCGGCAGCGCATTCAGCGCCAGCTGCGGCGCGGGCATATTCTTGTAATTCAGCCAGACATTGTTGCGCGCGGTCAGACGCACCTTAAAGGCGTTGTACTTCGACCCGCTCGTGCCGCTGCCGACATGCCAGACGACAGCCCGCGGCGCGTAGACGTTGCGGAACCCGAAAATGCGCGCGCGGTAACCGACGTCAATGTCCTCCAGATAGGCGAAATGCCGCTCATCAAACAGGCCGATCCGGTCAAACGCCTCCCGTCTGTAGATCGCGGCGCCTGCGCATGCGGAAAAAACATCACATGGCTGGTCATATGCCTTCACGGGCTCACCTGTCCCGCGGTTAAATGCCCAGCCGACGCAGGTGTACAGGTCTCCGGCCGAGTCCATCCGGTCCGGCTCGTACATCCTGATCATTTTGGACGCGGCAGAAAAGATCCGCTTCGACTTCCCGATCGCGCGCACCAGCTCCTCCACAAAGCGCTCGTCCGCCCGCACATCGTTGTTGAGGAGCAGCACATACCGCGTCTTAGACGCCCGTATGCCCGTATTTACCGCGGCGGCAAATCCGGTGTTTTCCGGAAGGCAGATCACAGAAAGCCTGTCTGACTCCTGCTCCTTCAGCCACGCGGCGCTCCCGTCCGTCGAGCCGTTGTCGACCACCAGAATCCGGAAATTCCGGTAAGTCTGACGTCCAAGAGAGTCCAGGCACGTCTCCAGAAACTGCATCCCATTATAATTTGGTATGATAACCGTCGTTGAATCCCGCACTTTTTAACCCCTTATAAACGCATGAAGGGGCTGCCGCAAAGCTTGTGCGGCAGCCTCCATAAACGCTTTCTAAAACGAACCTCTGTTTCTTTATAATCAATTGTAAACGACACAGGTTGTGCCTGCCGGCATATGCTTCTGCAGCCAGTAAGCATTCTCCAGATACAGACGGATGCAGCCTGCGGAGCCGGAGACACCCATCTCGCCGTTGATGACGGTTCTCGGCTCACTCTCCTGCTTGTAGCCCTGTGAGTGGAAATGATGCGTGTTGCTGTAGTAGCAGGTGAAATACCACCAGCGCAGTCCGTGCGAGTCAAAATATCTTCCCTTGAAACCGGTGATATGGTGAACGCCTGCCGGGCTCTGCATGTTGATCTGGCCAACGACGCACGGCCAGTACTTGATGCATCTCCAGCTGCCCTTGCTGCCGGTGTAAATCGAAACCTTGTGGAGGTTGCGGTTTACCATGATCAGGTACTTGGTCGGGCTGGAATACTCATTCGCCTTCGCGTTGATGTCCGGGTTTCCGAGCATCAGGACGCCTCTGTCGTTGAACTGGTATTTCGTGCCGTTGATGGTCTTCGTGATACCGGTCACCATGCGGCCCTTCTTGTTGTAATAATATCTTTTTGTCCCGACGGTGCGCCAGCCGGTCTTCATCGCGCCGGTCACCTCATTGAAATAATAGTTGTATTTGCCGATCTTCTGCGCGCCGTAGACGACGTGTCCGTTCTTGTCGTAATAGCAGGTTTTCTTCTTGCCGGAATTTGTCCTGACGGTGATGAACTCTTTGCGTGCCATCACGCCGTTCTTCTTGAAGTAATACCAGTTGCCCGCAATATACTTCTTGCCCGTGCACTTCTCGCCGTACTTATAGTAGTAGGTCTTGCCGTTCTTTGTGACGAACCCTTTCAGGTAGTCTTTCTTTTTAGCCGTGGAAGCGCCCGTGCTCTCCTCCGTCTCAGATTCCGTGGAAGTATTTGCCGCGGAAACCGACACAGCGCCGAGCGAACTGACCAGCATCGCTGCCGCCAGCATCAGAACTGCCAGACGCTTTTTGAATGATCCTCTTGCTGCTGTCATTTTTTCTCCTCCTGCTCTCCTGCTTTTCCTGGATGGTGCTGCTGTATTTCTGTGCTGCTGTATGTCTTCCTTAAAAAGTATCGTCCGATTTCATTGCGTGCTTCTTATAATCTACATGATTGCGCCAGGTTTTTCAATCATAATTTATAATTTTTGTGTCCTGGCAGGCCAAACTCTGCAGGCAGATTTCTGCTCACCCAACAGTCAGCGCGCCTGTTCTGGGATTAAAGTAATACCATCTGCCGTTGATTTTGTGTCTTCCGAACAGCATGTGCCCCTTTGCGTTAAAGTAGCACTTTTTGCTCTTTGACTTAATAAATTGGAAGCCGCTCTTTTTCATCGCGCCGGTCGACGGATTAAAATAATAATAGTAACCCTTGATTTTACGAATGCCTGACGCGCGTTTGCCTTTTGCGCTGTAATAGCAGGTCTTGCCTGTCCCGGCGATCTTCTGAAATCCGGTCTTCATCGTGTAATTCGCAGGACTGAAATAGTACCAGTACCCTTTGATTTTATGTTCTCCGGAAACCGCATGTCCGTATTTGTCGTAATAATATGTCTTTCCGGAATCCTTCAGGAACGCGCTCCGTTTCATGGCGCCGCTGCCGGGCTTGAAGTAATACCAGTAGCCGTTGATTTTCTTCTTGCCCTCGGCCATCTGCCCGTTCGCGTTGTAGTAGCAGATCTTATCCTGATCTTCAAAATACCGGAACCCGACCTGCATCGCCCCCGTAGTCGTATCGAAATAATACCACTTTCCGCCGATCTTTTTCTTGCCAAAAACCTTGTACCCGTTCTTGTCGAAATAACAGATCTTGCTGAGGCTCGGAATATAGACGAATCCCTTCAGCTGCCTGCCGGTGGTGTTTTCCACGATAATCCACTTCGTGGTACTGACGCCGTTTTCCTTCACCGTAACCTTTTTCTGCGTGTAGGAGCCCGCCGTCGTCGGAGCCGCGATCTTTGTGTCGATTTTCACCTGGTTTCTGGCGTTCAGTGTGGAGGCCATCTGCGCGGCACCCATCTGAAGCGCGCCGTACCAGTAATTCATGTCGACGTACCCGGCGATTCCGCTGACACTTCCCTTTGAGGAGTACTGCCACGCGACATAGTCGCCTTTATAGGTGGTTCTGCTGGCGTACTGGGCAACCCAGACGGGATAGTTTGATTTTGACAGAAATGTACTCATATATCCCTGAATCCAGTAGAGGTACGAGTAAAATCCGGCCTCAAAACCCTCGGCCGCCACCGCGTTGCAGAACGTGAGCGCGATCTCGTTTTTCAGTGAATTATCCAGTCCGGCCTGCGTGTAGTCCTCCATGTCGAAGAACACAGGAAGATTTGGCTTGTGCCCCTTCAGCAGCCTCACTGTGGTCGCCGCCTCCTGCTTCGCGCCTGCCACTGTCGTCGCGTAGGAGTAGAAATAGATTCCATACGGCAGTCCGACGCGCTCGACCTCACGGATGTTCCGGAGCCAGTAAGTATCCCCGCCGGTATCCAGCTTGTGGCCGTGTCCGCAGCGGATAATCGCAAATTCGATCCCGGACGCCTTGACCGTGTCCCAGTCAATGCTGCCGTTGTGGT
The DNA here is from genome assembly GCA_017475785.1 of Eubacterium sp. The sequence goes on along the minus strand of JAFVEX010000058.1, from coordinate 5,344 downwards.
GGCTGACGTCGATTCCCTGGTGAACTTCCGCAGACGAAGCCGCGCACTGCTGCGCCTCGTCCAAGTCCATCAGTTTCTGGCCTGCAGACGTTTTTACCAGCGCGACATTGGCCTTTGGCCGGCCTTTCTGCACAGCGGCTGTGTTTTCCGCATGAGCGGCTGTACTTTCCGAACGAGTGGCTGTACTTCCCAAACGAGTGGCTGTGCTTTCCGAACGAGTGGCTGTGCCGCTCTGCGTGCTTTTGGTGTTTTCTGCCTGATTGCCGGGTGTGCCGTCCGATGTACCCCGGACATTTTCTGATCCGCTTCCGGAAACGCTGCCCTGTGAGGATTCTCCCTTGCTGACGGAGGAACTGCCCTGCGAGGATTCTCCCTTGCTGACAGAGGAACTGCCCTGCGAATCCTGAGCGTTTTCTGACCCACTGCCGGAGGCGCTGTTCTGTGAATCCTGGGCGTTTACCAGCCCACTGCCAGAGGCGCTGTTCTGTGAATCCTCCTGTGCGCTGCCGCCACTGTCATGACTGCTCTGCGCATCCTTCTGACCGATGCCGGCACTGCCATCCGGGGCATTCTGTGTGCTTTCCAGTCCACTGCCGGAAGTGCCGCCGGACGAACTGTACCAGGCGTTTTCCTGCGCGCTGCCATCGCCACTGGAAGGGCTGTACTTCGTGTTTTCCTGCGCACTGCCGGATTCACTGGACGAACTGTACCGGGCGTTTTCCTGTGTGCTGCCTTCGCCACTGGCGGGGCTGTAGTGCGTGTTTTCATGCGCGCTGCCGGATTCACTGCCGGAAAGACTGTCTTGTGCGGCCTCATTCCCGCTTCCAGTATTTTCGCTGCCCTGACGATCTTCTTGTGTGCCGGCGTCATTACTGCCGGTACGGCCGTCATATACACTTTCTGCCGCGCTGCCCTGCCCGCTGCTTTGTGAACCGGGCTCTGCCGGAGGCTGCGTGACACCGCCGTTGTCTGTCGTCTCTTCTACGGCTTTGCTGGCATTCCCCGCGTCTGCCTGCCCAGAGGCGCCGAACAATTCCTCCAGCTCCAGCTGCGCCGCGTCCTGTATTTCTTCTTCGACAATGATCAATGACTCATCGATCGGTTCGCCATTTATGTAGCGGAAGCTGTTTTCCCTGCCGCCCGGATCCTGCAGGATCCGGCCGTTCTCCTCCAGCTGAAGGCATGCTTCCTGATACGTCTCGACTGAGACCGCGGCATTTTCCAATATGGAGCGGCTCTCTTCGAGTACTGCCTGCCCTTCCTCCGGCAGATTATCATACCGCTCCCGGGTCTCCTGGATAAATTGATCCAGTGCGTCGACAGACGCTTCATCCGCCTCAGCCAGTTCGGCGACAGCCTGAACAATTTCACGGATCGATTCTCCGACTTCCTCCGGCGTCACCTCCGGCTCCGAAGCTGTCTGTCCCTGTCCGCTGTCCGTCTCCTCTGCCCCTGAAACTGTCTGTTCCTGCGCGCTGTCCGTCTCCTCTGTCCCTGAAATCGCCTGCTCCTGCCCGCTGTCCATCTCCTCCGAAACGTATCCGGCTGTGTCTGATGAAACAGTCCCGGCCGTCTCTATCTCTCCAGTATCCGGGCGTTCTCCGGTGTTTTCAACTTCCACCTGGATCTCCATCGCATCCGTATCTTCTCCGAATACGATTGTTCCGCCGGCCGCTGCCGTCTCCACAGACAGCAGCAGGCTCAGAATCAGCACAATCAGTTTATGCCGTTTGCCGGGCGTTTTCTGCATAAATTCTCTTCCTTCCTTAAATATATCACGAAAGAGGCGCCGGTTAGTCCCGCGTCTCCAATGACCGCAATTTTTCCGATTATTGCAAACAAGGTAATCATATCAGAGATTTAATACTTCTGCAATCTATTTGTGAATTTTGCGTGATCAAATATTCATTGAATTGTATAATTATTTATCCCCGGATTCCGAAGTGACAGAATTAAATGCACAGCCAGTCTCATCGTCTCCAAAAATAATCGTATTCATTTTTCCAACAACAAAAAACACTGATTTTGTCCCTTCCGCCGCGGCGGATTGAGCAAATCAGTGCTTTAAGTAAAATGCAGATCCTTTGTTTTTTATGCGATTCAGCGCGTTGTCGACGGACTTAGGACTTTTCCCCAGCTTCTGTGCTATTTCCAGATAATTCAGGCCATCCAGATACAATTCAAGCACCTGAGCTTCGTACGGACTCAGCGCACGCCTGATTTCTTCCAGCATCTGCCGGAACGATTCTTCACCCAGCAGCAATACCTCCGGACTGTCGGTTGTCCCGAGCTTCCCGTCGATCACCCCCGGCTCAAGCGCATCGAGCGACACGGACGTATTCAGCGGCTGATGCTTTTTTCTCTGGGAAGAATGGATCGCCGAGTACATCTGCCTGTCAAGGCACAGTGCCGCGTAATTCCGGAAGCTCATGTGATCCTCTCTGGCGGCATCATACCGCCGGATCGCCTTGAACAGTCCCAGCATTCCCTCCTGCAGAAGATCCTCCTGATCACCGCCTGCCAGATACAATGTGCGGGCGCGGGCCCGCACAAGCTGTTTATACCGCTCCAGCAGGATGTCTGCAGCTGCCGCGTCGCCTTCCTGATACCGCAGTACCAGCGCCTCATCCGGAGGCCCGGCAGGATTTCCCTCCTGCTGCCCGGCGCCTTCCGCGCGGAACCTCCGCTCCTGGTTTTTCCCCGGCCATTCCCCTTTCATCAATAAAACCTCTTGGAAATTCTATTTCATGATCAGATTTATTTACTATCTGAAATACCTCTGGCGCACAATTTCGAACCCCAGCACACCTGCCGCGACTGACGCGTTCAGCGAATCAATGTCGCCTCTTGTAGGTATTGCCGCCGTGAAATCACATTTTTCCCGGACAAGCCTGCTCACGCCCTTGCCTTCATTTCCGATGACGACGCCGATGGGACCCGTCAGATTGAGTTCATACATCGGGCTGCCGTCCATATCCGCGCAGACGAACCAGATTCCCTTATCCTTGAGCCGGTCGATTTCCGAGCTCAGATTTGTGACCTTCGCGACCGGGGTGTAGTTGATCGCTCCCGCGGACGCTTTCGCGACGGCCGCTGTCAGTCCGGCGGCGCGGTGCCTGGAGATAATGACGCCGTGCGCCCCAGCCATATTCGCGGTCCTGATAATCGCTCCGAGGTTATGCGGATCTTCAATACCATCCAGCAAAAACAAAAACGGCTGCTCGCCGCGCGCCTCCGCGCGGCTGAGAATCTCTTCCACCGAAGCATAGTGATAAGAGGCGACGACCGCGATCACTCCCTGGTGTGCCCCTGTTTCCGACATCTGGTCGAGCCGCTCTTTTGTCACATAATTGATCAGCGACCCGCTCTTCTTCGCCGCGCGCAGAATCGTCGAGACTGCCCCGTCACGCAGCCCGTCCTGCACAAATACCTTGTCAACCGTTCTCCCGGCCTGAAATGCCTCGCGGACAGGGTTTCTTCCTTCGATATAGTTTTCTTCACTCCGGCTGCTCATTTCAACCCTCTTTCTCTTCCGGCCTGTCTGCTTTCATGACGGTCATTCCGTCTGCTCAAATCCGCGTCTGAGCAGCTCCGCCGCGCGTGAGAGCCTGCCTGTCAGGTACAGATACCCGACAAGCGCTTCCAATCCGGTTGCCCTGCGGTAGTCGCCCATGGCCGCGTTTTTTGCGCGCGTCGCGCTGTGAGCGTTGCGGCCCCTCCTGTAGACAGTCGTTTCTTCTTCCGAAAGTTCTTCCAGAATTGCCCCGGCGACCTTTGCCTGCCGCGTCGCCCGCTCATAGCTGCTCGCGCGCCTGTTCAGCTCATTTACGGGCGCGTTGCCGCCGCACACCAGAAAACTGCGCACCAGCAGCTCATATACGGCGTCTCCGATATAGGCCAGTGTCAGCGGGGAGTAGGTTCTCAGATCCTGCGCTTCCGCCCCGAAAACACGTTTCACAAGTTCCAGAAGCTCCGCGCCAGGATCATTTTCCGGCATCCCGCTGCCCATCAGGCTCTCTTCCACTTGACGCCCTCTCTCGTATCTTCCAGAATGATGCCCTGTGCCTGCAGCTGGTCACGTATTTCGTCCGCGCGGGCAAAGTTTTTCGCCTTGCGGGCAGCCTGCCGCTCCGCGATCAGCGCCTCGATCTCCTCGTCCAGCACTTCTTCCTTCCGCTCAACAATCAGCCCGAGGATATCGCAGAGGGTCAGGATCTCCTGCTTCACCAGCTCCGCGAAAATCCGGGTGCAACCCTCTTTTACTTCGGTGTTTGCAAATTTCACCAGTTCAAATACCGCCGCGACCGCATCCGCCGTATTGATGTCGTCATCCATGGCTTCTTCAAACTTCGCGCGGAACTGCTTCATCTCTTCCAGCGCGGCGCGCTCGGCCTCCAGCGGCTCCCCGCTCTCTCCCGCCTGCATCAGGCCGTTCAGGCGATCCACCGCGTTCACCATGCGTTCCAGCGCGTTTTTGGAGGATTCCATGATCTCAGCGCTGAAATTCAGCGGGCTCCTGTAGTGTGCCGACAGCATAAAGAACCGCAGCACCATCAGGTCATATTTTTCCTTGATGTCACGAACCGTAAAGAAGTTTCCGAGCGACTTACTCATCTTGCGGTTGTCAATGTTCAGGAACGCGTTGTGCAGCCAGTAATGGGCAAACGGCACGCCGTTGCTGCACTCGCTCTGCGCGATCTCGTTCTCGTGATGCGGGAAGATCAGATCCTCGCCGCCCGCGTGAATGTCGATGGTGTCGCCGAGGTAATGCTTTGCCATAACCGAGCACTCAATGTGCCAGCCCGGCCTGCCCTGGCTCCACGGCGCGTCCCAGTAAGGTTCTCCCTCTTTCTTCGGCTTCCAGAGGACGAAATCGAGCGGATCTTCCTTCTGGTCCTCTCCTGTCACCTTCAGGTCGCGGTTACCGGACCGGAGATCATCCAGATTCTTGTGGGAAAGCTTTCCGTACTCGTCAAATTTACGCGTGCGGAAATACACGGTTCCGTTGACGTCATAGGCATAGCCCTGCTCGATGAGGTTTGTGATCATGTCGATCATCCCCGGAATCTCACGGGTCGCCAGAGGATGTGTCGTCGCCGGGCGCACATTCATGTCCGCCATGTCCTGCTTGCATTCTTTGATGTAACGCTCCGAGATCTCGTCGGCGCTGACACCCTCTTCGTTGGCCTTTGCGATGATCTTGTCGTCTACATCCGTGAAGTTCGATACATAGTTCACCTCAAAGCCCTTATACTCAAAATATCTGCGGGCCGTGTCAAACACGATCATCGGACGTGCATTCCCGATGTGGATAAAATTGTATACGGTGGGGCCGCACACATAC
>JAFVEX010000057.1 GCA_017475785.1 Eubacterium sp. | reverse complement strand
TCTACGGTGTGAACACGCCGAGCAGATGGGGCACGCAGGCGCCGTTCTCAAATATCACGCTGGACTGGACCGTCCCGGACGATCTGAAAAATCTGCCTGCGATCATCGGCGGAAAGGAAGCCGACTTCACCTACGGGGACTGCCAGAAAGAAATGGATATGGTCAACAAGGCCTTCATCGAAATCATGGTCGAGGGCGACGCAAACGGACGCGGCTTCCAGTATCCGATCCCGACCTACTCCATCACAAAAGATTTCGACTGGAGCGAGACCGAGAACAACAAGCTGCTCTTCGAGATGACCGCCAAATACGGCACGCCGTATTTCTCCAATTATATTAACTCCGACATGGAACCGAGCGATGTGCGCTCCATGTGCTGCCGCCTGCGCCTGGACCTGCGCGAGCTGCGCAAAAAATCCGGCGGCTTCTTCGGCTCCGGCGAATCCACCGGCTCAATCGGCGTCGTCACGATCAACATGCCGCGCATCGCGTACCTGGCAAAGGACGAGGCAGATTTTTACAGGCGCCTGGACAACCTGATGGACATCGCTGCGCGCAGCCTGAAGACAAAGCGCACCGTCATCACAAAGCTGCTTGAGCAGGGGCTGTATCCGTACACAAAGCGGTACCTCGGCACATTCGACAACCATTTTTCCACGATCGGCCTGATCGGAATGAACGAAGTCGGCCTGAATGCGAAATGGCTCCGCGCGGATCTGACAGATCCCGCGGTACAGCGTTTCTCGCAGGACGTGCTGAATCACATGCGCGAGCGCCTGTCCGACTATCAGGAGCAGTACGGCGACCTCTACAATCTGGAGGCCACCCCGGCAGAGTCCACAACCTACCGCTTCGCGAAGCACGACGTGGAAAAATACCCGGACATCATCACCGCAAATATGAACGGCACGCCATACTACACGAATTCCTCGCACCTGCCCGTCGGCTACACAGAAGACGTGTTCTCGGCGCTTGACATTCAGGATGAGCTGCAGACACTCTACACGTCCGGAACCGTGTTCCACGCCTTCCTCGGGGAGAAACTGCCCGATTGGAAAGCCGCCGCGAATCTCGTGCGCAAGATTGCCGAGAATTACAAGCTTCCGTACTACACCATGTCTCCGACCTACTCGATCTGCAAGGATCACGGTTATCTGACAGGCGAACAGTACACCTGCCCCATCTGCGGCGGAAAAACAGAAGTATACAGCCGCATCACCGGCTACTACCGCCCGGTTCAGAACTGGAACGACGGCAAGGCACAGGAGTTTAAAGACAGAAAGGTCTATGACATCGGAAATTCGACCCTGACGCACAGCGGCCCGATTCATGTCATCAAAGAGACGCCGGAAGATCTCTCCGCCGCCTCAAACGCGCCCGCTGTCTCCGCAGGTTCACCGGCAGACAGTGGAATCCATCCCGGCGGACAGTTTGCCGGCCAGGATAACGCTCTTGAAGCAGCCATGCAATTTGCCGACCCGGACAATGCTGCCGGCCAGGCAGACCAGGTTCTGCTCTTCAAGACGCCCACCTGCCCGAACTGCCGGATAGCCGGCGACCTGCTCGATCAGGCAGGCATTCTCTACACACCGGTCGACGCCTATGAACATCCGGATCTGGCCGACCAGTACAGCATCATGCAGGCACCGACGCTGGTTCTGACCAGAGGAGAATCCGTCGAAAAATACCGCGGCGTCTCCGACATCCAGGGGTGGCTGTCGAGCCACTGAGCAGCTAACTTTAACAATTGTCATGGGCAGACATCTCAGAGATAGTACACGAGCCTCCGGCAAATACGCCGGAGGCTCATATTTTTCATACAATTCTTTTTGAATCTATTTATTAATCACCGGCCTCTGACGACCGGGCTCATGCCCGGTATGCCTCTCATTTACTTGCCTGCTCAATCTCGCAGGTGTGTGTTTTCTCTTTTTCGTCGTAGTTAATTCCGATGAGCAGCAGATTTCCTTTGTAATGCTGCAGACTGTCGAAATACTGCCTCTGCCGGATCTGATCCAGCGCGCTTTCGGTGCAGTCATTTCGTTTCAGTTCGATCACCATGGCGGGGTCACTCTCGTATAAGGGAATGAAAACGACGTCGGCAAAACCTTTTCCGGTGGTCATTTCTTTTATCACAGTATAGCGATTAAGGGCGAAAATAAAGGCCAGGTAGATCGCGCTCTGCAGCGCGTCTTCATTGTTGTAGCTGCGGTTTGATGTGACGTGGATATGCGAGATATCCAGTGCTTTTGCTACGGCCTCAGCATTTCCACGCATCGTCTCATCCAGCAGTTCCTTAGATGACTGAATGATCTGATCTGTCACAGCATACTCGCCCGTTTTCTTTAAAGCGCGGAACCACTCTTCCCTAACTTCTCTGTTCGGAATCCGGCAGGTACGGGTCTCCTGTTCATAAGCCAGATAACCGAGATGTATCAGATATCCAAAAACATCATCCTTGCTTGAAAAATCCGTAAGTGTATTCAGATAAGATCCCTCGTCTACATCTGCCTTTTCTCCTGACAGCATCCGGATAACAGCTTCTTTTGTACCTGCGAAGTTCTGACGGATGCGGTCCGAGATGACTTCATAAGAAGATGTCTTGCCCCAGTAACTTCCACATTTCTTTTTCCGGACTGCTTTTACGACGGATTCCGGATTGTAAATCTCATATCCATGCTGGTGATAACCATCGTACCATTGTCTGCACTCATCAAAGCTGAGTCCATTCTGCCTGCACAGACACTCAACCTCTTCTCCTGTAAATCCGACAAACTCCGCAAAACCCTCTGCGTCAAGAATTGTATATTCCTCAAAGTTGTTTAATTTTGACTGAACCTTATCGCGCACAACAGGTAAAATTCCCGTGAGATAAGCAAGCGCTATGGCAGGACGTAATGTGTCACTCTTAAACAGCGCGTTCAGGAAGGACAGATACTCCTGAAAGAGCTGATCGCTAACCTGTTCACGGACAAGTACATCGTATTCATCCAGAATAATAACGAATTGCTGCTGCGTAGCAGCGTAAACACGCAAAATACATCTTGCCAGTGAATCTGTCTCCCGAAATGCAACTTCCGGAAATACGCTGCGCATTTCTTCCTTGATTTCTTCGCCCAGAAGCTTCAGCATGGATTCCTTGTCTTCCGCCGACTGATACTCACTGTTCATGTCAACCTTGATGACATGATACTGATTCAGCTTCGCTCTAAAGCCAGAATCCTTGCTGATTTTAAAGGATGAAAAAAGTTCTTCAGAATCACATTCTTTGGAATAATACGCACAGAGCATATTACCTGTTATCGTTTTCCCAAACCGGCGAGGACGTGACATACAGATATATTTGTTTCCGGAATCAATCATCCTGTTTGTTTCTTTGAGCATCATCGTCTTGTCAACATAGAGATCCCCGTTGACAATTTCTCTGAATGTTATATTTCCCGGATTCAAATAAATACCCATGTCTGCCCCCTGGTCACCGGCATCTGACGCCCGGCATCCTTATGAATTTGTATGTGTATTACAGCTTCTTTATCTTGGACGATTTCCGGTAGAATGCGATGCCATAACAGATTGTTTTTTCATAGCCTGGCTCAAGACGGCGCACATAGCCGTTATCCGCTATCTGCTTTAACGCAGCTTCACAATCCTTTTCCATCTGTGCTTCACTGTCAGACTTTTTTGCCTCAATCACCAATGCCCTGCGGTTTTTGCGATCTTTCACAAGAACATCAAATCTGCCGAGTCCACTCTCTTTGTTGGAATCAACCGCATAGCCCAGGCCAACAAAGATACCGGCAAGGAAAGCGTGATAGTAATCTTCATGGTAATCGTGATAGCTGATTGTATCCCAAAGAAAATCATTCAGATGCTTTGTCGCCGTGGCAATATCTTCGTTCCAAAATGCCTCCATCAGTTCCCGCTGTCTGCTGGTATCAAGCGTATCGGTAAAGAGCTTCATTACAGTATCCTCGAAGATACCTCTGATTTCTGCATTCGGAATTTTAAGGGGAACGTCCTCATCTTCCGCTTCTGTGTCAGCTTTTGTCAGATACCCTGTCATCAGCAGAACGCTCCACAAATTCTGCTCTGTCTCATGTAGCGAGTCGTAAGTTAATTCATCGGAAATCTTTTCTGTGATTGTTCCGCCGTTCATCAACGTTTCAAACTTATCCGTCACATCCAGATCATCACGCCCTGCAAAATCTCTGATGATACCGTTTCCGCTGGTATTGCGCCAATAATTCTTGGGCTTTGCATTCTTCCTCTTGAGCAATGCAGCCATATAGCTTACAACATCCCATGGGCAGTATACAGTGGTATTTCCGAAGATATACCCGTCATACCACTCTTTGAATGTTTCAGCATATTCTCCCCGGTTTGACGCTGCGAGCAGGTCATTTACTTCCTTTTGAGTGAATCCGAAGTATTCCGAGAATTCCTCGTCCAGCACGGAGTATGACGCGAAATTATTCGTTCCTGTGAAAATGCTTTCCTTCGCAATCCGCAGACATCCCGTCACCACAGCGAATTTCAGATACTCATTTGTTTTCAGCGCAATGCTAAGCATACCCTTGACCACATCGAGCATCTGCTCATAATAGCGGTTTTGTTCTGTGTTCTTTTCACTGGCTTTGGCGAGCGGAACATCATATTCATCAACGAGCAGGATTACAGGCTTGCCATACACTGCATGCATCATGCGCATGATAGTTTGAAGGGCATTTTTAATTTCCTCCTTATCCGCTTCCTTGTACATCAATCTGTGGAATACTGCTGAATCCGCAGGAGAGACATTTTGATCTTTTTCAAGAAAAGAGAATTTAATACACAGCTTTGCGATGGTTCCTGCAAGCATCGGATATGCTTCTGTAAAATCCAGTCCGTCAACATCTTTCAATGAAATAAACAGCACTGGATACTTGTTCATCCATTCTTTGCAGAACGCATCGCGCTTTGTAATATTCAGTCCGTCGAACACGGCCTTGTTGTCACGGGTGATATCGAAAAAGCTCTCCATCATGCTCATGCCCAGTGTTTTACCGAAACGACGCGGACGTGTGAACAGTGTCACCTTGTTATTCGTATTTCCGACGAGATCATAGATCAGTTCCGTTTTATCCACATAATAAAGCCCGGAATTTCTGATCTCCTCAAAGCTTTCGTCTCCAACAGCGATTCTGATTGCCATTGTCCGAGCCTCCTCGCTTGTTTTCTTGCCCATTTTTAATTCACAGAATGACTTTTTGTCTTCCTATGCATAGTATACAATAACCTATCATAAGAAGACTACCATTTTTATCCTGATTATTCAAGGTGTTACATGCGGCATCCGAATTGTTTCTTTGAGCATCATCGTCTTGTCAGAATTGAGGAAACGCTGATTTATCCCATCCTGTTAAAGGATTGCTGCGCTCACGCGCCGCACGCGTTCAGATCTGCCGCCAGCACTGCCGAAAACGCGTCTGCGGCGTCCTCGTGCATATGTCCGTCCAGGTCGGAAAAGGACTCCGTCGCGTCATTCAGACGCCTGTCACCTTCATAGGCATAATCAAGGAAGGGCAGCTGCCATTTCCCGGCAATTCCCGCCATCAGCTGGTGCGCGTCCCGGTAATAATCCGCGTGCGCGTCTCTCGTCTCTGCCGGCACCGGCGTTGTGACCAGCACGACCGGGATCTGCCTGTCGCTGCAGAACTTCAGAACCCGCTCCAGATCTGCGAGATTGTCTTTGGAATCATCCGGCGAGAATGTCCTCTGCTTCACCATTGACGCGTCAAAAATCTGATTCGAGATACGCATCTGGCCGCTTTCCGTCATGCGCTGATTTCCATCATCAAAGCACGCGACCCCATAATCGCGGTACACTTCGCTCTGCCTGATCTGCAGGTTCCTGCGAATACCACCCAGATCACCCCTGTGTCCGATCCACGGCATCAGCGCCACCCGGAAGTCGCTGTTTAGCGCGCAGTCCAGAAAATAGCGCAGCTTGACCGGCGACGGCTCCATGCACTGGACGAAATACCGCTCGTTCACAAACGCGCGGTCAGCATCGATCAGATACGCCGGATCATATTCCAGAATTACGCGCCCGGGCATGTGGTGCCGGCAGGCATCCTGCAGCAGATACAGCGTGTCGCGCGGAAACTGGCTGCCCACAGAGGCATTGAAGCAGCTTCGCCCGGTCGTATCAGAGAGTATCTCCGGGTTAATCGCGGAAAAAGAATGCGACGTGCCCAGCACCAGATCATCATATGTGCGCGTCTCGACGGCATGGATCTTGACGCGTGGATACTGGTAAGGCACCAGCGCGTAATTCAGCAGCCCGTTCACCAGTACCAGAAGCGCAAGGAGTGCCACAAGGGGCAGAATTTTCTTAAACGCCGCTGCTGACCTGGATTTCCCGGGTGCTGCCCCGGGCAGAGGTTTCTTAGAAATTCGCATAAATAAACCCTCCGAAATCGTCGTAGCAGCCAAAGTATCCCAATACAAGCAGCAACAGCAGAACCACCGCGATTCTGGCCGGAGCCGGCTTTTGCAGAATCGCTCCGCGGACGTCCACTCCGCGTTCTCGCAGGACGCTCACGACAAATACCACCGCGCATCCGGCCAGCATTGTCCCAAAGTGCAGCATGCACTGCCGCGGCTCTCCCGGATTGACGCAGGTTACAGAAAAAGCAGCTGCGCGCAGGCTCTCCCGCATCATGCGAAACGCCTGCCCCACCGTCTCCGAGCAGTCGAAAAACCAGCTGATGTTGACCAGCAGGAATGTCCGCACGATCTGGAACAGACGGAATCCGGAGCTCCTGTCATTGATATGCAGCGCCTTCTTCCAGCTCCTGTAAGGCTTTGCGAGCAGCCCAGAGATGCCGATGATCAGTCCGTTGTAAAGACCATAGACAATAAAATGCCACGCCGGTCCGTGCCAGACGCCGACCACCAGAAACACGATAATGTTCGCCACACAGACCGGCATCGCGCGGCCGACCGTTTTGCCCAGGCGCCTGCGGCACCATTTTCCAAAACGTCCCATCCACCCGGACAACGAAATCGGGACAAACAGGTAATCCTTCATCCAGGTGCCGAGCGTAATGTGCCAGCGGTGCCAGAAATCGGTGATGGATACAGCAAAAAACGGCTGGCGGAAATTCTCATCCAGCGTGATTCCAAACAGCTCCGCGACGCCCGCCACAATGTCGATGCCGCCGGAAAAATCGGCGTACAGCTGCGCGCTGTAAAGCAGCACGCCATACAGGCCGTATCCCTGCAGTGCAGAGGCCGGATCAAATATCAGGCTGACATACGGCGCCGCGTAATCCGCGATCAGCATCTTTTTGAAAAAGCCCCAGAGTATCCGGAGAACGCCGCGGCGAACCCGGTCTGCGTCGAAGCTGCGCGCAGAAAAAAGCGAACCGGAGAGCCGCTCAAAGCGCCCGATCGGTCCCTGCATGATCTGAGGGAAAAAAGAGACGAACAGCGCATGGCGGAAAAAGCTGCGCTCCGCCCTGCAGCGCTTCCACGCGACATCCAGCAGGTATCCTGCGCTCTGGAATGTATAGAAGGAGATGCCCAGCGGGAGAAGCAGCGCGCGGATACCAAGATGCGTTCCAAACAGCGCATTGAGATTCAGCACCAGAAAATTCGTGTATTTCAGAAATGCGAGCATGCCGAAGTTCAGCAGCAGCGTAACCGGAACAGCCGCCCTGCCTCCGCGCTCCGCAAACAGACCGCCGAGAAACGTCACGACGGTCGAAAACAGCAGAAAAAATATCATGCGGGGGCCTGCGGCCAGCAGATAATACAGCCACGAAACGATCAGCAGCCACCCCCACTGAAAGCGGCCGGGCAGCAGATAATAGACGCCCGCGCCGGCCAGAATAAACAGCAAAAACCCCAGCGAGACAAACGACAGCATACCGCGCCTCCGCTCACTTATTCTGCAGACGGATAATCAGGTCGTAAATCGCTTTTGCCGAATTGAAATTGGACGGAATGAGATCCACCGGCGTAATGCGGATCTCATACGCCTCCTCCAACTCACTCACCAGGGAGAGCAGCTCAAATGAGCTCAGAATGCCGTCGTCAATCAGGGTCGTGCAGGTCTCATAATCTGCATCCGGCTGAATATCTTCCAAAATCTCAAGTAATTGTTCCATAATTCATCCTCCAGGTAGGCAGTTCCGTTCTGACTTCTATTATTCTTTGATTCGTGTTCCCCGCGCAGACGCTGGCAGATGACGAAATCTCCGCCGACTCTCCGGTGAGATTCTTTCTATCATCCGAACTGAACGCAAGATACACGCGGGGCAGGCTGCGTGAAAGAAACAGGCTGATGCCTTCTGTCACGGAGTACGCGCCTGTCCGGGTAAAGACAAGCAGATCGCCAGGCTGCGGATCTGGCAGCGTAATCTCCCGCACCAGAACGTCCGCGGTGGTGCACAGCGAGCCGCAGACCATACAGGATTTTGCCTGATCAGAGATCCCCAGGTTCCGGGCTTCCTCATCCGGCTGCTTTTCAGCAGTATCCGGCTGTTTGTCCGCCATATCTGCCCGCTGATCTGTCATGTCCGCCTTCGTCAGAATATGCGGAACCTTCATCGCCATCGCCTGTCCAAAGTAATTGACCTGATGAATTCCGCCGTCCACTATGCAGCACGTCCGTCCGCTGATCTGCTTGCAGTCCGCGATCCGCGTCGCGTAGTACCCGCAGTACGCCGCCAGATAGCGGCCCATCTCCAGCGCAACCGGCCCGGAGAACCGCATCCCGTCCAGCTGCTCCGTCAGAGCTGCAATCACCTCCGCGTCATCCTTATCCGTCTCATTTTCAAAGTAGGACACAGAGAGGCCGGGTCCGTACTCCAGCACATCCGGCACAAATCCGGTCTCCGTCCGGAGCCGCTCCAGCAGGTCGTCCAGATATCTGACCTCAGAACGAATCTGGCGCGCAAACTTTTGCGTTCCGCTGAAATACTGCAGTCCGCAGACCGTGATGCCGGGATACTGATCCCGAATGCGGATCAGTTCAAACAGATCCGGCTCATCCATGCCGAACTGATTTCCCGCGGTGACCCGCAGCAGAACACGGAATACCAATTGACGCTCCCGGGCAATTTCATCCAGCATCCGCAGCTGCGCAGGAGATTCTGCCGTATAGACCGGCACATCCTTGCAGCGGCCGGCAATGTGGCGAAAATTCTCCGGCTCCTTATTTACCCCGGAAAGCACCAGCTTCTCCGGCGGGATTCCGGCCGCCTCACATATCTTCTCTTCACCGGGCGAACAGACCTCCAGCGCGTCGACAAAAGGCAGCGCGGCTTCGATCAAAAACGGATTTGCCTTCATTGCGTACACAAGCCGGTATCGTCCGCCCAGAAGCGCGCGGATCCGGCGCAGGCGCTCCGTCAGCTCATCAAGTGAGAAGACATAACAAGGTGTCTGCAGATTCGTAAAATCCTGATAGTTCATGCGCGCTGCTTCCTCCGGTTCTGATACGCCGCCTCCAGGGCGGCGCGGTCAATCTTCGCGTTTTTTGTCAGCGGAAATGTTTCACAGGGAACCCAGACATTGGGCATCATATACTGCGGCAGCGCGTCCGCCAGCTGGTGCGCCAGCTGCTTTTTCTCCTGGCTCCCAAGGTAAAACGCCACGATTTTCCCGCGCAGATAGAGACAGCAGGCACGCTCGATCTTCGGAAGCTTTTCCAGGGCAGCCTCTATTTCTCCCAGCTCAATCCGATGACCCATGTGCTTGATCTGAAAATCGCGCCTGGACGCGAAGAAAAGCACGCCACGCGCGTCATAATAAGCCAGATCGCCGGTGCGGTAAATGCGCTCCGGGTAATCGCTCTGCAGCGGATTCTGTGTGAAGACCCGGGACGTCATCTCCGGATCCCTGTAATAACCCAGGGCAAGACAGCTTCCCGACACACAGATCTCGCCGGTCACATCCGGCTCCGTAATCAGCCTGTCCTGCTCATCCAGCAGAAAAACCTTCTCGTTGGGGAACGGCTGTCCGATCGGCAGGTTCTCGCCGGGCGCAAACTGACGGTCAACGATATAATATGTGCAGTTGCAGGTGATCTCTGTCGGACCGTAGACATTTGCGTACAGCGCGTCCGGCAGCACTTCTTTCCAGATGTTGAGCTGCCTGACCGGCATAACCTCGCCGGAAAAAATCACCTTTCGGACGTCTGCCGGGACCTTGTAATCAAATCCGTGCAGCTGCGAGAGCAGGCACACCGCCGACACCGCCCAGATCAGTGTCGTCACATGATGCGCCGTCAGATAATCGAGCAGCTCCACCGGCACAGAAAAGTAACGTGTCGGAATAATCCGGACCGTCGCGCCGGTTTTCAGCGCGCTGTAGATATCCTTGACAGAAACGTCGAAATCAAACGGCGCCTGATTGCCGATCACGTCGTCCTCCGTAATCCGGAAGATCTCCGTAAACTGTTCGATGAAATCAATCACCGGCCGGTGCGGCACAAGGACGCCCTTCGGCGTGCCGGTCGAGCCGGAGGTAAAATTGCAGTACAGCGGATCCAGATCCACCGCCTGCGCGCGGATCCTCTGCAGGAGCGCGTCATCCGGCTCTGCCAGAAGCAGCGAATCGATCAGAAGAAGCTTTCCTCCATAACCGGTTTCCAATAATTTCTGCAGATGCGCGCTGTCCGTGATAACAGCCGGCGCGTTAAGCTTCTCCAGAATCTGCCCCAGACGCGCCGCGGGCTGCCGCACATCCAGCTGCGCATAAAAACAGCCGGCTGTCACAATTCCCATAAAAGCACGGATCGCGTTCACACTCTTTTCCAGAAAAACCGGCACCGGCGTGCGCGGCGCAATCGCCTCCGCGCCTGCAAGCGCAGCCGCAACGCATCTGCTCTCATGCAGAAGCTCCGCCCACGTGACAGCGTCCTCCGGGTCGGCAAACGCCGTTTTTCCGGGCAGCCGCGCAGCTGTCTGCTCCAGATACTCCAATACATTTATCATACAGAAACATCTCCCCTTGCTTTTCCAGTCACCTATAGAATACCACAAAAACAGGCACCAGCCAATGGTGCCTGTCAATCCGTATCGTTTACAAATATTTCAGAGAATAATCTTCTCCCCAGGTGCTACAATCGAAAGCATCTCGGGCCGCTCCAGCAGTTCCTTCACTGCAGCCGGATTTCCGTTGTGCGCAAGCTCACGCGGAGAATAGAGCGTCCCGTAATGATATAAAATTTTTCTTGCGTCCTTGTAGGTATTAAAAATAACTGCGGCATTCTTCGCCGTAAAATGGGATGGATCGTCGCTCACATCAAAAAATATCATATCCGGATCCGACAGCCGGCAATGCTCCTCCAGCAATTCAGTGTCCCCCGGCAGCCATATGGTTCCATCTTCGCTGCTGATCAGATAGCCGCAGCAGTCTTCTTCACCATAGTGCCAGAGAAAATTGGGACGCCCTGTCTGCCAGTCATGCCTGCAGGGTGTCGGCCTCACGGAAACGGTACCAATCTCAAATGCTTCGTCTATCCGGAAGCTGTGCAGGCGGTCAGACGGAACGCCCAGGTACTGCAGTTTCTGACATGTAAAACGGGTTCCGTAAAAATGAAATCCTTTCTGGTTCAGCGTCGAAACGGTCAGCCGTCCCATGTGATCATCATCCACATGTGTATACAGAACCGCGTCGGCACAGGGGATATCTTTCGCTTCGATAGGCGGAAGCACCATGAGCGGATACTGCTCCACATCTTCAAAAAACCGTGTATGTATTTCACTCAGATATGGATCCGTCGACGTCACTGTCAGCACCGGGTCAAAGATCAACACCGTTCCATGACTATTGATCAGCACACCCGCGCCCGAGAGCCAGTAAACAGCAGTCTCGCTGCATTCACCAAAGCTCTTGTCCGGATCGATCCGGATGCTTTCCCGGGCGCTGCACTGGTATTCTGAAAAATGATAAAATGACATAAGCTACCTGTACTCTGCTGTATTAGATGCATCGACGACCCACAAATCCGTATAAATAATCTTTTCGTCCGGCTCATCATAGGAAATCTCTTCCCCGTTGGCAATTTTCAGGAAAAGATCAACCGACCCTGTACCCATTCCATATGGATCCTGCGCGATTGCCGCGAGAATTTCGCCCGAATCTATCGGATCAAATATGATGTCATCTGCGTCATAGCAAATGATCCGGATATCTTCTCCCGACTTCAGGCCGGCATCGGAAATTGCCTGTGAAGCGGCGACAGCCATCGGCGCGTTGCTCACAAATACGACTTCGACGTCCGGATTTGCCGTGATGATGTCCTGCATGCAGGCGTAAGCCTGATCTGCCTCGCCATAACCTGATAACTCTGAGACAATCTCCCAGCCTTCACCGGTTATCACGTCCTTGAAGCCTTCGCTTCTGGAAATATTCGTATTAGAGGGATCCACCGTGATGGCCGCTGCCTTTTTCTTTTCGACCAGATCCGAGACGTTATCGATGATGTACTGTGCCGCGATGACGCCGCCGGCATAGTTGTCGGATTTCAGGCAAGCCTCATACCCCTGGACTTCCGAAGAAATATCCGCAAGTATTACCGGAATTCCCTTTTCTTTTGCGAGATCGAATATCGCGCCGACCGCTTCCGGCTTGCAGGGCGTCAGGATCAGGCAGTCAATCCCCTGATTCAAAAGGTCTGTACATCCCTGCACCATCTTGTTTGGATCATTTTGCTGATCATGATTGATGTACGAATAGCCTGCTGCCTCTGCGGATTCCTTGATGCCGTTTGCGAGTGTCACATAAAATTCCCACGCCATGTTATAGCATGAATACGCAATTACCTTCTCACCGTCTGCTGCCGCATCATTCTTTTCATCCCCGGCATCAGACTTTCCGGCCGCAGGCTCGGCAGGTGCCTCACTTTTTGAGGCTGCAGTCTCTGTCTTGGCCGACTCCGCCGCCGACGCAGCTGCCCCTGCCTCTGGAGCACTGCTTTCCTTGCCCGCGCTGCTCTGGTCTCCTCCGCAGGCGGAAATCATCAGCACTGCAGCCATTACAACCGCAGCTAAAACTCGTTTTTTCATGTTTTTCATTCTCCTTTTTTATCTGACTGTTGACGTTGTTTCCTTGCCTGCCCCGGTTCTTCTGCCGCGAAGCCATTCCGGGAAGGTCTTCATCCGCTCGAGCGAAAATGCCAGCAGCAGGATCAGCCCCATACAGATTCTCTGCCACTGTGCGTCCACATGGTAGAGGTTCAGGCAGTTGCTGATACTGGCATATAAAAGAGCCGCAAAGAAGGTATTCCAGATATCTCCCTCTCCGCCTGTCATCTTGGTGCCTCCAAGAATGACAACCGTGATTGCCTGGAAATGAAAATCTGTTGCGACATCCGGCGCCGCAAAGGACGGTCTGGATGTCATCAGTACCGTCGCAAAGGATGTGCAAAGTCCGACGAGCGCAAAGGTGAGCAGCTTTGTCCGCTCAATATGAATGCCGCTGATTCTGCTGGCCTGTATTGAGTTGCCGATTGCTTTGACGCTCCTCCCGTAAACCGTCTGATTCAGGACAAACCAGAGGATAACAGTCAATATAACCATCAGAAAAAACGACGCCGGAATCCCGAACAGCCGGAGCCGGTTGATCGCAAGAAGAGACGAATTCCCCACCATCAGCGTCCTCGCGTTGTTGCTGATATACGCAAGCGAGCGGTATCCATAATACGTTCCAAGTGTCGTAATGAACGCGGAAACATTTCCATATACAATGATTCCCCCGTTGATCGCTCCCAGCACGATGCCCGCCAGACAGGTCACGAGTATTCCCACAACCAGGCCGGTCCGGTCGCTCACAAAAACCAGCAGCATGCCAAGCAGAGCCAGCATGGATCCGATGGACAGGTCAAAATCTCCAAGCAGAATGACAAATGTCATGCCAAGAGCCGCTGTGCCCGTAATGGTAGCTTCCGTCAGAATACTGGCAAGATTGGCGACAGACCGGAAATTCCTGTTTAAAATAAACATTGCCACCCAGAAAAGGATCAGGATAACAAGAATAAAATGTCCGGCAAATCGGTTCCCGGTTCTTTTGCGCATACGGTCAACCTCCTCTTCTGACATTCTTGGCGGCACGCTTTTCTTTTACGCCGTTGTAAACCAGCGCGCTGATCAGGATGATTCCGATCACGAGATTCTGGAAATAGGAGTTCACGTTGTTGATGTTCAATCCGTTCTTGATAATGGCAACCAAAAGCGACGCCACAAGACTTCCCTTCAGATTTCCATACCCTCCATTGATAGACGTCCCGCCGAGAATCACGATCGTCATGACATCCAGAGGGAAATTCTCACCGATCGTAGCTTTTCCGAACATCACCTGCGCCGTATTGATAAAGCTCGCAATCACGGCCGTCACAGATGTCATGATGAATGCCTGAATAATAACCAGATCTGTGTTGATGCCCGAAATCCTGGCGGACTCCATGTTGGATCCGATCGCGCGGATCTTCATTCCGAGCGTCGTGAAGTGATAGATAAATCCGGAAATCAGATAAACTGCCGCCGTAAGAATGATTGGAAACGGTATCATAAAAATCGTCCCGGATGAAATAAACTTGACAGATGAATACGCAAAGAGCGAGACGTCTGTCCCGTCTGAGATCAGAACGGCGATACCCCTGATCAGGATCATCGTCACCAGTGTCGCGGCAAACGCCTGAACCTTGATCTTCGTCACAATCAGCCCGTTAATCGTTCCGGTTATGACTGCAAGCGCGATTCCCGCGGCCACCGCGGCGCCGAGATTGTATGCAATCACCAGCTTTGCCAGCAGAACGCTCGTCAGCGCCAGAAGCGATCCGACAGACATATCAAACACCCCCGCAGTATAGGCAAATGTCATTCCTGCCGCGGCAATTGCTGTCAGAGATGCCTGAACCAGAACATTTTTCAAATTAAATATCGTGAGCATATTGGAATTCAGTATGGAAAATACGACCACCAATATGACAATGACCACGGCAAGACTCAGCGTCTCGCTTTGCTTATTCAGCCATTTCTTCATCTTGTTTCTCCATCCCCGGTGACATTTCCGGTCGCCAGTGAAAGCAGCCGCTCGCGGTCCAGTTCTTCACGTGTGAGCTCTCCGCTGATCCTGCCGTTGAAAAAAACAATCGCCCTGTCACATACGCGGATCAATTCCGTAAGATCAGAAAATACCGCAATGATCCCCATGCCTCTCCCCGCCAGCTTAAACAGCAGCTGGTAGATTTCCTCTTTCGCGCCGACATCGATTCCCCGCGTCGGTTCGAGCATAATGAACACCTTGTTTTCGAGAAGCAGGTTGCGCCCCAAAATTACCTTTTGCTGGTTTCCTCCGCTCAGGTATGAGATGCGCTGCCCCGGCCAGGCATACTTTAATTTGAGCCACGCGCCCATGGAGTCAAGCTGCTCTCTTTCATCCTTCGGTCTCAGAAACAATCCCAGCCGCTTTTTGAGCTCCTTGATCGACATGACCGTCAGATTGTCCTGCACAGACATCAGCGGCAGCAGTCCCTCATCCTTTCTGTCATCTGTCAGAAAACAAATCCCGTGGCTGATCGCATCGACCGGCGAATTAATATTGACGGGATGCCCCTCCATAAACACCTCGCCCTTGTCCCGCTGGTACAGGCCGTAGAGCGCGGCAAGCATTTCTTCTCTCCCGCATCCCATCAATCCGGCTACACCCAGAATCTCTCCCCGCCGCAGCGAGAACGAAACATCGGAGAATATGCCTTCCAATGAAAAGCCGCGAACCTCTAAAACCGTTTTTTCTTCCGCAAACGTAGTCGAGCGGTGCGTCAGATCAATTTCATGCCCGATCATCATCCTGATAAGATCCCGCTCCGTCAGCTCGGCAGCCAGCCTCGTGTCAACATATTTCCCATTTCGCAAAACCGTGATCGAATCGGACACCTCAAAAATTTCCCTGAGCCTGTGTGAGATATAGAGAATCGTCTTCCCCTGTTCCTTCAGCATTCTGATGATCTCTTCGAGTTTTTTTACCTCGTCATCATTCAATGCTGCCGTCGGCTCATCCATAATCAGAATATCCGCATTCTGCGAGAGCGCCCTCGCAATCTCGACCATCTGCTTCTGCGAGACAGACAGATTTTTGACAAATTCATCCGGATCCACATTGACATCCAGCGCTGCCAGAAACTTCGCCGCTTCACGAGAGCGCCTGCGGCGGTCCACAAGTCCGGGAAAACGATGAACCGGCGTATCAGACAGAAACATATTTTCTGCCACAGTCAGTTCCGGGACAAGATTAAATTCCTGATAAATGACACTGATTCCGTTGTTTCTGGCATCCTCAACCCGCCTGATGTCCACATGCCTGCCGTCAATCTGAACAGCTCCGCCATCCGGCCGGTAAACACCGCCGAGGATTTTCATCAAGGTGCTTTTTCCGGCTCCGTTCTCGCCTATGATCGCATGCACAGTGCCGCGCTCAATTCCGAAGCTGACATCATCCAGCGCCGTGACGCCAAAAAACCGTTTGGTGATGTGACATATGTCAATGTATGCGCACATCCTCTTCCCCTCCACAAACACTCATTATTTCACAAAAGCCGTGTTGATCCATTAATTGATAGCACAAATTATAGCGTCTGAGCGTATTGTTTGAAATCAATTTTGTATCGAGCTTTGCGACAATTTCTAATCTCTATAATTATTTTCATGTAAAAACATTGGAAAATGTGATACGATATCTTAAAATGTGTTTTGAAATAGTTAAAGTGAAGTATTTTGAGATCGTAAAGTGATGTATTTTGAAATCGTAAAGAGAAGTATTTTGAAATCGTGAAGTGAAATTCGTGAAGTGAAATTATAATGTTGAGATGAATGTTTGAGTGAGAGGTTTGAGGTTTCTATGATTATTCCATGCAATCTGCCAAACACGCCCCTGTTCGGAACGCAAAACAGTCCTCTACTGCTTTATGTGCATCAGATCGGCGCCGAAGAATTTAACGCGAAGAATCTGCTCGCGCATAAGCACGATAATTTTGAACTGATGCTCTGCCTGAACGGCACATCCACATTTCTGATCGACGGAAAGACATACCCTGTGCGAAAAAACGATCTGATCGTCTACAACAGAGGCGTTCTGCACGACGAGCACGCACAGCAGTCTTACCTTGACATCCTCTGCTTCGGCGCGCGCGGCATCCGGATGCCGGGACGCTCCCCTGACGCCGTGACAGGCCCGGGTACTTCTCCGATCATACACTGCGGCAGATACTCCGCTTATATCCGGCATCTCTTTCAATCCATGGTCACATACCGGCAGATCATCTACTGCCATGGAGTGCCGTTCTCATTAACGGTACCACCTGTCCCCAAAACACTGGATGTGATGACCCGCTCCGAATTAGACCAGAAGCTCCAGCACAGCTATGAACAGTCACTCGCAGGTGAAGGCAGACCGTTTGCTGATGTTTTTGATGATCTGGAAAGGAGCCTTACTTGATGGATTCCTTTGATATCATCATTACACCGGACGCGGAGGCTGACCTAATAGAGCTCCGTAACTATATAGCCTGCAGGTAATTCTGCTTCCGCCCAGCTGTACTCGATCTGATTACCAGTTGAACTGTCATATTTCGGCAGATCTCAAATGCCGCAATAAAAACCGGGGCCAGCAGGTTGCAGAAGCCGTCCCAGATCTTCTTTATGGTCTCTGTGATCTTACCGAAATCAATGCCCAGCGGCATCGAGGCGCTCCTTGATTCCCTCCACAAAACCGAAGAAGACTTCCTTCACCCGGTTCCAGATGGCGGTCACTTTTTCCCGGAACTCTTCATTCGTCTGCCACAGATGGACAAACGCCGCGACCAGCACCGCTACTGCTGCGATCACAAGAGTTTCTGGACATCTTTCAGCTGGGTCTGTGTCGACTTGATGGTGGTATTGACATTCTTCAGGGCCTTATCCAGTCCGGTGGTCGAGCCATCAATTTCAACGGTGATACCCTTGATCCGGTTTGCCATATCTTAAGCGCCTCCTTCCCTCTTTATTCCTTCATCAGTAAAGGAGCCAGGGGATATGCTTTTCCAAGCTCCCGGCTCCTTTTCACATTTGTTTCTTTCAGTTTCTGTACCCGCCTGTGGAATGCTTCCGTGCACCGTCCCTTCTTCAGGCGGGCGGCCATCTTCGTGTAATCTTCGATCCGCTTACGAAGCGCCTTATCGGTCGTACTGATCCGGTAGGCTTCCCCGCAGTCCGGGCACTCAAGATAGGTGTGTTCGATCTCCCCGTCCCGGATGACCTTCCACTTGGGATTCGAAATGACCGCTCCGCATACATTACAGATGATTCCCATCACTCCACCTCTCAAGATTTTTGAAAGTTCATAGAAAATTCATTGCTTTTTCCCCAGGATTGCGTATAATGTAATCGGAGACAGAGTCTCACCAAATTGAAAATGTTACCGCTTATCGATGGTGCGGAATACAAGTTATTCGATTCGAAAATGTTCTCGCTTACCGATGGCGCGAGGAACAAATTATTCGGTACGAAAATGTTTACCCCATCTCCCTTGCGGAGGTGGGGTTCTTTCTTCAAGATGGGAGGACTTAGCCTATGCTGATTTCCGAGGGTTATTTCTATCACATAAGCGATGCATTTTTTGATCTTGTAAACGAAGATACGCTTATGTCCAATTATGAGAATGGCCATTACCGCCCTCATTTTCTGGCGATCAAAGATGCCGATAACTCTTCCATTTTCTGGATGATCCCGGTTTCTTCCCGCTATACTAAATTCCAAGGTATTTACGATAAACAGGTAAAGAAATATGGACGCTGCACAAAGATTGTGCTGGGTAAATGTGGCGGTAAAGATGCCGCATTTCTAATTCAGAATGCATTTCCTGTGACATCTGATTACTTTGATCACATTCATACAAGCCAGGGCAAACCACTGATCCTACATACCGGAACAGCAAAAACGATTGTTTCCAATCTGAATAACAATCTGAAGCTGCATCGCCGTGGTGTCCACCTGTTTTTCGCCGACATTGATAAAATCTATCGCCTAATGGAAAAACACCTTAAAGAAACTGATAGCTCGGCTCAATCCCTTAATGCCGAAATACGGAAGCCAATCGCTATCGGCGATATGACTCGTGAGGAACTTGATCGCGAATTGCAAAAAGGAATCGATTCTTTGAAGAAAAACCACGCAGACCCTCATCAAGAAGACACAGTTTAAACATGCCCCATCTCTGATCCGGAGATGGGGTTTTTCATCTTAAAAGACATCAAAATCATGCTGGTTGGCTTCCCGCACGACTGCCTGCGTTTCGTATTTCTCGCCGTCATTTCCTTTTTCCGTCCAGATATCCAGCACCATCCCGATGGTGAGGAGGTCAAGGTCTGATAAGGACAGCCCAACCTCCAGACACCGCAGGAGGAACAGTGCTGTCGTTATCTCCCGGCTACTTTTGCGAGGTTTTTTTTAGATTCCACATCCGTGATCAGGTTGGTGCCCCACAGTTCCAGAATCTCCGGCAGCACCTCATAGATGGAGAACATCTCAAACTGCTCCAGCCATTCGTCAATGGTTTTCGGGATGGACGGATCAGCATGGAACGCCATGATGTAAGCCACGTTCTCAAAGATCTCCAGATCCTCGATCTCCATGTTGGAGCCTTCCTCTCCGCCCTTATCCTTATAGGCCTTTTCCAGTTTCGCCAGATCCTTAAAGATATCCCTGCCAAACTTGGCCCGGTACAGTCTCGGCACCGATGCCGAGGAGCGGAACTTCACTTCTTTCCCGCAGATCTCTACTGTTTTCTGAATCATGTCCTACCTCCTGATCAGTTCCCGCCTGTGCCGCTGCCGGAAGAGGCCGCAGACGTAGACGGAACATACACATTCTTATACCAGTTGTTATAGGTCGCCGTGCTGGTGTCATCCCCGGTACGGGACTTCCCGAGGCCATCGTCCCTCGGGTCGGCTGCAATGGAGAGCGTCTCTGTTCCTGGCTCGATGCTCGATTCCTTAGTCTGGGACTCGATGGACGGACGGGCCGCCGTGC
>JAFVEX010000056.1 GCA_017475785.1 Eubacterium sp. | reverse complement strand
GATGCTGAAGATTCAATTTGGAGAAATGGATCGAGTTGCGTACGGGCCAACATATTTTAAATACAATTATGATCTGGAATGGCTGAAGGATCCATTTGTTCAGGGTATGATAGAAGATGTAGACAAGTCCCGGTATGTGGCTGGCGCCGTAATAGATAGTGAAGTTCTTGGGCCAATCCCCCCGGAAAGGCTCTCGGGCGGGGTTCAGACGTTGATCATGATTTATGAACTGCCGGGAAAGGTTTTTGATGCCACAAGCTGCGGTCCAAACTGCGCAAAATGGCTTCTTGAGATTGGAAAACGAAAAGATGTTACGGTGAACCTGAACTATTTTATGCCTTTTGCGGATCTTGACCCATTTGAAATTTATATTGTTAACGCAGGCCGAATTGTTTGTGACTTTGAGGATTATACGATTACGGCACTTGCGTATCTATAGGAGAACTTTCTTTAGATGAAGGGTAAACATCACATTGTTATCGAAACAAGCCGGCTGAAATATGAGTTTGATGTGCGCAGGAATATCACGATTATCCAGGGAGACAGCGCTACGGGGAAAACCACACTCATTGATCTGCTGCAGCAATACGCGGATAATCGGATGGACAGCGGCATTTTGCTGCAGTCGGATGTGCCGTGTATTGTATTTGGCGGATCGCAGGCGAACTGGCAGATTGTTTTGCAAAGCATTGAAAACAGCATTATCTTTTTCGACGAAAATCATTTATTTACGCAATCACAGGCGTTTGCTGAGACGGTTCGCGGTTCCTCCAATTACTATGTGCTGATTACGCGCCGAGCCCTTCCGGAACTTCCGTATAGCGTCAATGAAATCTATGGGATCCGGACATCCGGAAAATACCATTTTCCACATAAAATATATCATGAGTTTTATCCGATTTATCAATCGAATGAGCAGTTTGATTCAGGTGATGTTGTACTGGCGGTTGAAGACTCCGGGGCAGGTTTTCAGTTTTTTTCGGCAGCGGCGGATAAAACAAAATGTATTAGCGCGGGCGGTAATGCAAATCTGTATCAGCTTGCGCTGCAGTTATATAAAACAAGCAGGGTGGTCGTCATAGCGGACGGGGCCGCATTTGGCGCGTTTGTAGAAAAAATCGTGTCATTGGCACGCGTCAGCAAAAAAATCATGCTGTATATGCCGGAATCATTTGAGTGGTTGATCCTGAAATCCGGAGCGGTTGAAATAGCAGGGATTTCTGACATACTGAACGAGCCGGAAAAGTATATTGAAAGTGCGTCATACTTCAGCTGGGAACGTTTTTTTTCGGATTTACTGGAAAGAGAAACGGCAGCTGATCCCATCCGGCACTATCAAAAGAATGATCTGGCACCATATTATCTGGGAATCCGGAATAAAGAGAAGATACTTCGCACGCTTCCCGGCGCGCTGCGCGCCGCGATTACAGGAGACAGGGTGTGAGACAGGACAATCATCAAAAAAGCATACGGGGACGAGCTGGTGCATCAGCCGCTGCCGCAATCGCGATCGCAATCACAATCATTGTATCCGCACTGGGCCTGGTTGTTTATTCTGTAAATTACTCCGATATGGAACCGGAATTGTATGAAGCGTCGTATGAAGCACATGAATCAGGCGTGTCTGAGGAAAGCGCAGAGACTTCAGGGGATGCCCCGGCCGCGAGAACAGACGACGTACCAACTGCGAGAACAGACGACGTGCCCGTAAGCCCTCAAAAGCCGTCAGATGGCAAGCCTGTATTTACCGGGGATCCACGCACATTTATCACGGACATGGTATATTCTCCCGATCTCGTGATCGTCAAAAAAGCCAAAAGCTTCGAGGGAATCGTCCCGGACCGGTACGGAGACGCGGGACTTCTCCTGATCCCGGGTGTGGGAGTTAATGTCTGCCTGAACAAGGGCTCGGAGACGGACGACGCGTACAACCAGCAGATTGTCGATTTTGAGGACAGCGCAGGCCTGATCAACTGGGGCGGAAACGACCTGATCGGCGACCACTCCGATCAGGGGTTTTCGGCGATCCGCCGGTGCGTTCCGGGCGTCACGAAGGCATATATCGCGCAGGCGGATGAATCCTACGAGGAATATACCTGCGTGAAGCTGATGGACGGGACAAACGATGAACACCACCTGATTGGCAGTGACGGACACGATTATATGAATACGCTTTCCGATGAGTACGACCTCGCCATGTACACCTGCCTGGAGAGCTGGCGGCATATTGAGATTGTGCTGTGGAAGCGGGTGGAGTGATAAGAACATTGTTTTTTTAATTAACTAATGTACTAAGCGTTAACAGGAAGAAAATTTACGACCCTTACAACCTCTGCAATGTGGAGGCTGTAAGGGGTTTTTTCGGCAAAAAATCATTGACAGCGCTCTCAAAATGGTGTATTGTGATGAACATTAAATAGATTGAATAAATATATTTAATAAATAAATAGAATAAATATATCTAATGAAATTGAATTGCATGAAATGGAGGTTCTGAAAATGACATTTGAGCAGCTGAAAGAAATCATGGTCAATACGCTTAATCTTGAAGAAAAGGATATTAAACCGGAGGCATCTCTGAAGGATCTCGGCGTGGACTCGATCGACGCGGTGGAACTGATCATGTCCCTGGAAGAAAATTATGACATCCAGATCCCGGATGAGGATGCCGCAAAGCTCGAGAAGGTCAGCGATATCATTGAGTACATCAACAAGAAGCACTGATCAGCATTTTCTTCGTTTCACTTCGGTCGGAGCCAGGTGGTCGTCCACTGGACGATCAGGGTCCTAATGAGCAAGGGAAACGCTGATTTAATCCATCACCGCTCAGCTCCCGGGAGATTTTCCCGTCAAATGCGTCTGAATTTCTAGAAATACCTCCAGTATTCCTTCGAAATTTATCCTTTTTGGCGGAAAAATCTCCTCGGGATCAGACCGGCTCGAATTAAGCAGTGTTTCCTAAGAGGTTTTTATGGAACTGAATTTGATAAAAGAAGTGATGGAGGCATTTGCGGCGTCGGAGTACCAGGAGATCTGTCTGGAGGATCAGGCTGTTTCCCTGAGACTGGTGAGGAAAGCCGGCTGGCCTGAAGGTTACGGCGGCAAACCGGCCTGGATGGCGAAAGACCCGGGGGAAAATCCGGGTGCAGCCTTCCGGGGAAGCCCGGGGGTAACCGCCGGAGGAAGTCGGGAGACTGGAGATCCGGAAGCCGGAGGAGGCTGGATCGGACATCCCGAAGTCGGAGAACGGCAGATTGGGAATCTGGAAGCAACAGGAAGCCAGAGGACTGAAGATTTGGGAGCAGGAGGCGGCCGAATCGGGAACCTGAAACCTGCAGCTGGCCGGAACGGAGAGCCCGAAACCGGGACAGGCCGTACCGGGAATGCAAAAACAGGAGCAGGCCGCACCGGGAATGCGGAAACCGGAGCAGGCCGTACCGGGTATGCAGAAGCCGAAGCAGGCCGGGCAGGGAATGTGGAAACCGAACCAAACCGTACCGGGTATGCCGACGAGGGGCTTGTCAGGACGGATCGGCAGGCGTCTGTGCCGGGAATGGAGCCATATATCGTCAGGGCACCCATGGCCGGAATATTTTATGTGGCTTCTGCGCCTGGGGAGGCACCTTTCGTTGAGCCGGGAACCCGCGTGGAGAAGGGCGACGTTATCGGTCTGCTGGAGGCGATGAAGGTAATCAGTGAGATTACCGCGCCTGTCAGCGGCGTGATAGAGAGGATTTGTCTGGAAGACGCGGCCTTTGCGGAGTTTGACAGTCCGCTCTTTGAGATGCAGGTCGGGACAGACTAGCTATACTGGTACATCGGTTTTTAATTAACTGGATCGAATGCTTGCCTGCTTTCCCGGACAGCACAGGTCAAAAAGCCTCAACATAGCTAGTACATCGGAATGGAGAGAAAGGGATGTTCAGGAGAATTCTGGTTGCTGCCCGCGGTGAGATCGCTATGCGGATCATCCGTTGCTGCAGTGAGGTGGGAATTGAAACCGTGCTGGTTTACGCGCGGGAAGACCGGGAGGAGATGCCCGTGCAGTTCTGCAACATTCCGGTCTGCATTGGCGCCGGCGGCGCGCGCGGCAGCTATCTGAGATGGGAGAGTATTCTACAGGCGGCAGTTACGTTCCGGTGCGAAGCGGTGCATCCGGGGTACGGATTTCTGGCGGAAAACGCTTTGTTTGCCGAGGCCTGTGAGACTGCGGGTGTGCGTTTTATCGGTCCTTCGGCGGAGATGATCCGCAGGATGGGTGACAAGCAGTCGGCAAGGAAGCTGATGCAGGCAAGCGGCGTTCCATGTGTTCCTGGTTCGGACGGGATTGTCCGTACGCCGGAGGAGGCGGCAGAGGCTGCGGAGCGCGCGGGGTATCCTGTGCTGCTGAAGGCGTCTGCGGGCGGCGGAGGGCGCGGGATGCGCGCCGCAGAGAGCCCGGAAGAGATCCCGGCCGCCTTTGCGGAAGCAAAGGCAGAGGCAGAGAGTGCGTTTGGAGATGGTTCTCTTTACCTGGAGAAGCTGATTTTACGGCCGAGACACATCGAAGTCCAGATTTTGGGTGATCAGCACGGAAACCTGATCCATCTGGGAGAACGCGACTGCACCATGCAGCGCCGCAACCAGAAAATGCTGGAAGAGTCCCCTGCCAGAGGTCTCTCGGAGGAGCAGCGCAGGCAGCTGTATACCTATGCGCTGCGCGCCGCAAAGGCCGTCGGGTATTACAGCGCCGGAACCGTGGAATTTGTCATGGATCAGAACGGGGCGTTTTATTTCATCGAGATGAACACGCGGATTCAGGTGGAGCACCCGGTCACCGAACTTGTGACGGGCGTCGATCTGATCAGTGAGCAGCTGAGAATCGCGGCAGGACTCTCGCTTCTGCGCAGCCAGGACATGGTTTCCTTAAACGGGCACGCGATTGAGTGCAGGATCAATGCGGAGGATCCGGAAAACGGATTTTGTCCGTCGCCGGGAACCGTAAAATTTCTGCATCTGCCCGGCGGGCCGGGTGTCCGGGTAGAGACCGTTTTGTACCAGAACTGCGAGATCAGCCCGCTGTATGACAGCCTGGTCGCGAAGATTATCGTTCACGCTCCCGGCAGGCTGGAGGCGATCAGAAAAATGAGGATGGCTTTGGAAGAGACAATTATCGACGGAGTCAAAACCAATATTGAATTTATGCTGCTGTTGATGTACAACGCGGAATACATGCTGGGCAGGACAGACACTTCCTTTATTGAGCGGAACGCGGAGGGGATTCTGGTCTGGAACCGCGCCAGCAGGAAGGAACCGGTATGAGTGTGTTTTCTGCGCGGCGAAGAACCCTGCTGTCGTTTAAGCGGCACCGGGAGCGCAATACCGGAAAGCAGGGAAAAACAAAGACGGAGCTGGCGGGCTTATTTGACGCGGACAGTTTCCAGGAGCTTTTTGGAAACCTGGAGACGTCGGATCCGATCAGTTTTCCGGGGTACAGGAAAAAGCTGCGGGATATACAGAAGATTACGGGCGCGTCAGACGCCATCGCCGCGGGACGAGGCAGGATCGGGGGCGTGCCGGTCTGTGCGGCCATGCTGAACCGGGATTTTCTGATGGGAAGTATGGGAACGGCTGTCGGAGAGACGCTGGCCAGACTGATCGAAGAAGCTGACCACAGCAAAAATCCGCTGATTCTGCTTTCTGCCAGCGGCGGCGCCCGCATGCAGGAGGGCCTGTTTTCCCTGATGCAGATGGCAAAGACGAGTGCCGCGATTGAGCGGTACAGAAAACATGGCGGATTGTACATCTCCGTGCTGATGCATCCGACGACGGGAGGCGTCAGCGCAAGCTTTGCCATGCTCGGCGACATTATTATCGCAGAGCCGGGCGCCCTGATCGGATTTGCGGGTCCCCGCGTGATCGAGCAGACGATCGGGAAGCGGCTCCCGGAAGGATTTCAGAGAGCAGAATTTCAGCTGTCGCACGGGTTCGTAGACCTGATTGTGGAGCGTGAGAAGCTGCGGGAGACACTGCAGAAGATTCTGCGGCTGCATGGATTTTCCAGCACACAGGATTTATAGGGAAACGCTATATGAAAAAAGAGAAGCTTACTGCCTTTGGGCGGCTCCAGATTGCGCGAGACAGAAACCGACCGGTGATCAGAGATTATATTGGGGAGCTGTTTGAGGAATTTCTTCCCCTGTCGGGTGACCGGGCCGGATGCGAAGATCAGTCCGTGCTCGGAGGAATCGGACTGCTGGACGGGCGTCCCGTGACAGTTGTGGGACATCAGAAGGGTCGGACGATCGAGGAAAACATGGCCTGCAATTTCGGAATGCCTGGTCCGGAGGGGATCCGGAAATCGCTGCGGCTGATGAAGCAGGCGGAAAAATTTCACCGCCCGGTTCTGACGCTGATCGACACGCCCGGCGCGTACCCGGGAATGGAAGCTGAGGAGCACGGTATCAGCGCGGCTATTGCGGAAAATCTGGCGCAGATGAGCGACCTCGCCACGCCGGTACTCGCGATTGTCACCGGAGAGGGAAACAGCGGCGGCGCACTGGCGCTGGGCGTCGCGGACTGCGTGTGGATGATGGAGAATGCGGTTTACTCGATCCTTTCTCCGGAGGGCTTCGCAAGCATTCTCTGGAAGGACGCTGCGCGAAGCGAAGAAGCGTGCGCGGTCATGCGCATGACGGCCAGGGAGCTGCAAGAAGACGGCCTGGTTGACCGGGTAATCCCGGAGCCGGAAGGCGGCATTCAGAAGGACTTTTCCCGTTGCTGCCGCGGTCTGAAGCGGGCGATTTCGCAGGAATTTGCCAGGCTGCAGGGTATTCCGGCGGGAGAACTGCTAGAGGCGCGTTACCGGAAGTTCCGGGTGATTGATGGTCAGAAGAAGGTCGTTGAGAAATGAAGGCGTCAGCAGGCATGCGTATGCTGCTGTAAGGAGGATGTCACCTGTGGTGACCGGCAGCGGCTTTCGTTCAGCTTCGGATCACCCTGAACGCTCGTCCGCTGGACGGGCAGGATCACTCAAAAAATGTCTACGGAAAAATATACCGGAGGGGACAGGCATGTCGGGTTTACAGATAGCGGGACTGGGAAGACAGCTTCCCGCGCGGCTTGTAACAAATGATGAGATTGCGGGGATGACCGATACAGACGACGCGTGGATCCGCTCGCGTTCCGGAATTGAGACACGGTATTTCTGCGGGGAGGAATCTCTGGCGGATCTGGCGTGCAGCGCGGCGGAACGCGCGATGAAAGACGCAGGCGTGCCGCCTGAGGAGATCGGGATCTGCATTGTGGCGACGGCGACCGGAGATTTCGTAACTCCGTCAACAGCGGCCATCCTGCAGAGGCGGCTCGGGTTCCGGGAGGATATTCCCGCGTTTGACCTGAATGCTGCCTGCACCGGATTTATCTACGGCCTTCAGGTGATGGACAGTATGCTGCGGTCATGCAGAGAGGCAGATTGCCGGAGCACGGACCGGTACGGCCTGCTGGTCGGTGGTGAGCGGCTGTCCGGAATCATTGACCCGGCAGAGAGAAGCACCTTCGTGCTGTTCGGAGACGGCGCGGGGGCGGCGGTGGTGAAGCTGTCCGAGGGACACAGATTTTTCTCCCGGCTGGGCGTGCGCGGAGATACAGAGATGCTGTTTGCGCCAAAGGCGGATCAGCCGGAGCCGTGGCTGCACATGAACGGAAAGGGTGTGTTCCGGTTTGCGGCGGAGAGCATTGCAAGAGGAATTGAGCTGCTGGAACAAGACAGCAAGGTTGCGGCTGAGGATGTTGATTATATCGTTTGCCACCAGGCGAACAGGCGGATTATCGAACATGTCCGGAAACAGCGGAATCTCCCGGAGGAGAAATTTTACATGAATCTCCAGCGGTACGGAAACACGAGCGCCGCGAGCATACCGCTGGCGCTGGCGGATATGAAGGAGGAAGGGCTGCTTACGCCGGGAACACGGCTGTTTATGATCGGATTCGGCGCAGGGCTGACCCGCGGAGCGGCATATCTGGAAATGTAAAAAAAGCCCCGATATTGCGATGAATCTACATCCACCGCGGGGAAGAAGGAAGCTTCCGGAAAAAGGATTGAGAAAAAGATGAAGAAAATTAATGAGCTTTTGGGAACAAAATATCCGCTGATTCAGGGCGGAATGGCAAATATCGCAACCGGTGAGTTCGCCGCGGCCTGCTCAAATGCCGGGGCGCTCGGGATGATCGCGACCGGCGGGCTGGACGCGGAGGGACTTGTCCGGCAGATCCGCATTGCCCGGTCCCTGACAGACAAGCCGTTCGGCGTCAATATGATGCTGATGATGCCGGACATTGACGCTATGGCTGAAGCGGCGGCGGAAGAGGGGATTCGCATTGTGACCACGGGCGCCGGAAACCCCGGAAAATACATGAATCTCTGGAAGACACACGGGATGACCGTGATACCGGTCTGCGCAAGTGTGCTTCTGGCGCAGCGCATGGTGCGGATCGGTGCCGACGCAATTATCGCGGAGGGGACGGAGAGCGGCGGACATGTCGGAGAGATGACGACGATGGCGCTGGTGCCGCAGATGTGTGACGCTGTCGATGTGCCTGTGATCGCAGCCGGCGGCATCGCAGACGGCAGGCAGCTGGCAGCGGCTTATGCACTTGGCGCGCAGGGCGCGCAGATCGGCACGGTTTTGCTCACCAGCAGGGAGTGCCCGATCCATGAAAACTACAAGCAGGCACTTCTGGAGGCGCGGGACAACAGCACGGTTGTGACCGGGCGCAGCATTAACGCCCCCGTGCGCATCCTGAAAAACCGGATGTCCCGGGCTTACCTGCAGAAAGAACGGTCTGGCGCCAGTCTGGAAGAATTGGAGCAGTACACGCTTGGCTCGCTTCGCAAGGCGGTTTTCGAGGGGAATACCCGCGACGGCTCGCTGATGGCCGGACAAGTGTGCGGGCAGCTGAAGGAGATTCGTCCGCTTGCAGACATTTTCGCGGAGCTGGACAGCGGCGCAGAAGCGGTTCTCCGGGGACTGCGGCAGGCTGTCTGACGCGGTGCAGCAGCGGTTCTCCGGGGACTGCAGCAGGCTGTCTGACGAGGCGCAGAAGCGGTTCTCCGGGACTGCGGCTGGCAGTCTGACGCGGTGCAGCAGCGGTTCCCAGGGATTGCAGCAGGCTGTCTGACGAGGCGCAGAAGCGGTTCTCCGGGACTGCGGCAGATTGTCTGATACGGCGCAGAAGAAAGGGAGTCACAGGAAAAGAGGTCTTACAGTATGAAGACGGCATGGATATTTACCGGACAAGGGAGCCAGAGACCCGGGATGGGCGCGGACATGTACGAGCGGTTCCCGGAGTTTGCGCAGGTAATTGAACAGGCGGAAGCGGAGTTCCCGGGCTTGAAGCACTTGATGTTTGAGGACGACGGGACGGCGTTGTCCGCGACGTGCCACACGCAGCCGGCGCTCGCGGCGTTTGCGGCGGGCGTAGTGGCCGTTTTGCGGAGCAGCGGCCTGAAGCCGGATGCCGCGGCGGGGCTGAGTCTGGGAGAGTACAGCGCACTGTACGCAGCCGGCGTACTGGATCTGAACAGCCTGATCAGGCTGACAGCGTTCCGGGGCGCGGCGATGCAGCGCGCCGCTGAGCAGTCCGACGGGTGCATGAGCGCCGTGATCGGTCTGGACGCGGGTACCATCCGGGAAATCTGCGCAGAGGTCTGCGCGTCGTGCGGAGGGGTTGTGTCCCCGGCAAATTACAACGCGCCGCTGCAGACCGTGATAGCCGGAGAACGGATTGCCGTTGAGCTGGCAGAGGAACGGCTGCGGGATGCCGGCGCGCGCAGATGCGCTCGACTGCGGGTCAGCGGGGCTTTTCACACGGAACTGATGCGTCCTGCCGCGTGGGAACTTCATGATTATATGAAAACGGTTTCATTTGGCAAATCACTGTTTCCGGTGTTCTCCAATGTCACGGCCAGGCCGGCAGAAACCGCTGAAGAAATACCGGATTTACTGGAACAGCAGGTGACGGCGCCGGTTCGGATGACAGAAATTCTCCACAATCTCGCCGCCGCGGGAATCACCCGGGTGATTGAAATCGGCCCCGGAAACGCGATTGCAGGTTTTGTGCGGAGGACTGAGCGGGAGATGAAGGTCTGCAGCATCGATTCGGCGGAAGATTTAAGGAATATTGTTTGCGCAATCTAAGCACGGAAAAATGAAGTTTCGCAATTACCTGCCAGGAAGGAAGGGGGAAGATCATGCGTCTGGGGAATCATACCGCGCTGGTGACGGGCGGAAGCCGGGGAATCGGGCGCGCCATTTGTGTCCGGCTTGCTGGCGAAGGCGCCGACGTAATCATCAATTATTCCGGAGACCGGAAGGGAGCCGAGGAGACCGCAGCGCTCTGCGAGGCGTATGGCGTCAGGACGCTTTGTCTGAAAGCGGATATTTCTGACCAGAATGCCTGTGCTGAGATGTTCCGGGAGGCAGAGGCGTTCAGCGGGCGGCTGGAGATTCTGGTCAACAACGCCGGAATTACGCGGGATCAATTGCTGCTGCGGATGACGGAAGACGAGTTTTTGCGCGTGCTGCAAGTGAATCTTACCGGTACGTGGCACTGCATGAAGCTGGCCTCCCGCAGGATGCTGCGGCAGCGGTACGGGAGAATTGTCAGCATCAGCAGCGTTGTGGGTCTGCGCGGCAATCCCGGGCAAGTGAATTACGCGGCTGCGAAGGCGGGCGTCATAGGGATGACAAAGTCGCTGGCAAAGGAGCTTGCCGCGAAGGGAATCACTGCAAACGCAGTTGCTCCAGGCTGGATCGAGACGGATATGAGCGCGGCCGTGGAAGAAGCCGCGCGGGAACGTTTTCTGCAGCAGATTCCGGCGGGACGCCCCGGAAAGCCGGAAGATGTGGCGAATGCAGTTACGTTTCTCGCGATGCCGGAAAGCGGCTATATCAACGGGCAGGTTCTGTGCGTGGACGGCGGAATGGCGATGTGACAGCCTGCTTCGTGGACGGTGGAATGGCGATGTGACAGTCTGCTTCGTGAAAATGTGCCGGTGACACAGTCTGGGAGCTTCCTGACAGGAGAGAAATTATGAAACAGAAAGAAACAGTTGTGGTGACAGGGCTGGGAGGTGTTTCTCCGATTGGAAATACCGCGGAGGCGATGTGGCAGTCTGTGCTGGACGCCCGCTGCGGGATCGGCCAGATCACCCGCTATGACACGGCAGACCGCAAGGTGAAGCTTGCGGGAGAGGTGCGCGGCCTGGACAGTTCTCTGTACATGGACGGAAAGGATTTGCGGCGGATGGACCGGTACGCGGTATACGCGGTCGCGGCTGCGGTTCAGGCGATGCGGGACGCGGGAATTGAAGAACCGCCTGCGGATTTGCCCTTTGAAGAGAGAATCCGGTGGGGCTGCATGATGGCAAGTGGAATCGGCGGCCTCCGGACGATCGAGGAGGAGCAGATGCGCGGCGTGGAAAAAGGCTTTGACCGCGTGTCGCCGTTCTTTATTCCGAAGACGATCTCAAACATGGGCGCAGCGCACATCGCGATCCGCTACGGTCTTCACGGGACATGTGTCAGCACGGTAACTGCCTGCGCCAGCGCCGGAAACGCGATTGGAGACGCTTACCGCATGATTTCCGACGGCTATGCGGATCTGATGCTGGCGGGCGGCGCCGAAGCGGCGCTGACGCCGCTGGCAATGGGGGGATTTACGACACTGAAGGCACTGACGGCAGAGCAGGATCCCGCCCGCGCGTCCATTCCGTTTGACAGGGCGCGCAGCGGGTTTGTCATGGGAGAGGGAGCCGGCGCCCTGGTGCTGGAATCGCTGACGCACGCGAAGAAACGCGGCGCAAAGATCTACGCGGAGGTCGCGGGCTTCGGAACAAGCTGTGACGCGTATCACATGACGGCGCCGATGCCTGACGGGACAGGTGCCGCCGCATGCATGCAGCAGGCGCTGCGCGACGCGGACATCCCGCCGGAATCCGTGGATTATATCAATGCGCATGGGACATCGACACAGATGAACGACAGCTGTGAGGCGGCCGCGATCCATCGTGTATTTGCAAAACACACAGAGAAGCTGAAGGTAAGCTCCACAAAATCGATGACAGGCCATCTGCTAGGAGCCAGCGCGGCTGTGGAGGCGATTCTCACGATTCTGGCAATCCGCCATCAGTATCTGCCGCCGACCATCAACTACCGGGAGAAGGATCCCGCCTGTGATCTCGACGTAGTTCCGAATCAGGGGTACGCATATCCTGTCAGAACAGCGCTTTCAAATTCATTCGGGTTTGGAGGACATAATGTGACGCTGGTATTCCGCCAGCTTGAAGAATCGAAGTAATCCGGGGGATCAACAGGCAGCTTGAAGAATCGAAGTAACCAGAGGAATCATCAGGCAGCTTGAAGAATCGAAGTAATTCAGCGGAATCATCACGCAGTTTGAAGAATCGAAATAACCGGGGGGGAAAACACCATGCAGCTGAATTCAAATGAAATAGAACAGATCCTGCCGCACCGCTATCCGTTTTTGCTGGTGGACAGAATCACGGCGTGTGAGCCGGGCGTGTCCGCGGACGGAAGAAAATGTGTTTCCGCCAATGAGCAGCAGTTCTGCGGCCATTTTCCAGGGCAGCATATTATGCCGGGTGTCCTCGTGATCGAAGCGCTCGCGCAGACAGGGGCGGTAGCCCTCCTGACAGAGGAGGAGAACGCAGGAAAAACGGTGCTGTTCGGCGGGATCCGGAATGCCCGCTTCCGAAGACAGGTTGTCCCCGGAGACGTGCTGGATCTGCACTGTGAGATCATATCCCGGAAGGGTCCGGTGGGAAAAGGAAAGGCAGAGGCTTCTGTAGACGGAAAAACGGCCGTGACATGTGAACTTACGTTCGCGATATCCTGATGCCGGCGCGGAATTTCCCTCCGGATGAAAACATCTTTGACATCTGTACCAGCCTTGCTTAAAATGTTTTATATCGGACGGCCAGATCATTTTATATAAAGGCAGGGAGAGATTCGTGAACGTCACTGAGGCATTCGAGGAAGTCTACACAAAGTTTAAGATGCATTTTTACCGGGAGGTATTCGGGAGATTCAGCAACCGCGAGGCGACACTTACGACGGTGGAGACCTTCTGCATGGAGGTGATCCACGCGATGGAGATGCCCACGGTCAATGAATTTGCGTCGTTTATCAACATCTCCCCGCCAAATGCGGCCTACAAGGTCAACAATCTGGTGAAAAAGGGATATCTGGAGCGGATTCGCTCCGACCGCGACAAGCGCGAGTGCTATCTGCGCCCCACGCAGAAGTATCTGGATTATTTTAATATCAGCAGCAAGTACGAGCACACGGTCTGGAGCAGGCTGGAGGAGCGGCTGGCTCCGGACGAGCTTGCCGCGCTGAACCGCGCGCTCGAAGTAATGACCACGGAGCTGATGGAGGAGGTTCCCGCCTACAAAAAGAGAGGCAGGGATCAGTAGAGAGACGAACCGGAAACCCGCTCCTGCCTCCGGTATTCGCCGGGCGTGCAGCCGCGCTGCTCACGAAATGTTTTTGTAAAATAGCTGATGTTCCGGAATCCGCAGGCGATTCCGATCTCAGCTATTTTTTTGTTCGTGGAAGACAGCATGCGCGCGGCCTCCTGCAGGCGGAACTGCCGGACATACTGAATCGGCGTCGTTCCCAGCGTCGTGTGAAAGCAGCGGAGGCATTCGCTCTCGCTGATGCCGGCAGACGCGGCAATCTCAGCGTTGCTGATCTCCTCAGAGTAGTTCTTCTGTATAAACTGAAGCATCAGCTTGATCCGGCTCTCATCACGCATTGCTTTTGCGGAGAGTACGGGCGGCGCAGCGGCGGGCAGGTTGCTCTGCAGCTGAAAAATCAGGTCTGACAGGGCACTCCGCACCGCAAATTCATAGCCGGGCGGCTCTTTGGCACACTGCGCCCATGCCTTCTCGATCGCGTCAATTGCCAGAATCTGCCATTCCTCACCCGAAGCCGCTGAAAGCGTCAGGAAGCGGCAAGCCGGATGCGAGAGGAGCGGATATATGTAATGCTGCCAGTAGATGCTGTCGATTCCGCCGCCGACCAGGCGCGGATGAAAGACAAGCGAATGCAGACGGCAGGCGCCGGGCCGGGATGCCCACGCCGCGTGCAGAATGTTTTCGTTGATGAAAAATCCTTCCCCTTGGCGGATGATATGCTTTTCCTCGCCGACCGCCAGACAGATCTCTCCAGAAGCCACCACGACAGCTTCCAGCTCTGTATGCCAGTGCCAGGGCGTCGCTTCTGCCTCCAGATTGTCATAGTAGCACCCCACCGGAAACGCGGTGGTTCCATGTTCAGACAGCTCGCGTCCCTGAAGATTGACTTTATTAGAACAGGTAGAAATTGCCATGGCTGGATCCTTTCGTGTGCATAAAGCAACAAATTGGAGGTATAGTGTTATAAAACAGATTATTATATTATAGAAAACCATGAAATATGATGGTATTATAATATACAGAAATAAGTGAAATTGCAAGCGCTGTTTTTGCTGATTGTTTTTTGCTGAATCATCATATGGCATTCGGATAAGGAGTACGTCATGGAACATTCCTATCGTTTTTTCTCAAATAAGGCCTGTGAATTTTACCCCTGTCACAAAGGCGTCAAGGATCTGAACTGCCTTTTCTGCTACTGCCCGTTTTATCTGGAGGCAAGCTGCCCGGGCAAGCCGTTTTATCTGGAGGATAAAGGAAAGACCATCAAGGACTGCTCTGCCTGCACATTTCCGCATCATCCCGGTAATTATGATGTGATCATTGACTGGATCATACAGGCAAATCAGACCCGCCGGTTCGCGGAGCAGGCGGAGGCACAGGCGCAAACAGCCTAAGGAAAGCATGAAAGTACATTGAAATAGAGAAACTGCTATGGTACAGTTTAATATAGAGCAGCAGGTGCCGGATTGACCTGTAGTCGCCAAGGAGCGAAGCCAGGGCAGATCCGGTGAAAAGGGAAACAGGTGAGAGGCCTGTGCGAACTCGTCACTGTATGCGGTGAGACGCTCTGCGGATCCACTGCGCGGCGGGAATGCGGCGGTGAGGATTCTGGATAAGCTTATATGATCTTAGGTCATTGCCAAGGATACGGCCTAGACGGCGTGTCCTGTGATTGCCAGAATAATTACCGGAAGACATTTCAGCAGAAGCCGCGCGGGAAGGAGCAGGGCGGCGCGGGATGTGAAGACATTCCGGATCCGCGAGCCAGGAGACCTGCCTGACTGTGATACAGACTTCATAGATTCCGGCCTGGCCGGAATGCTTGAGGTATGCCACGAGTAACTGGCAGTATCGAAGGAAAGATATCAGCGGACTTTCGAAGGCGGCATTTTTCTTTGGGAAAATTTCTTCAGGAAAATGCGCAGTCGGAGGGGATGTCTGCGGTTTCTAAAGACACTGACCCGGTTGCTTTGCGGCAGCCGGTTTTTGTATGGGAGGAAGTACTTGCTCTGCGGCAGGGTACGCAGCTTTCTTCATTTCACTTCGGTCGGCGCTAAGCGATCGTCCACTGGAGGATCAGCGCCCCTCATGAGTGAGGGGATGGGGAAGCCTCCGGCGGATGCGCAGCTCGCGGCAAGAAAGATCGCTTTGCGATTCCGATCGCGCGCGAAGAGTGCGCAAAATGTTGCAGAAATGAAAGCTTCTGAAGGACAAAAAACCGGTGAAGAGGGAGGATCAAATCGGATGTCCGGTTTGATCCGCGTAATATTTTTTACAGGAGGAACAAGATGAAAAAGAAGATGTTTGCGATTTTGATGAGTGTTGCTCTGGGCGCGGCATTGTTCACCGGCTGCGGCGCTGCGGAAAACGCGGCGGAGTCGGCGGCGAGCGAGGCGGCTTCTGCAGTAAGCGAAGCGGCGGATGCTGCAGAAGAGGCAGTTTCCGAGGCAGCGGACGCGGCAGAAGAGGCGGTTTCCGAAGCGGCGGACGCTGCAGAAGAAGCAGTTTCCGAGGCGGCAGAAGCAGCGTCTGACGCTGCAGAGGCAGTCTCCGAGGCGGCAGAAGACGCAGAGGCGCCGGCTGACACGGCCGAGGGCGAAGCAGCTGCTTCCGATCAGGAACTTCTGGTGGTCAGCTTTGGAACAACCTTTGACAACAGCCGCACAATTACAATCGGCGGTATCGAGAACGCGCTGCGCGAGGCGTATCCGAACTTCAAGGTCCGCCGCGCATTTACGGCAGATCTGGTCATCGAGCGGATCGAGGAAGCCTCCGGTGTGAAGATCGACAACGTCACAGAGGCGCTGGACCGCGCTGTGGAAGACGGCATCAAGACGCTGGTCGTACAGCCGACCCACCTGATGAGCGGATTTGAGTACACAGACCTCTCAGAGGCGCTGAAGGAGTACGAGGATAAGATTGATACCATCGTCCTTTCTGATCCGCTTCTGACGGATGATTCCGATTTTGAGGCAGTCGCAAACGCAATCGTGGACAAAACTGCTTCCTATGACGACGGCGAGACCGCGATCGTCTTTATGGGACACGGAACAGAGGCAGAATCCAACGGCGTCTATGCGAAGATGCAGGAGACTTTGACCGGACTTGGAAAAGAAAATTACTATATTGGCACGGTTGAGGCGGAGCCGTCGCTCGAGGATGTCATGGCGGCGATCGACGGTAAGGGCTACAAGAAAGTCGTCCTTTCTCCTCTGATGGTCGTTGCGGGTGACCACGCGAACAACGATATGGCAGGCGACGAGGAAGATTCCTGGAAGACACAGCTGGAGGCTGCAGGATATGAAGTGACCTGCGTTCTGGAAGGCCTCGGACAGAATTATGACATTCAGAGCCTTTACGTAAAGCACGCCGCGGCGGCGATCGAAGCGGCAGGGGCATCTGTTGACAAGAATGTGGCTGTTGATACCGTCTCCGAAGTGAATTCTGATAAGGCGATCCTGGCAGTCAGCTTTGGAACAACCTTTGACAACAGCCGTAACATCACGATCGGCGGAATAGAGAACGCGCTTCGCGAGTCCTTCCCGGAATATCAGGTGCGCCGCGCGTTTACGGCAGACCTGGTCATCGAGCGCATCGCAGAGGCATCAGGCGTGAAGATCGATAACGTCACAGAGGCGCTGGACCGCGCTGTGGAAGACGGCATCAAAGAGCTGATCGTGCAGCCGACCCACCTGATGAACGGATTTGAGTACACAGACCTCAGGGACGCGCTTGAAAACTACACAGATAAGTTTGACAAGCTCGTGCTTTCCGATCCGCTGCTGACCGACGATTCCGACTTTGAAGCAGTCGCGAACGCCATCGTGGATCGCACAGCTTCCTATGACGACGGCGAGACCGCAATCGTCTTCATGGGACACGGAACAGAGGCAGAATCCAACGGTGTCTACGCGAAGATGCAGGAGACACTCGCGGGCCTTGACAAGGCCAACTATTACATCGGCACTGTTGAGGCAGAGCCGTCCCTCGAGGACGTCATGGCCGCAATCGACGGAAAGGGCTACAAGCGCGTTGTGCTTCGCCCGCTGATGGTTGTCGCAGGCGACCACGCGAACAACGACATGGCAGGCGACGAGGAAGATTCCTGGAAGACCGTGCTCGAAGGAGCAGGCTATGAGGTTGTCCCGGTGCTTCAGGGACTCGGCCAGGTCAGCGAGATCCAGCAGATTTACGTGGCACACGCAAAAGCTGCGATTGAGGCATAAATAGAAGTTTGTCGGGATCGTGTGTTTTTTATATACGCACTCCGACAATGATATTCTCTGTACACTCCACGGGAAATGCCATCGAACTTCGCACTAAGATGATGTAGGTGTGCGGCCTATTCGTCAAAGAGCGAGACTCTTAGCCCGCGCACCAACATCATCTAAAGTGTGAATTT
>JAFVEX010000055.1 GCA_017475785.1 Eubacterium sp. | reverse complement strand
AGGCCTTGACAGCCAGCCCGTCATCCGATGATGATCACCCAACGGACAGTAAGGATAGGCTTCACGAGCGTGTGCAAGAGTA
Organism: Eubacterium sp.; assembly: GCA_017475785.1. Next base: position 16,341 of record JAFVEX010000055.1, on the reverse strand, counting down.
ATTTCTGGTTCGGGTCAAAAACTCCGGAAATCGCTGGAATTTAAAATTTCACATTACGAACGCATTTTTACTGTGTTTCCGCTCTTTTTTGGCCTCGGGATTGATTTTGTTCACAATTATGACTATAATATGATTGTGCTTTGAAATCACAAGTGGAGAAGGATGCGATGAAGGAATATATGACAATAAAAGAAGCAGCAGAAAAATGGGGAATCGGTACGCGGCGTGTCAATACGCTTTGTCATGAAGGCCGCATCGATGGCGTTGTGAAATTCGGAGCATCTTTTGCCATCCCATCAGAGGCAGAAAAACCGACTGATAAAAGGATCAAAAGCGGGAAATATATTAAGAAGAAGGACGGTGATCAGGGATGAGAACCGAGGATATCCAGCGGATGGCGCACGACATCATTGATCGCTGCGCTGTGGAAAATGATTATATCGAGTACAAGAAATCGACAGTCAGCAAGGACGGCATCCTGAAAACTGCCTGTGCTTTTGCGAACAATTACATGAATCGTGAGATTGGCCTGCTCTTTATCGGGATCGAAGAAGAGGATGATGAAGCAACCGGGAGAAAAGCCGTTCCAGTACGTCCCATCTCCGGCATAGACGAAGCGAATATTGAAACTACGGAGAATGAGATCAAGTCGCTGCTCGGTCATATTCACCCAAAGCCGGTGTACCACCTGATCCAGGACAAAATTGATGGACGCTTCTATGTCATCCTTGCTGTGGAACCGGGTAGCAATGGACCCTATGAAACGGACCAGAGGGCCGAAAAAGACAAAAAGATTAGCCTGAAAGCCGGGAGGTATATCCGCATCCGGCGAGATTCCCGCATGCCCAACCACACGGAGGAGTTTGAACTTCTGAGGAAATTCGCAGAGTTTCATTTCTCGTCAGAATTGAACAGGGAGGCCACTCTTGATGATCTCAGCTTTGAATACATGAAAGAATACCTCGTGCGAACAAACGCGGCAGCAGATGTTCGGAATCTGACGAAACTGGAAATGGCTGAGGCACTCCATTTGATTGATTCGAGCGAATACGGCGGCTACAGGGCGAAGAACTTTGCCGTGCTGATGTTTGCCGAAAGGCCAGCGGATTTCATCCCATATGCATATGTGCGGATCATCCGGGAGGTTAAAGGGACGGATAAGATGGAATCAAAGACCTTTGACGGTCCCGTATGGATCCAGGCTCAGCAGGTGCGCGACTATTTCCGCGACAATATCATGTCGACCTATACGGTTCGGGAACCCGGCATATCGGGCGCTCACAGGGTTTCCAACTGGCCGCTGGAGATGTTTGAGGAGCTTGCTACCAATTGCATTTTGCATAAGGATTACTCCCGGAAAAAGACGATTGAAATCGAAGTGTATCGGGATCATATCGCGTTCATAAACCACAACAGGCCTTTACCGCCTGTGACCATCGAGGATCTGAACCAGCAGATTGTATTTACCGACCGCCAGTATGTTAACGATGAGCTGAAAGAGATGTTCTTCAAGCTGGATCTGATCCAGTCCTACGGTTCAGGCATCCGCCGGGCTAAGGCAGCCATGGAAGTCAACGGCTCTCCGAAGCTGGTCTTCAGCCCGAATAATGATACAGACGATTATACGCTTGCTGTCGCCTATATCAATGAGGAATTTGCACGGATTCAGGAGGAGGAAGAACGTACTCCGGCTGGTAATGGGCAAGACAAGAATAATGGCGTAGAAAATGGCATAGAAAATGGCGTAGAAAATGACATGGAGCGTTTTTCGGAAGCCATGCAGGAAAGACTGATACAGTATAGCCCGAAAAGACAGGCAACCGCTATAAAGCTGGCGTTAATCATTCTGGAAGATAGCAGCGTTACAATAACAGAGATGACGAGGCGGTCCGGATCCAGCGCAAGGACAGTCCAGCGGTACCTGAAAGATTTTCAGGATGCAGGTGTTTTGATTCGGGAAGGCAGCGACATCAGCGGGAAATGGATTCTGAAATAATGAAGAAAAGGTATCACGCTTGCGGCGGTTCTCCTCTTCGTGCTGGACGGAATACAGAGCGTCAGCGCGCGGGATAAGATCACTATAGAAAAAGATCCGGAAAAGTTTGCGACAGGTGCCTATATCAAGATCGGATATTTTGCACCGGCGGGAGCCTATGGGAAGAACAAAGTTGATGATATTATTTATGGCGACGATATACACGGTCCCCTTATACTGCAGGTCGACAAGGCAATCGATCTGATTTATACAAAGTATCTGAAAGCATTGTTTTCCTATGAAGGGCTCCAGAGAATAGAGACATTCCTCTGGCCGGAAGATGCTTTCAGAGAGGTGCTGCTGAACGCTGTCAACCACAAGTCTTATGAAACAGGAATTCCGATCCAGATCCGCATCTACGAGGATAAAATCACAATCTGGAATGATGGCCAATGGCCGAAAAACATTGACGTAAGAAAGATATACGAAAGACATCCGTCCGTTCCACATAATCCAAAGATAGCAAATGTCTTTTATCGCTCCGGAGAGATCGAATCCTGGGGAAGCGGGTTTGACAAAATAAAACAGGAGTGCGATAAACTGCCTGCTCCTTATCCGATCATCAATGCAAATCCTTATGGCGGTGTAGAACTGGAATGCGATGCCTGTGAGCTGTACATGAAGCTGCTGAAATACGGCAGATACTATGATACTTATCTACAAGAAGACACTGATTCCGGGGATGAGGAATATGTGAAGGGAAATCAGCCTGTTGTGGCAGGTCTGACATCAGAAGAGCAGAAATCCGTCGACCGGATGATGGAGATACTGAGCCAAAAACTGAATGAAAAGCAAAAAGATAAACTCCTACCGGTCGTTGAATATCTCAAAGCACACACTGTAATAGAGCGATCAACGGTTATGCAACTTACCGGGAAAGGGAAAACCACTTCCACAAATTAACTAAAGTTACTGGTACAGCTGGATATTCTTGTAAAAGAAGGCAGCTCCGTATCGACGGCCTATCGTAGGAAATAAAGTGGCCGCTTTTTGAACGCTTTGTGAACGCTAGAGCAAAAACTGAACGCTTTTCTGAACGCAATTATGTGAGTGGCCGCTTTTTTGGACGCAAATGACTGTATCAAGAGATCCGTTATGCTGAACCCTGCCTCCGCATAAACCGCCGGATTAAAAAAGCAAATAAAATCGGGAAAGGACTTGACAAGTATGCTGACCTCCGCCAGACTCAGTCAGACAGACAGACAGGATAAGTCTGCCCTTTTTCGCAACTCGTCTTTGCTATCTTCATGATAATGCAGCGCGTCATGCGCCCATGAATAATATTGGGCCATGGCGCGCTTTTTGTGTTTGCTGATCCGAATACATGGTGACTTAAAAAGCAGGATTATATGAAAGGAAGGAGGAGAGGCTGTGTCAGACGATCAATTGTACCAACAATATCTGGCTGGCGATCAGTCAGCAGGCGACGAACTGATGTTACGCTATGCTGATGCGCTTACGGCCTATCTGGATGCCTTCCTTCACAACGCGCATGATGCGGAAGATTTGATGTTGGACTGCTTTACCGTCATTCTGGTGGACAGACCTATGATCGGTGAGGGGCATTTTCGGGATTACCTGTTCAAGATGGCTCGGAATAAGGCAAATCATCTATGGAAGCTGCGGTTCCGGCAGCAGGAATTCAGCCTGAACGAGGACCTGCCGATGCAGGGCGGCTCACCTGAGGACACCCTCTGGCAGAGCGAACGCAGTGCCATCCTGCAGCGGTGCCTGAACCGCATCGCTCCGCAGTACCGGGAGGCGCTCTGGCTGTTCTACTATGTGGATCTGAGCTATGAACAGGCCGCTGCTGTCATGGGCTGCACGAAAAAGAAGATAGACAATTTATTGAGCAACGGAAGGAACCGCCTGAGGCTGGAGTTGGAAAAGGAGGGGATCACACATGCGGACATCTGAGGAACGCGTTCAGGAATTGCATCGCCGCATGAATGCCATGGAAAAAGCGAAGAACCGACGCAGGTACCAGCTAATGTGTGCCGCTGCCTGTACGACGTGTCTTGCGATCACCATTGCGATGGCACTGGTCATTGCGTCACTGCCGATCCAGTCACCCGGTGAGATCACCGGAAACGCTGCTGCCAGTATCTTTGCCGATCATGCGTCGCTTGGATATGTAGTGGTCGCGTTGTTGGCTTTCTGTCTCGGAGTGCTGGTACGAAGGCGGAAGCAATCGAGATCGTAACGCAACTTGCCTTTTACTGCGGCTGGCCGAAGGCTTGGAGCACCTTTCCGATGATCCAGGAAGTATTCGGAGACGATGTCAGAACGGATTTGCCTGAAGGAGTCCCCTCGAATCTCCCATATCGATGGGAGACAAAAACGACTATAGACAGGCCGTAGAATTGATTAAGACCGCAATCCTGCAGAGCCAGTATGATGCCGCACGTTCTGTGAATGAGAAACGCCGTATTTGAAATCGACGATGTGCAGCAGGTCATCTGCTACGATCACGCAGTCGCCGGTTCCAAAGCCGTGCGGCACCAACTTGGAAAAATCCAGTGTCTGCTTGTAAACGGCAAGTACTTTTACCAATTCACGGAATTAAGTTTACCACTTACAGTGCAGCGGCAGGGGCAAAAACCGCCTCTGCTTTTTTGTGCTGTTTTTTAACGGAATCTTGCCGTAAAGTGGGGGTTTCATCCCGCATGGAAAGGAGGGATCGGATGCTCATTGAAACCGACATGAAGGAGTTCGTCGCCAAGTGTGCCATCCGCTTCTGCCCGCAGTGCGGAAAGGAGATCCGGATCGACCGGAAGCACTCTGTGATCGGGCAGCCCCGGAAGTTCTGCTCGGATGAGTGCAGGCGGAAGTTCTGGAAGGCGCATCCGAATGCGGAAGGGTGGAGCTCTTTTGAAAAACATATCTGCCCGGTCTGCGGCGAGGTGTTCTTTGCCGCACGTGAGAATACCCGGGTGAGGAAATACTGCAGCCGTGCCTGCACCAATAAAGGCCAGGCGCTGAAAGGAGAATATAACAGCGGTGCCGGGGCCTGTTTTTTGCATATATAAAACAGACGTAGTTAAGCATCAAATCGATACAACCTTTTTGTGAGAAGACGAACGATGCGAAAGTCAGACCAGTTCCTGCAAATCATTGATCCGAAACGGTTCCAGAACCGCATTCATGCCCTGGATATTTTCCGTGACTTCCTTCTCTTTGCGAATGGTCAGACAGACGTACAGGCTGTCAAGCAGTGAAAACTGTGCGACGCGCGGCGAGACAAACAGCTGCTCCGGGGAATAGAGTTCCAGACAGAAGTCTGAGAGCTCCTTCACGGGCGTGTTCGGATAGCCGGTTATGCTGATCGTGTGACCACCGTGGTCTCTCACGTGTTTCAGCGCGCGCAGAATCTCCTGCGTCTTCCCCGTATGCGTAATTGCCAGATACACGTCTTCAGGACCCGCCTGGCGGGCGGCAATCTGCATCAGGTGCGAATCTGTCAGCGAAACGGCCCGCATCCCCACGCGCATCAGCCGAATATAAAAATCATCCGCGATGGTACCGGACGCCCCGATGCCGAGTACGGTAATGCAGGAAGCGCGGCTCATCAACTCAACGGCCTCCTGTAGCCGGTCAAAATCCAGAAGCTCCTGCGCGCGCTGCAGCGTATCGATGTTTCTGGAAAACACATTTCTGGTGATGGCCTCAACCGGATCATTCTGATCAAGGTCTTCAAAAATTGTCCGCACCGAGAGAGGCGAGAACTTCGCCAGCATCAGCTTCATGTCCGTAAAGCCCGCACACCCGATTGATTTCGAAAATCGAATAATACTCGATTCTGCGATATTTAACTCAGCGGCCATCTGCTGGACGCTGATCGAAGAACAGTGCGTAGGATCCTTTAAGATGAAGTCGGCGATTTTCCTGCTGACTCTGGAAAAGCCTGCGTATTGAGATTGAATTGATGCATACGGATTGGTATTCTGCGTCATTGTGAGCACCTCCTGAATCATGAATTATTATAACATGTCCGTCCGAATGCCGCTACTGCGGGAGATTATTCCATTGCAATCCAATTGCGATCCAATTGCGGTCCATGGCGGGGATGTGACGCTGATGGAATAATGTTTCGAATAGACCTGTGCATTCTGCACAAAAAAGAATAATATTCATTTGTATATATTAACAATGGAATATAATTCGATTTAAGTGTATAATGAACTTATCCGATAACCGTATGCATACAAAAGAAATAGAAAGAGAGAAACAGAAAATGGACACGCTTTCGAGTGAGAGCAGAAAGGAGTTTGGTGAACGGCTGAAAATCGAATCGCAGGAATCAGTGATGCGGCTGATTCCGCAGTTCGCAGAAGCACAGATCCACAATCTGTCTCCGGATGTACAGCAAACCGCGCAGGAGGAACGAGCCCGTTCCGATGACTGCGGCATCCTGGTCTTCAATATGGAGCGCGGTGTTCATCTCGAGGCCATCCGCGATTTTCTGCGGGACTGTCCGGATGTATCACCGTTTGACATTATTCTTGCGAATGAGCTTGATGACGGATGTGTCCGTTCCGGCGGACTGGATACGACGGCAGAGCTCGCAAAGGCACTGGGCCTGAATTACGTCTATGCGCTGGAATTTATTGAGCTGGCGAATGAAGCGGATCCGAAGGGGTTTCACGGAAACGCGATTTTCTCCAGATGGCCGTTCAGACGGGCAAGGGTTGTCAGGCTTCCGGAGGCTTACAACTGGTATTTTGACAGGCAGACGCGGATCGGCGGCAGATGTGCAATTCTTGCGGAAATCGAAGACGGCAGGGGCCGGCATATCGGCGTCGGCGTGATGCACCTGGAAAACAGAACGGACGCTGCCGGCAGACGGATGCAGATGAAGACGGTGTTGGATGCCGCGGATGAATTTTTTAAAGAGATGCCCGTCATCCTCGGCGGGGATCTGAATACAAATACATTTGACGGCCGTTCTGTGGAGGACATCGGTGTGATCGCGGCAGATCAGACGCTTCGCAGGCAATGTCTGGAGGATGTGTTTCAAAACGAGCCGCTTCTGACTGACGCAGAGCACAGAGGATACAAATGTGTTCCTGACCGGCCGGTTCTGACGCGGCGCAAACCGCTTCCGGGCGGCGATGTGCTCGGGCTCAGACTCGACTGGATTATGGCGAGAGGCATGGATGTAAAGGAGAGCCGCATGATTTCCACGCGCCGCGCGGATTTCGGATTTGCAAAGCCGGGAAGCGCGCTGTGCTCGTTTGCCGATGAGGAGCTCTCCGATCACAACGCAGTGTGGGCTGCATGCACAGAGGCTGATCGTTCTAATCAGAAAGATTTTGCTGTATAAAAACTTGTAAACATTGAGAAAGGGGAACAGTAGAGATGAAAAAGACGATGAAGAAAATTGCAGCACTTTTTCTTACGGCAGGACTTACAGTCGGTCTGTTAAGCGGCTGCGGAGGATCCGGTGATGCGGGAAGCAGGGCGGCATCCGACAGCAAGGCTGCGTCTGCGTCTTCAGCTGCACCGGAAGCGGAGAAGGCTTCGGAGGGAGAAGTGAAGAGCAGCAGGAGCCTGACCATTTACACCGCCTTCCCGGAGGCAGAGGTCGTTTACTATATCAACAAATTCAGTGAAGAGACCGGAATTGAAGTGAATTACATCCGACTGTCGGCAGGTGAAATGCTGACACGTGTCGCGGCGGAGAAGGAAAATCCGCAGGCGTCTCTGATGCTCGGCGGCTCCACCGATAACTATATCGCGGCTGCAAATCAGGGACTTCTCGAGCCGTATCAGTCCCCGTCACTCTCCTCAACACCGGAGCGCTTCATCGATCCGGATGGCGTATGGGATCCGATCTATGTCGGGTGCATCGCATTTGCATGCAACCGTGACTGGTTCGCTGAAAAAGGCTACGATTACCCGACCAGCTGGGAGGACCTGCCGGATGAGAAATATCAGGATCAGATCATTATGGCGCATCCGTCCACATCCGGTACCGCTTATACCGTGCTCGCAACACTGGTGCAGATGATGGGCAAGGACAATGTCTGGTCGTATCTGGAAAAACTCGACAAGAACATCACCCAGTACACGCAGTCCGGTTCCGCGGCGCCGAATGCAGTCGCACTCGGAGAATCCGCGATCGCGCTGACCTTCTCACATGACGGTCTGCAGCCGACAGCGGAGGGATACCCGATCGATCTCTCCTTCCCGGAGGATGGCACAGGATACGAAGTTGGAGCAACCGCGCTCATTAAGAACGGACCGGCCGAAGAGCAGGAGAATGCAAAGAAATTCATCGACTGGATGTGTTCAACAGAGGGGCAGAACCTCTATGCGGAGAATGACTCCTTCCGTGTTCCGACCAATACAGACGCTGTCGTCGCAGACGGGCTCGTCACGCTGGATAAAGTCAGTGTAATTGACTACGACGCTGTCTGGGCAGCTGAAAACAAAGAAGAACTGACCGCAGAATTTGAATCGACACTGGCAGAAGCACCTGCGGAATAATCAGAATCCCGCATTGAGACTTCAAGGATCTGTCCCCTCCCCCCTCCGGGGCGGGGACGGTCCGATAAGGAGGTAAGTTTATGGCGAATCCCGGCGCAAAAGGTCATACTGCCGCCCGCATGAAAAAGCGGAATGAGACCAGAATGATTATGCGGCAGCCGATTCTGTTGGTTGCAATTATTGCAGTGATTGCACTGCTGCTTCTGTTTGTGATTTACCCGCTCGTCAAGGTGCTGGTCTTTGGATTGACGGATGAAAGCGGACATGTCTCCGCTGCGAATCTCGTCGCAATCGTTACAAATGCAAATTACCTGGCCGTTATGGGAAGAACCCTGCTGCTGGGCCTGATTGTCGCGGTGATCGCGACCTTCATCGGCTACATTTTTGCCTACACGATTACGCGCACAAACGCACCGTGCAAAAAACTGCTGCGGATCATCGCGACCCTGCCGATTTTGTCTCCGCCGTTTATTCTGTCCCTCTCCATTATTTTCCTGTTCGGAAAGCAGGGCATCATTACGAAGGGACTTATGGGGATCACGGACAATAACGTGTACGGGATGCCCAGCCTGATCATCGTTCAGGTGATTTCATTTTTCCCGATCGCGTACCTCACACTCTCCGGAATCCTGGAGTCGATAGACGCCTCGGTTGAGGACGCCGCCTGCAACATGGGCGCAGGCAGATGGCGCACCTTCTGGACAGTGACATTTCCGCTGTCACTGCCGGGCATTATCTCGGGCTGTCTGCTGGTCTTTATCCAGTCTCTGGAGGATTTCTCAAATCCTGCGACGATCGGCGGCGATTTCAGAACGCTGTCCGTGGAGATTTATAAGACCATTACGGGAAGCTATGATATGAGAAAGGGCTCCGTGCTGGCAATTCTGCTGCTGTTGCCGGCAGTGATCGCGTACCTGCTGAATAAATACTGGGTCGGAAAGAAGAGCTTCGTGACCGTTACGGGAAAGCCGACGCAGGCAAGAAAGCTGATTGACGAACCGCATATCAAATACCCGCTGTTCGTGTTCTGTCTGCTGATCGGTCTGATCACAATTCTTCTGTACGGAACGGTGGTTTACGGTTCCTTTGTGTCAACCTGGGGATACAATTACGCCCTGACGTTTGATCAGTATAAGAAAGCGCTGGCGTATGGATGGTCTTCCCTTCGCAATTCGGTACTGCTTGGTCTGATCTCGGCATTTGTGGGCGGGCTGCTCGGTATGGTGATCGCCTATATTACCGCAAAGCGGAACTACTACGGAAAGACGTTTATCGAAGTGGCGTCTGTCCTGATGTTCGCGGTACCCGGAACCGTGCTCGGTATTTCCTACGTCCTCGGCTTCAATACGAAGCCGCTGGTACTGACCGGAACGGCAACCGTCCTGGTTATCGTATTTGTATTCCGAAATATGCCGGTTGCGATCGAATCCGGTACGACAACGCTGCTGCAGATCGACAATTCGATCGAGGAGGCGTCGACGATCCTCGGCGCGGACACGGGTTATTCCTTCCGCAGGATTACGCTGCCGATGCTTCGCAATGCGTTTTACTCCGGTATCGTCTACTCGTTTGTACGTGCGATTACGGCTGTCAGCGCGGTGATTTTCCTCGTATCGCCGAGGTGGAATCTTGTCACAAGCAAGATTTATACGCTCTTTGATCAGGCGAAATACTCGCAGGCGGCTGCGTTCGTCACGATGATGGTGCTGATCCTGCTGGTATTCATCGGGCTGTTCAATACGCTGATCAACAAGCTCCTGGCGCCGCGCTCCAGGGTACCCGAAGAACTGAAGTCAAATACGGAGGAAAGAAAATGAGCCGGGAAATGAATGCAAACGCGCAGCTGGGCAAGAAGAGCTCGGGCGTCGTCTTAAAAGAAGTCACCAAGATTTTTCAGCAGCCTGACACGGGCAAGGATTTTGTGGCAGTCGATCACATCAATTTAAACATCAATGACGGAGAGATGGTAACGCTGCTCGGCCCTTCCGGCTGCGGCAAAACGACCACCCTTCGCATGATTTCGGGATTTGAGTATCCGTCCAGCGGAAACATCATGATCGGAGACCGGGACGTCGCGAAAATTCCGCCGAACAAACGCGGGATTTCGATGGTGTTCCAGAGCTACGCGCTGTTTCCGCACATGAATATTTTTGAAAATATCGCATATGGTCTGCGCGTGGAAAACCTGCCGCGCGATGAGATCATCGAGCGGACGCGAAATGTGGTAGAGATGATGCAGCTCAAGGGAATGGAGCAGCGCTTTCCGAATCAGCTTTCCGGCGGCCAGCAGCAGCGTGTGGCGCTCGCCCGCGCCGTTGTAATTGAGCCCAGCGTACTGCTGTTTGACGAGCCGCTGTCGAATCTGGACGCAAAGCTCAGAGAGAGCATGCGCGATGAGCTCCGGGCCCTGCAGAAGCGCCTTGGCATCACCTCGCTGTATGTCACGCACGATCAGTCGGAGGCGATGGCCATCTCTGACAAGGTCGTGATCATGAAGGACGGCCACATCATGCAGCAGGGGAGTCCGACGGAGATATACGAGCAACCGGCGTCCCGCTTTGTCGCGAACTTCATCGGCAAGGCAAACTTTGTTGAAGGAAAATTCCTCGGGAAAAAGGGAGCGGGCGCACTTGTGGAAGTGAATGGCAGAACGCTCGAGATCCCGGCTCCCGGGGAGATGCAGGACGTCGAAATCAACGGCCCGTGCTGTCTGTCGGTTCGCCCGGAATCTGTAACGCTGTCTGCGAAGGAAGGACATTTCAGGGGCAGCATTACGCGGGCGGTCTACTATGGCACGAAGATTGAGTATGAGATTATGCTGCACGAACAGCCGATTATCGTCGAGGTCTACAACCCGCAGCTTACTGAGCGGTTTCAGGAGGGACAGGAAGTATCTGTCACCTTCATTGAAAAGTGCGTGCGTGTTCTTCGGTGAGAAAAAACATGGGAAAATTCTTGATCGAACCACATCTTCACACCACGTATATTTCCCGCTGCGGCTGGATGGGCGCAGAGGGCATTATCAGCCTTTACAGGGAGCGTGGGTATTCCGCGCTCTGTGTAACGGATCACTATAACCGGACCTGTTTTGATTACGCAGGCATCAATCTGCATGCGCCGGGCAGCAAGACAGAGGATTTTTTGCGCGGATACCGCTTTCTGAAGCGCGAAGCGGAGGAAAACGGGATCCGGGTATATGAAGGCGCGGAAGTACGTTTTGACGGTTCGGAGAACGACTATCTGCTGTTTGGGTTTCATCATGACCTGCTGGCAGACCCGGAGCAGGTCATGCGCGGAGGGCTCGCAGCCTTCTGCCGGGCGTGCCGTGAAGACGGAGCGCTTTTGATTCAGGCGCACCCGTATCGGAAAAACTGCGTGCCGGCGCCGGCGGAACTGCTGGACGGCATGGAGGTGTGCAACTGCAATCCGCGCCACGAAAATTACAATGAACTGGCTCTGTGTTACGCGAAGGAGCATCGGCTGCTGATGCTGGCAGGCTCGGATTTTCACAGGCCGGGAGACGAGGGTACAGCAGGGATTGTCGCCGAGGAGCTTCCGGAAGACGGATTTGAATTTGCAGATATGATCAGGAGTGGGCAGTATCAACTGGCTGTTCCGGAGGAGGAAATGCATGAAGTGCTATGATCTGATGCTGATCGGACCGGCAACCAGAGATGAGAATATCGATTTTTCGGGCGAAGTAGTGAGGGAAATCGGAGGCGCCGCCTTTTTTGGTGTCTTTGCCGCCGCCTGCAGCGGTGCAGATGTGTGTGCTGCGGTGAAATGCAGCGGGCAGGACACGGATATGCAGCGCGCTTTTGAACTGGATGATGACCATTTCTTTCTGCTTCCGTCCGCAGAGACTACCCGGATGAGAAACACCTATTTTACGGCTGATCGGGAGAGAAGAAAAACGGAGTGTGTCGTGCAGTCTGATCCGATCTCGCCGGAAGAGATTCCGCAGGTTGACTGCAGACACTATCATCTTGCAGGACTCCTGTACGGTGATTTTCAGGAGACAATGATTCCCTATCTGAAGCAGCGCGGAACCGTATCCGCTGATCTGCAGGGATTCCTGCGGCACAATCAGAACGGCAGCATGCTGTTTCAGGACTGGACCGGGAAGAAGGAATATCTTCCATATCTGGATGTACTGAAGGCCGATACGGCGGAGGCGGAGATCCTGACCGGGACAGCGGACAGGGAAGAGGCGGCCCGGATCATGCATTCCTGGGGCGCAAAGGAGATCCTGATCTCCAATCATGCGGAAATGCTGGTATATGATGGAACGCATTTTCACAGTAAGCCTGTAACCGCGCGGAATCTGTCCGGCAGAACCGGCAGGGGCGACACAGTGTTTGCATCCTATCTTGCCAGAAGGCTCAAAGGAGAGGAACCGGAAGATGCACTCGGCTTTGCGACCGCTGCAGTATCCATGAAAATGGAAAAGCCGGGTCCGCTGCGAAGCGGTGAGAGGGAAATCCGCGCGCGTATGAAGGAGGATATGCAGAATCTTATGAAAAGTGATAATTTTTAGCTGCTCGGTTGCCTTTTTTCTGAAATTTACTACAATGAACGAATATTAGAACATGCCGGCTGATCGATTAGGCGGCAGCATGGTGTGAAAGGAGGAGAAGCCGTGAGTGAATCTCTGATCGAGCAGATGTTTTCCAGAATGGCCGAAAACGGTCAGGTGGCCAGTGTGATCCTTTCCATCACTGCTATGCTGTTTCTGGGGTTCCTGATGACGCGCGTGACGAAGCGGCTGAAGCTGCCGAATGTCACGGCGTATATCGTCACGGGTATCCTGATCGGGCCGTACTGCCTGAATCTGATACCGGCCGGGATTGTGGATGGCATGTCGTTTCTCTCGGATATCGCGCTCGCGTTTATCGCCTTCAGCACGGGGGAATTTTTCAGGCTGGAGACGATCCGGAAAAACGGACCGAAGGTCATTATCATTACACTGATGGAGTCGTGCCTAGCGTCGGTGTTTGTATTTATCGTCACGTTTTTTGTTCTGCGGATCAACCTGCCCTTCTCGATTGTGCTGGCCGCGCTCGCGTCCGCAACGGCTCCGGCATCTACCATGATGACGATCCGGCAGACGGGTGCAAAGGGTGACTTTGTCAATACGCTGCTGCAGGTCGTCGCGCTGGACGACGTGGTCGGACTGGTGCTGTACAGCATCGCGATCTCCGTGGCGCTGGCGGTCGGACGCGGAGCGGGCTTCAGCGTCGAAAGCGTACTGAAGCCCATCGTGATCAACATCTGTGTGCTTGCGCTCGGCGGCTTTTTCGGCCTGCTTATGAAATGGATGATGCCGAAGGGTCGGTCGACGGATAACCGGCTGATCATTTCCATCGCCATGCTGTTTGCATTCTGCGGTATCTGCGCGATTCTGGATGTGTCGCCGCTGCTCGGGTGCATGTCCATGGGAATGGTTTATATCAACGTATCTGACGATGACCGGCTGTTTATGCAGCTGAATTACTTTACACCGCCGATTTTGCTGCTGTTTTTTGTCAGATCCGGCGTCTCTTTCAATTTAAGCGCGCTCGTCAATACCTCCAGCGAGATCGGAAGTGTCTCGCTGTTGACGGTCGGCGTGGTCTACTTTATCGTCCGGATCGCGGGCAAGTATATTGGTACCTGGTTCGGATGCGCGTTTGTGGGAAAACCCGCATCTGTGCGCAATTATCTCGGCCTCGCGCTGATCCCGCAGGCGGGCGTCGCGATCGGACTCGCGATGCTGGGTGCCCGGACACTGGGCGGAAAGACCGGAGAGGCGCTGCAGACCATTATTCTGGCGAGCAGCGTGCTTTACGAGCTGGTCGGTCCCGCGTGCGCGAAGGCTTCACTGTATCTCTCGGGTTCCTACTCTGACAAGCTGGAGGATCTCGTGGAGGCGGAGGAGACCACTGCCGATGGACACCGGAAGACGGAGGCGGAGCTTCTGATTGAGCGGATCGGGAAGATTCAGGAGGAGGTAAACCGGCAGCAGCAGGATACTTCGCCGGAGGAACAGGCATTTCTCGATGCGGCGGAGGAACAGCTGGCGGCACTGTACGGCACGGCGCAGCGGGACAGCCTGATCGCCCGCAGGTGCGGCGGGAACCGCGTAAACTGGTAGAGAAAAGAAAGGGAGGTAGGGATGATAAACGGACATGATCTGATTGCAGGTTTTCTGGGCTCGTGGTCCTATGGTATTAACGGACGCACAATTCTGCTTCGCGTGCTTCTCTCGGTGATTCTCGCGGCACTGATCGGCTGGGAGCGGTCAAGTAAGCGTCATGCAGCCGGTCTCCGCACATTTATCCTTGTTTCCATGGCGGCTACCTCGGCGGCGATGGTGGACGCCTGGCTGATGGAAACGAAGGGCGCATCGATTCCGATTATCTCGGCGGCGGTCGTTCTGGGCGCCTCGACCATCAGCGTCTATACGATTCTGTTCAGTTCCCGCAACCAGATCAAGGGACTGACAACCTCTGCGGGACTCTGGACCTGCGGCATCATGGGACTTTCCATAGGCATCGGGTTCTATACGGCGGCTATCATCGTGACGATCATCATGATGATCTGCCTGTCGCTGCTTCCGCGGACCGAGGATTATCTCAAGGACCGCTCCAATTTCTTCGAGGTGCATCTGGAGCTGAACAGCGCGGGGGATCTGAAGCAGTTTGTGGCGACCGTGCGGCAGCTGGGCATGCACATCGATGAGATTGAATTTAATCCGGCTTATCTGCACTCCGGACTCAGTGTGTACACGGTTTCGCTGAGCATCAGAAATCCGGAGCTGAAGCGGTTCAAGACCCACGCGGAGATCATTGAGGCGATGCGCTCGCTGGAGTACGTCTCACATCTTGAGGCGATGAAATAATTGAAATAATAACCGGTTCCGCCGGCAGAATACGCCCGTCAGTACTGCGTATGTTTTGCATCCTGAGGTGATGAAGTAATAACCGGCAGGCGTGTAGCTTCGCAGGAAGAATTGCCGGGGGATGGCAAAGTCGGAAATTATAAAGGTGCGGATGAAGAATACAGACAGCTTAAGGCGTGGCTTTCTGATAAGGGGATCCATACGGTTGCTTTCGTTTATGCGGCGTCCCTTGGCGTGGCCCTGGGCTGGAGACTCTTCATGGATCCTGCATTTGAGGTCCATTGCGCCTGGTTCGATGGGGTTGCTCTGAGTAAGAATGCAGGATTCGCAGAGTGGTTTATGAAAAGACTGTTCCGAGCCCGGAAAAAGTCATTGGCAAAGACCCGGGTGGAGGCCTCACCAAACCTGGTGAACATGTTGCCTAAGGCAGAACTTGTGATCCGCCCCGGTTACGCGCATTGTGGCTATATGGAAGCAGAAACGAAAACGTATGTTGAGCAGATCGAAGCATTTCTGGAGCAGAAAGAGAAAAAGTAAAATCTGAAAATGGGATATGAGAAAGTGGATCTGATCGATACCACAAACTGGAAATGGATTCGCAGGAGCGAAGCCGGATGGATGGCAGTGTTCGCTTTGCTGCAATGGTTTATAGACGGGGCATTACTCAGATATAACATCTGGTGTATTAATGAGCGGGATTGAACACGCATGCCCTACAATTTATGTTCTTAACATGCTCCAAATACATTCCAGCAATGTCAGGGCAAGAATGATATTGATGATTCTGTAATGTTTTAGATAAAACTTCTGTATCAACAACCCCATACCGATCCATGTTGATGTAGCAATCGTCCCTATTGTTGCAATAATCAACTCAAACCCCAGCAAAACCATCAGCGCTGTACTATATGGTGTAATGTAGCCAGTCAGGGCAGTT
>JAFVEX010000009.1 GCA_017475785.1 Eubacterium sp. | reverse complement strand
GTCTGGCGGGATGGCGGCGCGGCACGGAAAGGATCGCGTGATCACTTCCGCAGACACCGACTCCTCCGACCTTCAGAATGACGTCGTCGTCCTTCTCAATTTTCGGAACCGGGCGTTCTTCCATCTCAAGTACACCGTTGCCCTTAAACACCTGCGCCATCATAGTTGTTTCTCTCATCTCATTCACTCCTGTATGTATCTCTTTATTGTGGTTGTTCGCTTCGTTGTATTTAGGATATAGGATGAAAAGAACTATTCCCACGGACTTGTTTTGGAAAAGGTGGACAATTTTTGGGCGCAAAAAAAGAGGGGCAGCCCCCTCTTCACCAATTTCTGCAATGTTTAATGTAACCGGATCAGTGTTCCATCCAGCAGATAAGTAGCATCTCCTTCTGTCTGCGGCTTCCAGATTTGCTCCGTCAATATCAGCACTGCGATGTCCCGCTTCAGGTATTCTGATATATAGAACTCTGTCATAGTCCGCATCTCTTCGCTGGTGGCGGTAAACGGGTCCTTCAGGACAATCAGCCGCGGCCTGTATAACATCCAGCGCAGGTAAACCGCACGGCGCCGTTCTTCTGCAGTCAGCTCAGACATACTCCTTCTCCAGGTTCCCTCCGCACCATAATGCCGGTCAATTGTCTCCCGGATATGCTTCTGATAGTCCGGCCTCCGCCAGATGGCAGAAATACGCAGACCGCGTGTCAGACAAATGTTTTCACAGACGCTCATCTTTGGAAAGATCAGTTCTTCATCATCGCCTGCCTCTGTCACGCAGAGCCCTCTCTGAACCGCCGCGGTTCTGTCAAATCGCCGTCCTGCCAGCTGTCTGCCGTCAAACGAAATACTGCCCTCAAATCCTGCCTGTCCCAAAAGCAGATCGACGAACTCGCGTGATTCTTTTCTGCTTTGACAGACAATATATACAAGCTCTCCCGCATTTAGTTTCAGGGAGACATCCTCAAGAAAGGCGCCGCTGACATTCTCCCACACGAGAAGCGGCTCCTGCCGGTTTTGATTGATATTGTTGTTCTTTGCAGCCGCAGTTTCTCCGGCACTCTGTGCCTCATCAGAATCCTCCTGTGCCTGCCGGTACAAATTGAATGGTTTGTGCTCCATCAGACGAACCGTTTTTGAATTTTGCAGCACCATCACCGTATCAGCATACTCTTCAAGACGTGCCTCATTATAATCCACCAGCAGCCCGGCCATGCCTTTATCACACAATTTTCTCAGCAGCCGCATGAGTTCCGCATAGTCACGTCTGAGCAGATGTACCCGCCTGGCGTCAAAGAGAATACATTCCTTCTCCTCAATGTATGCCTTCAGAAATTCAATCTGAAAACGCTGGAGCTGACTTAGCGCGGCAACTGGCAGATCCACAGGGACTTCCACTTCAAATTTTCTGAAAAGCTGTGCCAGTTTCGCTTTTTCCTCCTGCTTCCTCAGGACAAACGGCAGCAATCTGGAGCCGAAAACGTTACCTGACAGTGTAAGTGCCTCCATCAGATTAGATTCGTGGCCGACAACCATCACCTTCTCTTTCAGAAGACTTCTGACGGATTCCGACGAAACATTTTTGCCGTGCCAGGAAAAAGCAGAGGCGTTGAGCTCTGCTTTCCCATTAAAAAAATCAACCAGTGTCTGGATACCACCGGAATCCTTAGGAAAAATTGCCCCGATCTCCTGCTGATACAGGTGCAGGAAAAGAAATTCTGCCTGTTCTGCCGCCCAGTCTGCTGAGCGCCCGTATTCAATACGAAAAAGCTCCCTTCTCATAAACCGGATTCCTCTGAATGCTGTTCCGCTGCCTGTCCGGCGCTCTTTCCTGACGTCTCATCCGCTTCTTCCAGCTCGCTCCTGCCGATCGCCGGGAGCGTAATACGGACATCCGTTCCCCTGCCTTCCTCGCTGAATATCTGCATCCCGTACTGCTCTCCGAACAGAAGCTTGATGCGGCTGTTCACATTTCTGACTGCTATTCCACCGCGCGTCTGCTCCGACCTGATATGACCAGAATCAGCTCGTCCAAGTGACGCGTTCAGACGATCTACCTGCGCCTGTGCGATGCCGACGCCGTCATCAATCACATGGATGATCATCATCTGCTCTGTCGGATGCACACAAATCGACACGGTACCCATTTTCCTTTTCGCCTCGAGGCCATGATAAATTGCGTTTTCAACCAGCGGCTGCAGTGTCATGCGCGGCAGACAGTAGGCTCTGCACGCCTCATCGACCGCATCCAGATTCAGCTGAAGCCTGTCGCCAAACCGATATTGCTGAATTGTCATGTAATCCTCTACATTATTCAATTCTTCTGTAAGTGTTGCGTAACGGTCCAGATTTGAAATGGTATAACGAAAGTATGTTGCCAGCGCCTCTGTCGCCTTCGCGACAGACGGAACACCGGCAATCAGCGCGTCTGTTCGAATGGCATCCAGCGTATTGTACAGAAAATGGGGATTAATCTGATTTTGAAGCGCAAGGTACCGTGCCTGCTCGACCGCCAGTTCCAGTGTCTTTTCAGAATCCAGAAGCGTGTGAAATTTTTCCAGCATCCAGCGGGACTCTGCTGTCATATCATGCGCCGGATGAAAAATTTCTTCAAAAATCCTTCCCTCCAGAAAATCCAGGATCTGCTGCCTGACTGCTCTCTGGGGACGCCTGATCAAATGTTGGAACAGTACATACAGCCCCGCGTCTGCGGCAAGGATACACACCAGCAGAACCGCGAGCCGGCCGCCTTCCAGGAACCTTGTAAGAATACTGAATAAAAGCAGCTCCAGAAAAAGTACCAGCGCTCCAAGAAAATAGATAAACAGATTTGAGCGATATTCAAGGTTTTTCTTTTTCATTTGCGTTCCCTGAAATCTAACAATACAGCCTGCGGTACTCTCTTGGGGAAAGGCCAACATTCTTGCGAAATGCCCGGGAAAAATACTTTTCATCCTGGTAGCCGACACTCTGCGCGATCTCCAGAACCTTGCGCTCACGATCCATCAACAGCTCTTTTGCCCGCTGAATCCGGACGCCCGTGACATATTCAACAAAGCCAACTTCTTCCTCTCGCTTGAACAGGGCCGAAAAATAGCTTGGGTTGAGTCCTACATGGCTGCTGACCTCCTCCAGTCCGCAGTTCTCACTGAAATGGAGCGCGACATACTGCTTTGCCTCTTCCACAGGTTTGCTGGAGCGTTCCTTCAGGATCTGATCTCCCTGCTTCCTGATCTGACGGAGCGAAAACTCGACCTGCTCGCGCAGCTCCCGCTGTCCGGCACTGCCCTTCATGCGGGCAAGCGCGTTTTTCCGCTGCAGTTCCCGCTCATCATCGGACAAAATATTTTTATATCCAATCAGGACAAGGCTGATCAGCTCCTCCCAGATCGAAAAGATAAACGTGCCATCCAGTTCGGGCTCCTCAGCGATTCGTTCGTCCAGAACCCGGACTGCGTCGAGGACCGGCTCTGATTTGCGCTGTTCCACTGCTTCAAGAATCCGATTCTGTAAAGGCATATTAATAAATTCACCCAGGTGGAAGACCGCCTGACGCCTTTCCCAGAATTGTATGGTATCCCGGTGATCCTTTCGGAAACGGTCGGCAAGTGCCGCACGGACTTCCCCGCCCATCAGATACCATGACGCAGGATCAGTGTGGATTCCACTGATACCAACTGTATAGCGGATTTTACCATTATACAGCCCATTGTGCAGATATTTGCGTTCCGTGTCACGGATCATCTGCAGGACCGCCGCGCGCATTTCCACAGGATAATTGATGAAGCAGAAAAGAATATCATCGAGCAGAACCGTTTCCCAGAAAGAGACCGCGTTCTTTTCCAGAACTTCAGCCGCTGCCTGCTCCCACTGATTCAGCGCAAGGGTCAGTCCCTCATGCCCGCCAGGCTCGCTGAACATGTGCACTTTCACACCAAAAAGAACAGAAGCGCTGCCCGGAAGACTGCAATAGTATTCCTTTTCGAGGACCTCCCGGGTTTTTCCCCGAAGATCCTGGTTTTCCTCCGCAAGATTACGCACAAGTAGTTTGTGCATTTTCTTCTTCTGTTCAGAAGACGTTATTTCCATCGCGGCTTTTTCTTCGGATTCCTGTCTGATCAGATCCTTCTTGCTGATGATCTCATCCAGCACGCGGTTCAGCTCCTCTTCTCTGATCGGCTTGAGAAGGTACTCCTCGACGCCGTACTGCAGCGCGCGCCGCGCGTACTCAAACTCCTGGTATCCGGAAATAATGACGCAGGAAATATCCGGCCGCGCGTTCTTGATCGCCTCGACCAGATCCAGCCCGTTCAGCTCCGGCATCCGGATATCCGTAATAATAATATCCGCGCCCTGCTCCTTCACTAGCTCCAGCGCCTCGCGGCCGTCATGCGCCACGCCCGCGATCTCCAGCCCTTTCGCCTCCCAGTCCACGAGAATCTGGATCAGCTTGCAGATTTTCTCTTCATCATCCGCGATAATTACTCTGTACACAAATCCACTCCTGGTAATTTATTAAATATTGTATTTCGTCCGGATGCTGATATCGGTAAACTCGTATTCCTCCTCCGGCAGCTCGCCGCTCTGCAGCGCGGCCGCAAGCAGCCAGATGGAGCGATACCCCTGGAAATAACCGTCCTGGTCGATCAGAAAGTCAATTTTGGACTCTGAGAGTGCCTTCTTGCTCCAGGGCGTCAGATCGTATGTGATGATATACGGCCGCCGGTCGGGCTGCAGCTTCGCGAAGGCCGCGTCCAGCCCGGACTGCCCCGCCGATACAATGAGAATTCCTGCGATTTCCTGGCCGCCCAGCATGGCGTTCACGATGATGGACTCCACCTCTGCCGCGTCATCAAAGCAGCTCTGCACACCGGCGATCGACATTTCCGGGAAGGACTGCTTGATCTCGCTGACGAACCCTTCCACCCGCAGACTGTTGATCCGGTTCCCGAAAAAGCCGGTGATGACCAGAATCCGCCCGGTTCCGCGCGTGAGCATCCCCATCAGTCCAGCAGCCGTTCTGCCGCTCTTGGCGTTATCCATGCCGACAAATACGGCGCGGTCCGTTCCCGCGATGTCTGTGTTGAATGTGATGACGGGAATTCCTGCCTCACAGAGTTCATTCAGACGGTCGCGGATCAGGTCGTGATCAACCGGCATGATCGCGAGGGCGTCTATTCCCTGTTCCACAAGCCGGTTGATCGCGGCCAGCTGTTCCTTCTCATCGACGGAAAGACCTTCCTCAAGGAGCAGCCTGACATTCTGATTCTTCAATTCTCTGGCCGCGTCAGCAATCCCGCGGTTGACCTCCGTCATAAACGAATATTTGGCCAGCTGCGTGATCACGCCGACGCGGTGCTGTTTCTGGGCGCGCGCCTTCCGGCCGCGCGGAACGTATCCCATCTCCTGCGCGACCTTCAGAATGTTTTCCGCGACTTCCGGGGCAATCCTGCCCCGGTTGTTGAGCGCGCGGTCCACGGTGCCGCGCGAGACACCCGCGCGCTCCGCAATCTGCTGAATCGTAACTGCCATAGCTGCTCCCCTGCTTATTGCCTCACATCTTTTTATATCAGTATATTAAGGATATGCTCGCCAAAACTATGAATCCATGAACGAAAGCTTTTTGGCGCTTTAATCATATCAATCCACCGCCATAATTGCCTTCACTGCCTCCGCGGTATTGTTGAGCGGGAACAGCTCGTAGCCGATCAGACCGTCGTATCCGTTCTCCTCAAGTGCCTTGAAGACATACGCGTAGTTTATTTCACCGGTGCCCGGCTCATGGCGTCCCGGCGCGTCCGCCACGTGGATGTGTCCCATCTGGTCGCAGTAGTTCTTGATCGTGTCGCCGATGCAGCCTTCGTTGAGCTGCATGTGGTAGACATCGTAGAGAACCTTCAGCTTCGGGGATCCGATCAGGCGGGTCATCTCTGCCGCCATCTGGGTCTTCTCAAGGAAATTGCCTACGTGGTCGGTCGTGATATTCAGTGCCTCGAGGTTCATCTGAATGCCGCTCTCTT
Organism: Eubacterium sp.; assembly: GCA_017475785.1. The sequence goes on along the minus strand of JAFVEX010000009.1, from coordinate 711 downwards.
CCGCGATTTCCGCGCATTCCTTCAGCATGTCGAACATGGAGCAGATTTTAATGGTGTCGGAGACGTCATCATAGTGGTTGACCACGATACCGCCGTCGCCGAGCGCGTTTGAGTGAATGGTGACGCTTCTCGCGCCGATCTTCTGAGCAGCCGCGACGGACTGGCGCAGGAAATCCATATATGGTTTTCTGTGAGACGGATCAATCAGCGAGTAGTCTGCGTCGCCGTTAAAGCCGGAGATTCCCACACCGGCTTTTTCCGCCGCTTCCTTCACCTTGTCCAGATCCTTATCGGTCCAGCTCCAGAATTCTACAAACTCGAACCCATCATCAGCAGCTGCCTGAAAGCGGTCATAAAACGGAATCTCGGAATACAGCGGCTCGATACATGCGGAACGTTTGAACTTCATTACTTTTCCCTCCTTTGTTGCGTGCAATTGCGTTCACTTCCCACAAATCTACTTTAGCACGCAAAAAAAAGATTTGCAATCAGATACAGAATATGGGATAAATACCGTCAAATCTCACAATTTCCGGATATGAATTCTGGTCAAATTGCGGATATTCCGCTCTCAGGGGATCTGTTTTCTGGATAAATAAAAACGCGTGTGCTATGATATTCTAATAATCGATCTGGTAATCAGCCGGAGATCTTTTGGGTAATGTAATTTCTGTCGTTTTAAGAAAATGGCTTTAAGAAAATGGCTTTAAG
>JAFVEX010000008.1 GCA_017475785.1 Eubacterium sp. | reverse complement strand
TGAACCCTTTTTCAGTTCGATGACAATCCGGATGCCTTCTTTCGAGGACTGGTTGGAAATATCCGAAATCTCCGGCGCCAGCCGGCTCTCCACAAGCGCTGCCACGTCGTTCAGGAATTTCCCGATATTCGCGCCGATCATTGTGTAGGGTATCTCCGTGATCACAAGCAGCTGACGGCCGCCTTTTCCTTTCTCAACCTGCGTCTTCCCGCGCAGCCGGATCTTACCCGTGCCTGTCTCGTAGATTTCTTCCAGCTCACTCTGGTTAATCACAATGCCGCCCGTCGGAAAATCCGGACCCTTGATGTATTTCATCAGCTGTTTTGTGGTGATGGCATTGTTTTTGATGTACGCGCGCTCCGCGTCGATCACTTCGCCCAGATTGTGCGGCGGAATGTTCGTCGCCATGCCGACCGCGATTCCGTCTGCGCCGTTGACCAGCAGATTGGGAATCCGGACAGGCAGCACGACCGGTTCTTTTTCCGTCTCGTCAAAATTCGGCATCAGATCGACCAGGTCTTTGTCGAGGTCTCCCAGAAAGACTTCCTGCGTCACACGCTGCAGCCGCGCCTCCGTGTAACGCATCGCCGCGGCGCCATCGCCCTCGATCGAGCCGAAGTTTCCGTGTCCGTCGACAAGCGGAAGTCCCTTCTTAAACGGCTGCGCCATGACCACCAGCGCGTCATAAATCGAACTGTCGCCGTGTGGGTGGAATTTACCCATGGTATCCCCGACAATACGCGCCGATTTCCTGTACGGGCGGTCATAGTACGTGCCAAGTTCCATCATGTCATACAGCGTTCTGCGCTGAACCGGCTTCAGGCCATCACGGACGTCAGGAAGCGCGCGCGCTATGATGACACTCATGGCATAATCGATATATGATTTCTGCATGATCTCGGAGTATTCCGTCCGGATGATCTGCTCTTCAACTGGCTGCTGTGCCATCTCTGAATTCCTCCCGGCATGTGATTCACATATTGTTAAATGCGAAACTTCGTTTTTGATGCTCATATTGTTTTGTACAATCTGTCATCAAATTTGATGTTTCGGAATTGCCTGAGTCCTTACACATCCAGCTCCGCGTCCTGCGCGTGCTCATAGATAAAAGCCTTCCTTGGCGGCACCTGCGACCCCATCAGTGTCTCTGTCACCTCTGTCGCCAGGCGGGCGTCCTCAATTTCGACGCGGCGCAGGCGCCGGGTCTCAGGATTGAGGGTTGTCTCCCAGAGCTGATCCGGATCCATCTCGCCAAGTCCTTTAAACCGCTGCAGCGTAAATTTGGATCCGCGGTGTTCACGGCGGTATTTTTCCAACGCCTTATCATCATAGAGATATTCGCCTTCGCCGCGCGCCGGTACCGTCCTGTACAGCGGCGGCATCGCGATGTAGACGTGTCCCTCATAAATTAATTCCGGCAGGAAACGGTAAAACAACGTCAGCAGCAGCGTGGAAATATGCGCGCCGTCCACATCCGCGTCCGCCATGATGATGATTTTGTCGTACCGGAGCTTGCTGATGTCGAAATCGTTGCCGTATCCCTCGGAAAAACCGCATCCGAAGGCGTTGATCATGGACTTGATCTCTGCGTTGCCCAGCACGCGGTCCATGCTGGCTTTTTCCACATTCAGGATCTTACCGCGGATCGGGAGAATCGCCTGAAACTCACGGTTTCTCGCTGTTTTTGCGGATCCTCCGGCAGAGTCGCCCTCCACGATGAAGATCTCACACTTCGACGCGTCCCGGCTTCCGCAGTTTGCCAGCTTTCCGTTCGCGTCGAACGAATATTTCTGCTGCGTGAGCATATTGGTCTTGATTTTTTCCGCGTTTTTCCGGATTTTCGCGGCGCGCTCCGCGCAGGCGAGAACCTCCTTGAGCACATCCAGGTTTCTGTCAAAATACAGAACAGCTTCGTCGCCTGTTACCTTGCCGGCCGCGCGGGCGGCGTCCGGGTTGTCCAGCTTTGTCTTCGTCTGACCCTCAAACCGCGGATCCGGATGCTTCACGGAGATAATCGCCGTCATTCCGTTCCGGATGTCAACGCCGGTAAAGTTTGCGTCCTTCTCCTTCAGAATCCCGAGCTCGCGCGCATAGTTGTTCATGACGGACGTAAACTGCACCTTAAACCCGGTAATGTGCGTGCCGCCTTCGGAATTATATATATTGTTGCAAAAGCCCAGAACGGTCTCCTGGAATTCTTTCACATACTGAAAGGCGATTTCTACTTCGATGCCCTCCGAGCTGCCCTTCAGACAGACCGGCTGGTGAAGCGTTTCTTTGTTTTTGTTGATTTCCTTGACAAAACCGATGATTCCTTCCGGCTCGTGGTACTCTGTAACCTCTTCCTTCCCGTCCCGCCTGTCGGTAAAAACGATGGTCAGCTCCGGGTTCAGATACGTCGTTTCGTGGAGCCTGCTCTTCACCTCGTCTGATTTAAACCGGGTTTTTTCAAAAATCTCTCCATCCGGAAGAAAATTCACCGTCGTTCCAGACTGGCGTGACTTTCCAATCACGGGAAGCATGCCTTTTTCCAGCTGCTGCACCGGCACGCCGCGTTCATAGCGGTCATGCCAGATTTTCCCGTCGCGGCAGATTCGCACGTCCAGATAGGCAGAAAGCGCGTTGACAACTGACGATCCGACGCCGTGAAGGCCGCCGCTCGTCTTATACACTTCATTGTCAAACTTTCCCCCGGCGTGAAGCGTCGTGAAGACCAGACGCTCAGCCGGCATCCCCTTCTCATGCAGATCCACGGGGATTCCGCGGCCGTTATCCGAGACAGAACAGGAACCGTCTGCCTCCAGCGTCACCTCGATCCTTGAACAGAATCCCGCCAGATGCTCATCGACGGAATTGTCCACAATCTCATAGATCAGATGATTTAATCCTTTTCTTCCCGTGCTGCCGATATACATACCAGGTCTGACACGGACCGCCTCCAGTCCTTCCAGTACCTGAATGCTCTCCGCGCCGTAGTTATCTCTTGCCATTCCCGGTCATCTCCAAATTATGATAAATATGCCGAATACACTCAATCATTATCTTGTCACCACGCTCCGCTGCCCGCGGCGGGGTGTTTAACTTTTAAAGGCCGCAGGGCCACACGTCCGGTTCCCGCAGGAGTTCCTCAAACGAACGGATAAACCGGTCGGACTCCGCCATGACCTCATCCAGGCGCTCATAAGTCGGCTCATACACGCCTACCGTGTAAAACCCGCCCAGCTTCGCACTCCGAACACCGTGAATAATATCTTCATAAACAACGCACTCCGGCGGGGGACAGCCTGCCTTTTTGGCACATCTCAGATAGATATCCGGAAACTCCTTCCCGCGCCCTGTATCCGCGACCGTCACAATTTCCGACAGGCAGGCGGAAAGCCCGGTTCTCTTACAGGCTGCTTCTACCATCTTCCGGTCCGAAGAAGTCGCAATATAGATCCTGATGCCTCTTTCCCAGAGCGCCCGCACATACTCCAGCGCGTATGGCTTCAGCGGAATATCATCCCGGTAGTGGGAAAAAGCCATATCGATCCACTCTTCTGTCAGTTCCTCCGGCGTATCCGGCAGCCCGAACCGCCTGATGGTATAGACAGCCGCGTCATGCGCGCCAAGCGGCGTGATCGCCGCCTGATAGTCTGACGGAAGATCTATGCCCCTTCTGGCCAGAAATTCTACGTCAATCTGCTGCCAGAGCCCCATGGAATCCAGAAGCGTCCCGTCCAGATCAAAAATTGCGGCTTTCATGTTTTTAACTGTTTTTTTACACATAGGGAGATTATACTATGATGGAACTGAAAAACACAAGACCTTGTGGTACAAAAGAAAAGAACTGCCATATCTGGCAGTTCAGCAGTCGATAGGGGAATCGAACCCCTGTTTCCGCCGTGAGAGGGCGGCGTCTTAACCCCTTGACCAATCGACCGTTAACAATCATAACCTAACTCTGCCAGAAAATCAACCCTTTTTTTCAGATTTTTTTCATCATATACTTTTGCCTATGAATAAAAAAGAAATATCAGAAATCAGACGCCTTTTGACAAAAGATCACTGCCGGATTGACCGCATTTTTGGATGCTGTGTCAACGGCGAGCGGCAGACCGTCCTGGAGATGAAGGAAGCGTTCCTCTCGCTTCCCGAAGAAGACATGCACAAATTCTGCGGCCTTTTTCGCAAAACGCTGTCCGGGACGCTGAATAAAAACCTGATGACGCTCTCCTTCCCTCCTGCCGAAGAGGCGCCAGATGGGCAGCAGGCAAAGCTGCTCGCTCTTCGTGACAGCGGACTGGAGGATGAAGCGCTTCTGCATTCGTTCTGCGAGGATTTGACCGCTTCCTGGACAGATCCGGGCAGTTTTCTGATCCTGCTCGCATTCGGGCGCTATGACATTCCCTCCCGCACGCGTGACAACATGCTTCTGGATGACGCGTCAGACGATGTCTATTCATTTATTGTCTGCGCAATCTGCCCAGTCAGCCTCTCGAAGGCAGGTCTGGTATATGACGCCGGGCAGAATGCCATTACCAGCAGACTGCAGGATCACATGGTAGACATGCCGGCCGCCGGCTTTCTGTTTCCTGCGTTTGAAGACCGCAATACAGATATTCACCAGTTTTTGTATTATTCCGCGAAGCCAGGAGATCTGCATGAAGCCTTTCTGCGTCAGGCGCTCGGCACGGAACCGCCCCTGACGGCAGAGACGCAGCATGCCGCGTTTGCTTCTATTGTAGAGGAGACGTTTCAGCGCGACTGTGATTTTGACGTCGCAAGAACTGTTCACGAGCAGATGGCAGAGCTCATGGCGCAGAGTGCGGATGCGCCTGAACCGCCCGTTCTGGACCGCGGCGCCGTAAAAACACTGCTCTCCGGCTGCGGCGCGTCTGAAGAACAGCTGCAAAAATTTGAGGAGCGGTTCGACGAACTCTCCGACAGCGGGACGCTGGCTTTCTCCAATGTATATTCTTCGAAAAAATTTGAAGTTGTTTCACCGGAAGTGAAAATTTCCATTGCGGCGGACCGCACAGATCTGATCGAGACACGTGTGATAGACGGCCGGGAATACCTGATGATCCCGGTAACCGGCGATATTGAAGTAAACGGAATCCGAATCCGGACAAAGAAAACCAGCTAAACCTGTTTTAAACAGCGCGCTTCTTTGCGGGCTTCTGCCGGTAAGCTGCCCGTGAAAACATCTCACGGCAGCCTTCCGCACCCGAAGCGGTCGCACCGGCGCAACGGTCTCACCGGCACAGCGGTCATACCGGCGCAGCGATCAAACCGGCACAGCGGTCAAACCGGCACAGCGGTCACACCGGCACAGCGGTCACACCGGCGCAGCCTGAAGCGCCGCCAAAAGACGTTGTTCCGCCTGCTCCTGCGTTTCATTCATCGCAATCGCCAGCTCGCATGAAAGCCTGTTCATCGCTTCATTTAGAAACCGCTCGTCCACAGATGTAAACTTACGTCCCTCGGCGAGCCGTATTTCCCGCCTGCGCAGCAGAGTCCGGATCATTCCAAGAAGCCCTGTACAGTCGCTCTGGCGCATCACTTCCCTGTAGATTTCTTCTCTGAATTTTTCCTCGTGGATTTCAAGCGGCTCAATCTCCAGGATTCTGTCCAGCAGTTCCGCCGCAGCTTCCCGCGATATGACTTCGCGGATACTGACCT
>JAFVEX010000007.1 GCA_017475785.1 Eubacterium sp. | reverse complement strand
ATGGGCCGCTACATCAGCTACAATGAAGTGCTGGAAATCCTGGAGCGCGCGGAGCGGCATGGATTTGTCCACCAGATTACCAATATCGACGGTGAGGACAAGATTGTCGGGATCTGTAACTGTGCGGCGGGTGTCTGCAACGCGATCCGGACTTCTCAGCTTTACAACACGCCGAATATGTCGCGCTCCGCGTACCGCGCGTCGGTCGAGAAGGAAAAATGCGTCGCCTGCGGCAAGTGCGTCGAGGTGTGCCCGGTCGGAGCCGCGAAGCTCGGCCAGAAGCTCTGCACGACAGAAGGAGAGGTGGAATATCCGGTTTCCCTGCTTCCGGACGCGGAGAAGTGGACGGAGGACAACTGGAATCCAAATTACCGGGAAGACGCAAAGATCAACTGTTATCCGACCGGTACCTCACCGTGCAAGACAGCCTGTCCGGCGCACCTTCCGGTGCAGGGTTACGTAAAGATGGCGGCAGAGGGCAGGTTTATGGATGCTCTGAAGCTGATCAAGCAGGACAACCCGTTCCCGGCCGTGTGCGGAGCGATCTGCAACCGGCGGTGTGAGGACGCCTGTACCAGAGGCACGATTGATCAGCCGATCGCAATCGACGAAATCAAGAAGTCGATCGCGGCAAAGGAGCTGCAGGCAGACCAGCGCTATATCCCGGCCTGCGAGAACCCGGAAGGAAAAATGTGGGGCTCTGCGTACAAGATGGCTGTCATCGGCGCGGGACCGGCCGGCATGACCTGCGCGTACTATCTGCGCAGCAGGGGCTACGATGTCACCGTGTTTGACAAAGAGAGCAGGCCGGGCGGCATGCTGACCAACGGAATTCCGAATTTCCGTCTCGAAAAAGAGACGCTGGAGGCAGAGATTGAAGTGCTCCGTCAGATGGGCGTCGAGTTCCGGTGCGGCGTTGAGATCGGCCTGGATCTGACCATTGAGGATCTGCGGAACGCAGGCTACAAGGCATTCTACATCGCGATCGGCCTGCAGGGCGGCCGCAAGGCGGGAGTTCCCGGCGAGGACGCGGAAGGTGTAGAATCGGGCGTATCCTTCCTGCGGCGCGTAAATCAGGACAGCGGCGTCCGTCTTTCCGGCGATGTGGTGGTTGTCGGCGGCGGAAACGTCGCGGTGGATGTGGCGCGCACAGCCAGAAGAACCACTGACGGAAAAGTGACCATGCTTTGCCTGGAGAGCCCGGAAGAAATGCCGGCAGCAAAGGAAGAAGTGGATGAGGCGACGGCGGAAGGAATCGAAGTGCTGAACGGCTGGGGACCGAAAGAAGTCCTGGTCTCCGATGAAGGAAAGGTGACGGGCGTCATATTTAAGCGGTGCACGAGTGTTTTTGATGACGATCACAGATTTTCTCCGCAGTATGATGAAGAAGATACCATTACCATAGACTGCGCGAACGTTCTGCAGGCAATCGGCCAGTCTGCCCAGTGGGGCAGCCTGCTGGCGGGCACAAAAGTCGTCGTGCGCGGCAACGGAACGGCAGAGTGTGACCCGGTCACATTCCAGTCGGCCGAGCCGGATATCTTTATTGGCGGCGATATCAACCACGGCGCGCGTTTCGCGATCGACGCCATCGCGGACGGCAAAAAAGCATGCGAATCCATGCACCGGTTCGTCCATTACGGCCAGTCCCTGACGATTGCCAGAGACCTGCGGGAGTTCATCGAGCTGGATAAAGGCAGCGTGGTCGTCGAAGGGTTTGACAACGCGAAGCGTCAGATTCCGGGCTGCAAGGCCGGAGATCCGACGAAGACGTTCAGCGATCTGCGCCTGCCGCTGACAGACGAGCAGATTGCGGTCGAGGCCGGACGGTGCCTTGGCTGCGGCGCGACAACGGTAGATCCGAACCGCTGTATCGGCTGCGGACTCTGCACGACGCGCTGCGAATTCGACGCGATTCATCTGCACCGGGAAGACCCGGCGGCGTCGAAAATGTACCGGTCAGAAGACAAATTTAAGGCAATCGGACCGTACGCTGCGAAACGGGAGATCAAAATCCGGAGAAAGAAAAGGAGCTGATTATATTAGATGAATTATTATATAGCCAGCTGTGTGTTTACAACCCAATATCCGGAGCTGAGCTTCCGGATCCAGGAATATATCGCAAAGAGGGACGATGTGCAGATCGTGCGTTGCTGCGTACCGCAGTATAAGCTGCAGGAATTCTCCGGCAAAGTGCCGGAGAGCCTTCGCAGCAGATGGGAAGCATTGCCGGACAGCGCCGCGTTTGGCGGCGGTGATACGGTATATTCGCTTTGTCACAATTGTTCTGCGATCATTGATGAGTGGCGGCCGGGGGCAAAAGCCTCCTCGCTCTGGGAACTGATCCTGCAGGATCCGGACTTTGCTTATCCGGATTACAAGGGAAAAGAGATCTTTGTGCAGGACTGCTGGCGTGCCCGCGACAGGCGGGAGGAGCAGGATGCAGTGCGCGAGCTGCTGCGCAGAATGAATTTCCAGGCGCTGGAGCAGCAAGAAAATTATGAGAAGACGGCGTTCTGCGGCATCTCTCTTCTGAGACCTGCTCCGCCGCGCAATCTGAAACTTGCCCCGAAGCGCTTTGTGGACGGAGCGCAGGGATTGTTTCTTCCGCACACGGAGGCTGAGCAGAAAGCAATGATGGAGGCTTACGGAAGCAGATTTGGAGACCGGGAGGTCGCTGCGTACTGCCACTATTGTGTGGAAGGACTGCTGCTCGGCGGAGTGCGCGCGAAGCATCTGGCGGAGCTGCTGTTTGTCTGAGCCCCAGAGAATGATTTCTTAACATTTCAGATAACGACATAAAACCAACAACAGGGGAAATTCAGAATTAATCATGGTTTTTGAGAAGAAGCGGATTCTTTTATTTGCTGCAGGCGTCCTTCTGGTAGGCTGCGGCGTCGGCATGATCACAAAGGCCGGTCTGGGGACGAGTGCGATCACCAGCCTGGCCTATGTATTTTCGATGATCTTCCCGCCCACACTCGGGATATTTGCTTTTTTATTCAATGTGTGCATGGTGATAATTGAAGCGCTGCTTCTTTTCTTGAATCACCGGATCAAAGGGAAGGGAGACTGGATCCGCATTGCGCTGCAGATTCCCGCGGCAATTTTGTTTGCATCTTCGATTGACGGACTGACCTGGCTGCTGAGGCCGGTTGTGTTTTCTGCCTACTGGCAGCAGATTCTGATGCTGCTTGCCGGCGTTGTGGTATTTTCCCTGGGCGCAGCCATGGAGGTGACGGCGGATATTATCGTGCTGCCTGCTGAGGCAATGATCAAGGCGGTCAGCGAGGTGGCGGAAAAGAATTTTGGCACAGTCAAAACGATTGTGGATTGTTCCGTCTGCGCAGCGGCGATCATATGTTCTCTGGCCGCTTTCGGGGAGATCCGCGGTGTGCGGGAGGGGACTGTGGTTACCGCGCTGGCCGCGGGATCCATTACAAGATTTTTCCTGAGCAGGCTGAGAAACGCGTTGTAAGTGGGTGCTTTAGACTGCTTCTTCCGACGGCAGACGCCTGTATAAAAAAGGTAAAAAGATTCAGAAAAAAGCCTGCCTTTTCCTTGTTCCGTTCCAACAAATGGTTTATACTGATAGTAATTGTGAACAACATGCCGGCGGGGTGAAAAGCCGGCGAAGCGAACAGCAATGACGAAACGGAGGGCAGCAAACATGTTGAGAATCGGTCTTTTGACAAGTGGTGGTGACTGTCAGGCGCTCAATGCGGCAATGCGCGGCGTGGTCAAGGGTCTGGCAAATAATGTAGATGAACTGGAAGTCTACGGATTTTTTAATGGCTACAAAGGTCTGATCTACGGCGATTACCGCATGCTGACAGCGCGGGACTTCTCCGGCATTCTGACGCGCGGCGGCACGATCCTCGGCACATCCCGTGAGCCCTTCAAGGAGATGCGCAGCCCGGGCGCGGGCGGCGTCAATAAGGTCGAGGAGATGAAGCAGAACTACTACAAGCTTCGTCTGGACTGCCTTGTCATTCTCGGCGGCAACGGCACGCAGAAAACCGCAAACCTGCTTCGCGAGGAAGGGCTGAACATCATCCATCTGCCGAAGACGATCGACAACGACATCTTCGGAACGGACATGACATTTGGTTTCTACAGCGCAGTCAACATTGCGACAGACGCGATCGACTGCATTCATACGACGGCATCTTCGCATCGCCGCGTATTCATCGTGGAGATCATGGGGCACAAGGTCGGTTGGCCGACGCTGTATTCCGGTATTGCCGGCGGCGCGGACATTATCCTGCTTCCGGAAATCCCGTACGATATCGACAAGGTCGTGGGCGCGATTGAGGCACGCAACAAGCGCGGCAGCGGATTTACGATCATCGCGGCGGCGGAGGGCGCGATCCCGAAGGAGATCGCGAAGCTCGGAAAGAAGGAACGCAAGAAAGCACTGGCAGAGATCGGCGAGAAGTATCAGTCGATTTCCTACAAGATCGCGGCGGACATTGCGGAGCGGATCGGCACAGAAGTGCGCGTGACCGTTCCGGGCCACACACAGCGCGGCGGAAGCCCCTGCCCGTACGACAGAGTTCTTACGACCCGTCTGGGATCTGAGGCGGCCCGCCTGATCATGGATAAGAAGTTCGGTTACATGGTAGGCATTGTGGACGGCAAGTGCAAGAAGGTGCCGCTCGGCGACGTCGCCGGACAGCTGAAGATCGTAGATCCGAAGTGCCAGGAGGTCGAGCAGGCAAAACGCATCGGAATCAGCTTCGGAGACTGAGCGGGCAGAGCAGGAACCCCGGCAGAAGCACCGGATCAAAACAGACTGTTTCCTTCTAAATAAAAAGTAATCTGAGGGGGATATCGCATTGATGATAATGTGATATCTCCTTTGCTTTTTTCAAAAGTATATAACCTCAGCTCCGCACTATTAGATTGCCGCCGCTTCCGTATACTTACTTGCGGACTTTGTTTATTCATTGTATAATTTGCCGTGATAAGAACACTGCACGCCGATGGGCAAAAAAGGTACTGTCTGTGGCCAGGCGCTTCGGCAAAGCAGGTTTCGCGGTGGATGAGGTGACAGGAACGGCAGCGGGTGATCCCGCCCGTGCGATAGCAGGAGGCTGCAGATGGGCTATACGGCTCTGTATCGGAAATTCCGCCCTTCGCGCTTCGATGAGGTGAAGGGGCAGGACGCGATCGTTACAACATTAAAGAACCAGCTCGCAGCCGGCAGGATCGGCCACGCGTATTTGTTTTGCGGAACGCGCGGAACCGGTAAAACGACGATTGCCAAGATTCTGGCGCGGGCGGTAAACTGCGAAAATCCGGACGAAAACGGCCCGTGCAATACCTGTCCCACCTGTCAGGCCATTCTCTCCGGCGTGTCAACCAATGTGATTGAGATCGACGCGGCTTCGAATAATGGCGTCGATAATATCCGGGAGATCCGTGAGGAGGTCGCGTACCGGCCCACGAGCGGGCGGTACAAGGTCTATATCATTGATGAGGTGCATATGCTCTCGACCGGCGCGTTTAACGCGCTGCTCAAGACACTGGAGGAGCCGCCGGAGTACGTGATTTTTATTCTGGCGACGACCGAGGCGAACAAGATACCCGTGACGATTCTCTCAAGGTGCCAGCGGTATGATTTCCGGAGAATCGCGATTGAGACGATTGCGGAGCAGATCAGGTCTCTGCTGGAGCAGGAGGGCGTTTCCGCAGAGCCGCGGGCGATCCGCTATATTGCGCGGAAGGCGGACGGCTCGATGCGCGACGCGCTGAGCCTGCTCGACCAGTGCATTTCGTTCTACCTGGGGGAGACACTTACCTTCGACAGAGTTCTGGAGGTTCTGGGAACAGTCGACACAGATGTATTCAGCAGGCTGCTGCGCATGGTGATCCGGGGAGACGCTGCCGGGAGCATTCGCGTTCTGGAAGAACTGGTGCAGCAGGGAAAAGAGATGGGGCAGTTTGCCGCTGATTTTACCTGGTACATGCGCAATCTGATGCTGCTGCAGAGCAGTGAGGATCTTGAGGATGTGCTGGATGTCTCAGCAGAAAATCTCGCGCAGCTGCGCGAGGAGAGTGAGATGGTAGAGCCTGCGGCTCTGATGCGGTACATCCGTATTTTTTCGGAGCTGTCCGGTACGCTCCGGCAGGTGACGCAGCGGCGCGTGCTGGTCGAGACGACCCTGATCCGTCTCTGCAGGCCGCAGATGCAGACCAGCAAGGAGGCTTTGCTGCAGCGGATCCGCGAACTGGAAAAACGCGCTGAACGGCAGCCGGATTTTTCTGAAGAAGAACAGGAATTCCTGCACGCGCTCGCGGCAGACCCGCAAGTGGCGCTGGCGGTCAGTACGGGTGGAATGCCTCTGCCGGGCGCGGAGGCGCGGGCAGAAAACGCAGCCGGTCAGGGTGGTTCCGCAGACCGGGCCGGGCGCGCGACAGGTGCGGCGGGAAGAGTGGCTGGTTCAAGTCCGCCAAAAGCGGCGCCGGAGGATTTGAAACGGATCCGCAGTGACTGGGGGAAAATTGTCGGACAGACACAGATGATGGTGAAAAACCTTCTGAAAGGCGCCATCCCGAAATATGATCCCGCTGTGGACGACTCCAGGCTGTTTCTGGTGTTTGCGGAGCGCTACCAGAAGGATATCTTTGAAAATGATCCCGTTCACATGGAAGAACTTCAAAAAGCCATTGCCGGCATCACCGGGAAACAGGCGGAGCTGGAACTCGTCAGCGCGGCAGATTCCTCCGCAAATCAGCTTGCGGATATACCGGTCGAGCAGATCCTGCAGGAGGGAATCACCGGGATTACGGTTGAGATAGAAGACGATTCCGAAGAGGATGACTTTTGAGCAGTCATTCCATTACATACAGGAAAACAATACAGGAGGAAAACCCAAATGGCAAAAAGAGGCGGATTTCCGGGCGGCATGCCCGGCAACATGAATAACCTGATGAAGCAGGCGCAGCGCATGCAGAGGCAGATGGAAGAGAGCCAGAAGGCTCTTGAAGAGGCGGAATTTACCGCGGCTGCAGGCGGCGGAGCTGTTGAGGTCACAGTAACCGGAAAACGCGAGATTACAAAGGTAAAGCTGGCAGAAGAAGTCGTTGATCCGGATGATATCGAAATGCTTGAAGATCTCATCATTGCGGCCACAAATGAAGCGCTGCGCAAGGTGGAAGAAGCTTATGCCAGCAGCATGTCAAAAATGACCGGAGGAATGAATCTCGGAGGACTTTCGTTCTGATGGAGTACTACAGCAGCTATATCAGCAGCCTGATCGAAGAATTGGGCCGGCTCCCCGGAATCGGGCCGAAATCGGCACAGCGCCTGGCGTTTCACATTCTGAACATGCCAAAAGAGCAGGTGAACCGGCTCTCAGACGTGCTGCGTGACGCAAGGGAGAATGTGCGGTACTGCAAGACCTGCTGCACGCTGACAGATCAGGAAATCTGCCCGATCTGCGCCAATCCCAATCGAAACCACCGCCAGATTATGGTAGTTGAGAACGCGCGCGATCTGGCAGCATATGAGAAGACGCAAAAATACGAGGGCGTCTACCATGTGCTTCAGGGCGCGATTTCTCCGATGCTCGGAATCGGGCCGGATGAGATCAGGCTAAAAGAACTGATGCGAAGGCTCGAAGGAGATGTGGACGAGGTGATTATCGCAACAAACTCCAGCCTGGAGGGCGAGACAACAGCCATGTATATCAGCAAGCTGGTCAAGCCCACAGGCATCCGCGTCAGCAGAATTGCGAGCGGCGTGCCGGTAGGCGGAGATCTGGAGTATATAGATGAAGTGACGCTGCTGCGCGCCCTCGAGGGGCGGGTGGAGTTGTAAATTGAAGTTTGTCGGGATCGTGCTGTTCTTTATATACGCACTCCGACAATGATATTCTCTGTACACTCCACGGGAAATGCCATCGAACTTCGCACTAAGATTTTGTAGGTGTGCGGCCAATTCATCATAAGTGTGACTCTTTGTCCGCACACCAACAATATCTAAGTGTGAATTTCT
>JAFVEX010000054.1 GCA_017475785.1 Eubacterium sp. | reverse complement strand
CTGCATGGTGCAGGACGTAATTGTAGAGCATCCTGTGTACGGGCAACTGTCTGGACAGCTTCAGATTCGCTCTCGCTATGACGTCATGCAGTTTATAAAGAAGGTGCAGGAGGCACAGGTGCACTCACTGTCAGAGCTGACGGACGGGATTCATCTGCACACATTGATCTGCCCTGACGAGGCGGCCTTTGAGCAGGCCGTGGCGAAGCTCGAGGAGGCAGGAATACTGTTTCGGGAGTAATTTGCGCGGCCGAGAAGTTAAGAAACAAGGATCAATGGAATCTGGTCAATTATGTCTTGCAATCGTTGGCAGCAGCAAATGAAACAAAAAGAGGTTCAATACAATCATGAGTGATGAAATGAGAACTTATCTGAATGATTATATTAACAGGATCCGTGATATATATGGACCATTTTTGAAGAGTGTTATCCTGTATGGTTCATATGCCAGAGGTGATTATCGACAGGGCTCAGATATCGATGTTATGATACTGCTGGATTTAACAGACATGGAGATAAAGAATTACCGTCGAAAACTTTCGGGTATGACCTTTGACTTTAATATGGATCATGATCTGGAGATCAATCCAACAGCAAAAAGTCAGAAGCAATTTGATAAGTGGGCAGATGTTTACCCGTTTTATTCAAACGTGAGAAGAGAGGGGGTGTCATTGTTTGAATCCTGAAGAAAAAGGAACTGTGTGGGATTTGGCTTTCTACAGAATAGAAACTGCAAAGAATGATTTAAACTCAGCAAGGGTGCTGTTTGATATTCATGATTTCAAGGGTGCCAATAATCGTGCATATTATGCTATTTTTCATGCAATTTCAGCAGTTTTGGCGCTGGAGAAGACAGCATTTAAGCGTCACAAAGATACATTGGCTTATTTTAACAAGACCTATGTCAAACCAGAAATTTTTCCCCGTGCGATTGGACATCAAATTGCGGAAGCTGCAGAAATAAGACATGCCAGTGATTATGATGATTTTTATATAGCGACTAAGGATGAGGCGCTGGAAATGCTAGAGACAGCATCAAATTTGATCAAGATGATAAAAACATACTGTCAAGAAAAGGAGGAATTATACAGAGATAAAGAAACTTGACGGCAGGGGGTGCGGCACAGGGGTTATCAGGATGTGATTGATAAATTAAGAAAACCGGGCGATCCGGAGAGGACGAAGTGAGAGCCGCGCCAGCGCAGGGTGCGCAGCGCAGCTTTTTCGCCCACAGAGATCGCACTCAATATATATGCACAGAGATGCTTAGCTTGGCAGCCCCTTGAGCAGTTTGATGAGTCTGCTTGTGCCAAGCCGCTCAGCGCCGCGGCGGATGAATTCCTCTGCGTCGTCAAAGGAGGAGATGCCGCCGGCAGCCTTGATCTTGATGTCGGATCCGACATATTTTCTCATCAGTGATACGTCTTCAAATGTCGCTCCGCCCAGCGAGAAGCCGGTGGATGTTTTGATGTAATCCGCGCCGGACTCCGTGACAATTCTGCAGATCCTGATTTTCTCTTCTTCGGTCAGGAGGCACGCTTCTATGATCACTTTCAGCAGCTTTTCTCCGCATGCTTCTTTGACCAGGCGGATTTCATCGAGCACTTCCTGATCGCGCCCGTCTTTAAGGAATCCAATGTTAATGACCATATCGATTTCTGACGCGCCATTTTTTACGGCGTCTGCCGCTTCGTATGCTTTTGCCGCGGCTGTGCTGTATCCGTTCGGAAAACCGATTACGGTGCAGATCGGGAGTTTTCCGTCTACATAGTCTGCTGCCTGCTTTACATACGCTGCCGGAATGCAGGCGGAAGCCGTACCATAACGCATTCCGTCGTCGAGAATTTCTTTAATTTCCGCCCATGACGCTGTCTGTGTCAGCAGGGTGTGGTCGACCATTTTTAATATTTCATTTTGTTCCATGTGCTTCTCCTTATACGTGAATAGATTAGCCAGGTAATTGCGAAACTTCCGGCACTTAAACAGGCTTTAGAAGTTTACAGCGAGGAAGTCCGTTTGAATATTATATACAATTCATATCCAAGAAAGAGTTTCGCAATTTCCTGAAATAGATCAGTTATTTTATAATTACATCGTCGCAATTACGGCTGTCACAAGCTTTTTGAAATCCTGCGCGACGTGGTTTGCTGTTTCCTGTACTTCCCTGTGATCGAGTTTTGCCGCGGTAATTCCTGCCGCCATGTTGGTAATGCAGGAGATTCCGCAGACCTCCAGTCCCATATGGCAAGCGGCCATGGCTTCGCAGGCAGTGCTCATTCCCACAGCGTCTCCGCCCCAGGCGCGGCACATGCGGATTTCAGCGGGCGTCTCGTAATTCGGCCCTGTCAGCTGGACGTATACACCTTCCTGCAGGACGATGCCGCACCCGGAAGCTGCCTTGCGGATTACTTCCTGCAGGCGGGGGGAGTAGACCTCGCTCATATCAGGAAAACGCGGGCCGAGTTCTTCGAGATTTGGCCCGATCAGCGGGCTCGGCACGCTGGTGGTAATGTGGTCGGTGATCATCATCAGGTCACCGGGGCGGAAGCTTTCATTTACGCCGCCGGCGGCGTTGGTCAGAATCAGCTTTTTGGCGCCGAGCATACCCATCAGGCGCGTCGGCAGTACGACGTCTGCCATCGGGTAGCCCTCGTAATAGTGCACGCGGCCCTGCATGATCACGACCGGGACACCTTTAACATGGGCAAATACGAAGCGTCCTTTGTGTCCGCTGACAGTGGATCTGGGAAATCCTTCGATTTCTTCGTACGGTACGATCGCTTCTGCCGTAAGTTTATCCGCAAAGTCACCAAGGCCGGAACCAAGGATCAGCCCGGCCTCCGGCCGGAAATCTGTCTTACTTCGCACGCTCTCCAGGCAGGTCTGAAGTTTCTGAAGCATTTTTTTCTCCTCTCCGAATTCATACAGGGTTGAATGAAACGCAAGATTTTACCTCTCCGAATCAATACATTTTTAAAATGAAACGCGTGATTTTAACTTTCCGAATTAATGCAGGGGTTGAATGAAACGCGTGATTTTTGCGAACCAGTTTCAGACCAGCTGATCCAGCAGTGAGGATCCGATGGTGCCTTCTGGCATTTCTATTCCGAAATTGTCGGCGATGGTTGCGCCGATCACTGCAAAGGTCGGCTGCTCCGGCAGCGCGCCTGAGCCCTTCATCGCGGGGGACCAGGCCAGGAACGGTACCTTTTCACGTGTGTGATCGGTTCCGGTGTGCGTCGGATCTGTGCCGTGGTCTGCTGTGATGATCAGGAGATCATCGTTACGCAGGCTATGCAGAAGAAGGCCGAGCTTCTCATCGAAGCGCCCGAGCTCCTCCGCGTAGCCCTGCGGATTTCTACGGTGGCCCCATTTCGCGTCGAAATCGACCAGATTCACGAAGGCCAGACCGTGGAAAGGTTTATCCAGCAGATCGATTGTCTGCTCCATTCCCTGGACGGAAGAGGTGGATTTTTGATATTCCGTGATTCCCTCGCCGTCGAAGATGTCAACGATCTTTCCGACAGAGATGACATCAAATCCATTGTCCTTCAAGACGTTCATGACGGTCGGTCCCGGCGGCTTGAGCGCGTAGTCGTGCCGGTTGCTGGTCCGGACAAATTCTCCTTTTTTCTTTCCGACATACGGGCGGGCGATGACACGCCCGACCTTCCACTCCTCACGGAGTGTCAGCTCTCTGGCGATTTCGCAGCACCGGTACAGCTCATCCAGACCAAAGGTTTCCTCGTTTCCGCAGATCTGCAGCACCGAATCGGCTGATGTATAGACGATCATATGGCCGGTCGCGATTTCCTCTTCCCCGAGTTCATCGAGAATGACAGTACCACTTGCGCTCTTGTTTCCGATCACCTTGTGGCCGGTTCGCTTTTCCAGCTCTGCGATCAGCTCCGGAGGAAACCCGGTCTCTGTGAAGGTCTGAAACGGCGTCTTGGTCTCGATGCCCATCATTTCCCAGTGGCCGGTCATGGTATCTTTACCATTGCTCGCCTCCCTGAGAACCGCGCGGTATCCGAGCGGCGCCGGATCGGCAGGAATTCCCTTCAGGGGAGTAAGACTGGCAATTCCCAGCCGCACAAGATTGGGGATCTGTAGATCCTTCACGGATTCCGCGATGTGCCCCAGTGTGTTTGCGCCGGCATCGCCGAACCGCTCCGCGTCCGGCATGGCGCCGACACCGAGCGAGTCGATGACAACAACAAAGATTCGTTGATAATTCATGCGCGTTCACCTCCTGTTGTTATAATCGTTTTTCCGGATGCAGATTCCCGTCATTTCAGGTTTCCGGGTCCGAAGCCCAGCTTCAGCAGCTCGTTCAGGGTATAGATGTCGTAGTGCGCTTCATCTGTCGCGAGAATTATCTGGAAGGTTTCCGGACGGCAGAACTCCATCATGACCTGCCGGCAAATGCCGCAGGGCGGCGCGTATTCCGTGACAGTTCCTTCAGAACCGCCGACGACGCAGATCGCGTCAAAATCGGTGACCCCTTCGCTGACCGCCTTGAAAAAAGCAGTCCGCTCCGCGCAGTTTGTCGCGCCGTAGGATGCGTTTTCCACATTGCAGCCCGTAAAAATGGTTCCATCCCTGGCAAGCAGTGCCGCGCCGACGTGGTAGCGGGAATACGGCGCGTAGGAACGCGCGAGCTGGGCAAGCGCAGTCCGGATCAGTTCCCGGATCTTATTTTCGCAGATGGTGGAATTCTGTGCTTTCATGTTAGTCCTCACCTGACCCTTTCGGATTTTGGCTCTGCAGACGAATTCTACGCAGACGATTCGTCGTGGTCAGAAGCCGCCGTAATCAATTATGTTTCTGCGTGTTAAGAAAACACCGATTAATTTGAGCTGAGCGGTGATGGATTAAATCAGAGTTTTCTTGTCTGCCTTGATCAGGTTCCTGATCGCGCCGACCGCCGTGCGGATCGCCATATCGGTGTCGTGTACGACGGGATTTTCCAGCCCTTCCTTTTCGCGCTCCTGGTTGGCCATGACCAGCATGCAGGAGCCGGCGCGGACGCCCAGGCTGGCGCCGACAATGAACAGTGCCGCGGATTCCATTTCAGAAGCGAGGCATCCCAGCCGCTTCCACGCCTCCCATTTATTTTGCAGCTCATAGCTGACTGGTTTCGTCTCGGGGGAGTGCTGTCCGTAGAAGGAATCCTTGCACTGAACCACACCCACATGACTGGTGACGCCGAGCGCCGCCGCGGAGGCCATCAGTGCGTTTACCACCTGGATATCAGCGACGGCGGGGAACTCCAGCGGCGCGTACTCGCGGCTCGTCCCCTCCATGCGGATCGCGCCGGTCGCTATCACCACATCCCCGCTCATGACATCCAGCTGCATGCCGCCGCAGGTTCCGATCCTGACAAAGGTGTCCGCGCCCGCGGCCACGAGTTCTTCCATCGCAATGGCTGCGGATGGTCCGCCGATCCCGGTAGAGGTTACGCTGACCCTGACGCCGTCCAGCGTCCCTGTGTAGGTCACATACTCTCTGCTGTCCGCGACCAACACCGGATCATCAAAATACTGCGCGATTTTTACACAGCGCTTGGGATCGCCCGGCAGAATTACGTAGCGGCCGATGTCTCCCTTTCCAACCTGGATGTGATACTGTTTTTCTTTATTTTCTGAATAATTCACGACCACACCTCGTTTCCTTTTGAAATTGTTCGAAATTTGATGGAGTACAGGTAATTGTTCAGCATAGCCCTAAGCACATGCTGCTGAGGGCGTATGAACATGATTCAGGAGTGCGGTTTTTCCTTCGGTGAAGGCGAATTCAATCGAAAAACCGCGTCGTAACGATAAAGAAACCAGGGAGGTTCTGAATCGTTACAAATATAGAACGACAGACGATTACAAGTAGATTATAGTTTGTCCATAACAAAAAGACAACCGAGTTCCATACAGAGTTTGGCGTTCTTCCCGGTTCACTCCTTTGCCATTGTCTGCAGG
>JAFVEX010000006.1 GCA_017475785.1 Eubacterium sp. | reverse complement strand
CCGCTCCGCCTCGGCGCTGAGTATCTTGGCCTTCTTATCACCCTCCGCACGGCTGACAACCGCTTCCTGATGGGCCTGTGCTTCCAGAACCGTCTGACGGCGCTCGCGCTCGGCACGCATCTGCTTCGTCATAACCTCTTCAATTTCCTTCGGCGGCTGAATATTCTTGATCTCTACCCGTGTTACCTTGATTCCCCAGGGATCTGTCGCCTCGTCCAGAATAGCCTGCATCTTACGGTTAATGCTGTCGCGAGAGGTAAGTGTCTGATCCAGCTCCATCTCGCCGATGATCGAGCGGAGCGTCGTCGCGGTGAGATTCTGCAGACCGACAATCGGATTTTCGACGCCATACGTGTACAGCCGCGCGTCGAACACCTTACAGAACACGACTGAATCGATCTGAATCGTCACATTATCTTTTGTGATAACCGGCTGCGGCGGGAAATCAAACACCTGCTCCTTCAGGGAGACGCGCCGCGCAACCCGCTCGATGAAAGGAACCTTCAGATGAAGACCTGCGTCCCAGGTAGTCTTGTACTGGCCAAGACGCTCAATGACAAACTGTGTAGACTGCGGGACGATTCTGATGTTGGTAAACACAAGAATCAAAATAATAATAAACAGGAATACGATAAATATACTCATTTTCCATACCTCCTTTCAGACATTCTACCACGTTTCATACAAGAAGCCTACACAAAATTGAAAATTGGCAAAAAACATTTCGCCCTGAAACAGAGTACTCTCCCGCTACACAAAAAAGCGCTTCGGAAAAATTCCGAAACGCTTTGGCAGAGGCGTCGACCGGATTTGAACCGGTGCATACTGGTGTTGCAGACCATTGCCTTACCACTTGGCTACGACGCCTTACAGGAAACTGTCCGGCAGGTCTTCCCTGTTCTCCGAACCGCTTCCCTATTATAGCAAAACATTTTGAAGACTTCAACCACTAATTTACGATTTTTCAAAATCCTGGAAGGACTCCGGCTTTTGCCTCTTATTTGCCTTATGTCATTCTATTGCAGATCGAACAGGGATATCTGATTTGTCTCCGGCAGATCCCCCAGCACGCCGATGCGGTCCAGCGTGTCGGAGATCGTCTTTCCGACCTTTGCGCGCCTGCGGAAATCGTCCTTTGAGAGAAATTTTCCCTCGCGCGCAGCCAGCACGACACTGTCCGCCGCCTTATCGCCAAGACCCTCCAGAGAGTCCAGCGACGGCATCAGCGCATTGTCTCCGACAATCTGAAATCTGTGTGCCTTCGCCTGATAGAGATCAAGCGGCACAAACGAAAAACCTCTCGCGTACATTTCCTGCACAATCTTCATGTCCTTGTACTGCTCTGCCTCCTGATTGGTGGCCGTGTCCTTGTGTGCCTCATACGCCCGCATGTGCTCCTCCAGCCGTTCGCGTCCCATACACATTTTTTCCAGACTGAACGCGGAGGCGCGAATGGAGAAATACGCGGCGTAGTACGCCAGCGGGTAGTAGATTTTGTACCAGGCGATCCGGTAGGCCATCATGACGTACGCGACCGCGTGCGCCTTCGGGAACATGTATTTGATCTTATTGCACGACCAGATGTACCACTCCGGGACATTATGCGCGCGCATCTCTTCTTCCCATTCCGGGCGCAGACCCTTGCCCTTTCGCACGGCTTCCATGATGGTAAACGACTGCTCGCTTTCCAGTCCCTGCGCTATCAGATAGGTCATGATGTCATCACGCGTGCAGATCGCGGTTGAGATTGTCGCGTTGCCGTCCGCGATCAGCGTCTGTGCGTTGCCAAGCCAGACATCTGTCCCATGCGACAGGCCGGAAATCCTGATCAGGTCTGAGAACCGCTGCGGCTTTGTGTCCAGCAGCATCTGTATGACAAAATCGGTGCCGAATTCCGGCACGCCCAGACAGCCGAGCTTACACCCTCCGATCTCCTCCGGCGTGATACCAAGCGCTTCCGTGCTCTTAAACAGACTCATCACCTTCGGCTCGTCCAGCGGAACTTCTGTCGCGTTTGTCCCGGTCAGCTCCTCCAGCATCCGGATCATCGTGGGATCATCATGCCCGAGAATATCAAGCTTCAGCAGGTTTTCATCGATCGAGTGATAGTCAAAATGGGTTGTGACAATGTCTGTGTTCATGTCGTCAGCCGGATGCTGCACCGGCGTAAACGCATTGATATCCTCTCCCATTGGCAGCACGATGATGCCGCCCGGATGCTGGCCCGTTGTTCTGCGGATTCCGACACACCCCTTCACGATGCGGTCAATATCACAGGTGCGCTTGTGAATACCTTTTTCTTCATAAAAGTTCTTGACATACCCAAAGGCGGTTTTTTCCGCCATGGTACCGATTGTCCCGGCACGGAATGTCTGTCCCGCGCCGAAGATCACCTCTGTGTATTTATGCGCTTTACTCTGATATTCTCCGGAAAAGTTCAGATCGATGTCCGGCTCCTTGTTTCCCTTGAATCCAAGGAAGGTCTCAAATGGAATATTGAATCCCATTTTCGCGAGCGGTCTGCCGCAGTTCGGACACACGGCGTCAGGCATATCACAGCCTGCCATACCGAGATTCTTGTAGCTTGTGACTTCCTCCGAATCAAAGTCGACATACTTGCACGCGCTGCAGAGGTAATGCGGCGGAAGCGGATTAACCTCTGTGATGCCGGCCATAGTTGCCGCAAAGGAAGAACCGACCGACCCGCGTGATCCGACGAGATAACCGTCCTCATTGGACTTCCACACCAGCTTCTGCGCGATGATATACATGACGGCGTATCCATTGGAAATAATGGAATTCAATTCCCGGTCCAGCCGTGCCTCCACCAGCTCTGGAAGCGGATCCCCGTAGATCTCATGCGCCCTTCTCGCGCAGATCTCCCGGAGCGTCTGATCCGAATTTTCGATAACCGGCGGGAATTTGCCCGAACGGATCGGGGAAATCTTTTCGATTGAATCCGCAATCATGTTCGGATTGTCGATGACGACTTCCCGCGCTTTCTCGCTGCCGAGGTAGGAAAACTCTTCCAGCATCTCTTCTGTCGTGTGCAGATAGAGCGGCGCCTGATCCTCTGCGTCCTTAAATTTCTTCCCGGCCATGATAATCGTGCGGTAAATCGCGTCGCCCGGATCCATGAAGTGCACATCACAGGTCGCCACAACCGGCTTTTTGCTGCGCTCTCCAAGCCGGACAATTGTCCGGTTGAGCTCCCGGAGATCTTCTTCCGAGGTAACTGCTTCATTCCGGTCGTCCGCAATCAGAAACGCGTTGTTCCCCAGCGGCTGGATTTCAAGATAGTCATAAAAATCGATGATCCGCGCCAGTTCCTCCTCTTGCGCGCCGCGCAGCAGGGCGTCATAAAGTTCTCCCTTCACGCAGGCAGATCCAACCAGGATTCCTTCGTGATGTTTCTGCACAAGACTCTTCGGAAGTCTCGGCTGCATCTTATAAACATAGTTGAGATGTGAGGCGGAAACAAGCCGGTACAGATTTCTGCGCCCCTCCTCATTTGTCGCCAGAAGTATCGCGTGATGAGAAGGCATTCTCCGTTTCGACGCGTCGCTGAGGGAGGCGGCTTCATTCAGACTGTCCAGATCCTCAATTCCCCTCTTTTCCAGCATTTCGACGAATTTTACGAAAATCTCCGCTGTGCAGGCGGCGTCATCGACTGCCCGGTGATGGTGCCCGAGCCCGACGTTGACCGCCTTTGCCACCTTGTCCAGTTTAAAACTGCCAAGCCCCGGCAGCAGCATGCGCGCCATTGCGACCGTATCAACATAGGTAAAGTGCCTTGCGATGTTCTGTTCTTCACATGCCTTTATGATAAAGCCCATGTCGAAGTCGGCGTTGTGCGCGGCCATCACCGCGCCCTCAGAAAAGGCGAGAAAGTCCGGGAGCACCTGCTCAATCGGCGGCGCGTCGACAACCATACTGTCCGAGATGCTGGTCAGCTCCTCGATCCGCATCGGAATGGGAACGCCGGGATTGACGAACGTGGAAAATCTGTCCGTGATTTTTCCCTGCTCCACCCGCACGGCGCCGATCTCAATGATCTTACAGGTCTGATTGGACAGGCCTGTCGTCTCAATATCAAATACGACGTACGCGTCCTTCAGCTTCTGTCCTCTGCTGTTGACCGCGACACCCTTGAGATCGTCTACCAGATAGGCTTCCATGCCGTAGATCACTTTAAAAGGCGCTGAAATCTTCTTCAGTTCTTCCTTCGAGGCATCCGGATGCTGCTTCTCCCAGGCCGCGCGGTATGCCTTGTCAATCGCCTCCATGGCGTGGTTTGCCTCTGGAAACGCCTGCACACCGCCGTGATCCGTCAGGGCGATGGCCGGGTGTCCCCACTCATACGCGCGCTTTACAAGGGCGGCCGCGTCTGTGACGCCGTCCATGTCGCTCATTTTAGAATGACAGTGCAGCTCAACCCGCTTGACCGGGCTGTTGTCCTGACGAACCTTCCTGAAGCTGACGGACCGCCTGATTCCAGACACCGACATAATCGTCAGCTCGTGATCAAAGCTGTCCTCCTGTGCCCTTCCCTTTACGCGGATAAATGTTCCTTTTTTAAAAATCTGCGGCGCAATATCTCCCGCGTCAGCGTCAAGAAACAGCTTGACACGAATCGTGTCCGTATCATCTGTCACGGTCAGAATTGCGAGAATCCGCTCGCTTCGCAGAGTGCGGAACTCTACATCAATGATCTCGCCGAGAATTGAGACGACCCCGCTCAGTTCATCCAGTTCGCTGACAGGAATGCTTTCATCATCAAAATCACGCCCGAACATGACCTCTGCGCCCGGCTCTCCCAGCCGCAGGCTGCCGCGGCTCGATCTGCCGGCTCCTGACGTTGTGCTGTTCTGGCTGATTTTTGCCGCTGCGGCAGACCTGCCGGCACCTGACGATGCTCCTGCCTGGCCAGCTTTTGCTCCTGCGGCAGACCTGCTGGCTCCTGATGATGTTCCTGCCTGGCCAGCTTTTACTCCTGCGGCAGACCTGCCAGCTCCTGATGATATGCCGGCCTTGTCCGCTTCTGCCGCTGTATCTGTCAGAACCACTTTTACGCCTGTGCCGGAATTCTCTGGCTGTCCTGCTCCTTCCGCACTTCTGCCGCCGGCGGCGTCCATACTCTGTTCGCCGATGTCCATGGAAGCCGCTGAGCCCTGCGCGCGATAGCCGGCAGCCAGTGCCGTCTGCGCGGCCACCTGCCTTGCAGTGGCGCGCATCAGCGCTTCATTTTCTTCCAGCAGCCCGGAGCGGTTTTTCTTTTCCCTGAGAATCTCCAGGCGGACGCCGAGTCTGCAGCGCTCATTGAAGATCTTTTCCAGAATTCTGTACAGCTCTTCTTCCAGATCCCGCGCGATGACAGAATCTTCTATTTTCATCTGTATCACGCCGCTGTCTGGAAAAAGGAAAGACGCGCCGTGGTACAAATATCCCAGCAGATGGTTGTATCTCTGCAATTCTGCCTCGATACTCTCTCCGTAGACATCCAGAAGTGATTCCGGCGTATAGAGTTCCGAGAGGAAAAATGTCTCAATCAGACGCACCCTGAATGCCGTTCCGCAGGCCAGCCCCCGCGCGATCTCCTTCTCCAGCTCCCAGATCTGTTCCTTGGAAACACAGGTCGTGCAGCTGACATAGACACGAAGCAGATTCTTTTTGCGGTTGATGGTTACACGTGTGACCGTCATGTGCTTCAGAACCTGTTTCATTGCCTGGTTCGTATGCAGTTTTGGAAATACTTCTTCCACCTTTCTCGGTGTCTGCTCCGTCGTCATCTGTCTGCTTTCCCGCACTCCTTTCCAAAGCTTTTCATATTCAGGTGACTGCCTGTCTCTTAAATCGATGCATTTCGCACAAACTTGTTTCCGCAGATACCTGCGGCATATTTCATCGCCCGATCATTCGCTCCAGCTCCGCCCGGAGCGCCTCCAGAAGCTCCTGTTCCGGAACTTTTTTGATGATTTCGCCTTTTCTGATCAGAATCCCGACGCCGTCGCCGCCCGCGATTCCCAGATCTGCTTCCCGCGCTTCTCCAGGTCCGTTGACGACACAGCCCATAACAGCCACCTTCAGACCGTCAAGAGGCATGTTCTCGACCATTTTTCCTACCTGATCCGCGAGCGAAATCAGATCGATCTTTGTGCGGCCGCACGTCGGGCAGGAGACAACCTCAACGCCGCCCGCGCGCAGCCCCAGCGTCCGCAGGATCAGCTTCGCGGACCGGATCTCCTCAATCGGGTCGCCGGTCAGCGACACACGAATCGTCTCGCCGATCCCCTGCGATAAAATGATGCCAAGTCCCACGGCCGATTTTATATTTCCCGCGTAGACGGTTCCGGCCTCTGTGATGCCGACATGCAGCGGGTGCGTCGTCTGATCCGCTATCAATTCATGCGCCTTCGCGCACATCATGACATCAGAAGATTTTATACTCAGAACCAGATTGTCATAACCCATATCCTCGATCACGGCCGCCTGCCTGAGGGCACTCTCCACAAGCCCTTCGGCGGTGACACCGTGGTTTTTTTCCAGAATATCCTTTTCCAGCGAGCCGCTGTTGACGCCCACCCGTATCGGAATCCGGCGGTCACGCGCCTCGCGGACAACCGCCTCAACCCGCTCCCGCGCGCCGATATTTCCCGGATTAATCCGGATTTTATCCGCACCGTTCTCCATCGCCGCAATCGCCAGACGATAATCAAAATGGATATCCGCGACCAGCGGAATATGAATCTTCGGGCGTATCCTCGCGAAGGCCTCTGCCGCCTCCATCGTCGGAACCGCGCAGCGGATGATCTCACAGCCCGCCGCCTCCAGCGCGTGAATCTGCGCGACCGTGGCGCCAACATCCTCAGTTCTGGTATTTGTCATGGACTGGATGCGGACCGGATAGTTCCCGCCAATCGCGCAGTCACCAATCCACACCTCATGTGTCATACGTCTCTTCATGATTTCTCCCTTGTAAATGTATGTTTGTCGGGATCAGAATGTTAAGACGATTTTCAGCTTCCGAGGATGCCCTTGCTGAAAAGATCGGAGAAACGGAGGCTTAGCGTCTGTCAGCGTGCGGGCAATGAGTTACGCTTACGACGAATTGGCCGCACGCCTACAGACGGTTAGTCTGCGGTTCGATGGTCTTTTCGCGGGCAGACGAGGAAACTGAATTCGTCACCCTGCCGTCCCGACAAACTTCAATTTATCTCCTCCGGTACGTCCGGAACGTATACTCAATATCAAAGTACGTCTGCTCTTCACTCTCTGAAGCAATCTCCCACTCCGGATCCCTGTCCAGATCGGGAAAGTAAGCGTCTGCCTGATACACATAATCGATTTTTGTCACATATGCTGTATCACAGTGCGGCAAAAGCTGGCGGTATACCTGCTCGCCGCCGATCACATACACCTCGTCCTGGTCATAGGGTTCCAGGGCAGCCATCAGTTCTTCGATGCTGTGCGCGATAATGGCTCCCTTTGCCTGATATCCTGTGTCCCGCGTCAGCACGATATTTATTCTGTCCTTTAACGGCTTCTGGTTCGGAAAGCTTTCCAGGGTCTTTCTCCCCATAACCACGACATGGTCTGTTGTCGTCTCTCTGAAAAACCGCATATCCGCGGGGATGCTGATCAGGAGCTTGTTTCCCTGTCCGATTCCCCAGTTTTGATCTGCCGCTACGATTGCCTTCATTTTGTTCTCCTTTTTTCAGATCGCGATCGGAATGTCTTTGATCTGCGGTCCAGCCACATAGTTTTCGATGATCAGATCGTCTCTGGTAAACGCGTAAAAATCTGTGATTTCCGGATTCAGGTACACCGTCGGCGCGTCATGCGTCTCTCTGGTGATCAGTTCCTCAATCAATCCGACATGCCTGTCGTAGATGTGCGCGTCAGCAATTACATGAACCAGTTCGCCCGCCTCCATGCCTGACACCTGCGCGAACATCATCAGCAGCAGCGCGTACTGGCACACATTCCAGTTATTTGCCGCAAGCACATCCTGTGACCGCTGGTTCAGGACGGCATTCAGCGTCAGGCGGTCATTTCCTTCTTTCTTCGTGACATTGAAGGTCATTGAGTAGGCACAGGGATACAGTGCCATTTCATGGAGATCCTGGTGGACGTACAGATTCGTCATGATCCGCCGGCTGTAGGGATTGTGCTTCAGATCATACAGCACCCGGTCCACCTGATCCATCTCGCCTTCTCTGTACTGGTGTTTTACGCCAAGCTGATATCCGTACGCCTTCCCGATCGACCCGGTTTCGTCTGCCCACTCGTCCCAGATGTTGCTGTGAAGATCATGAATATTATTCGATTTTTTCTGCCAGATCCAGAGGATCTCATCAAACGCGCTGCGCAGATACGTCTTACGCAGGGTCAGCGCAGGAAATTCTTTTGTGAGGTCATATCGGTTGACGACGCCGAACTTTTTGATGGTATAAGCCGGCGTCCCGTCCGGCCAGTGCGGACGCACCAGCTCGCCCTTTGTGTCACATCCATTGTCGATAATATCCCTGCACATGCTGATAAACAGCTGATCCGCATAACTCATAAGAACGCTCCATTTCCAAAGGCCTTGCTGCCTGCTTTCTATAATGCCGCCCCTCCGGGATCACATCTTCCCGTTTCAGAGATATCATAACAGAAAACCCCTCTCGATACACCAATTTTTTTGTCTCTGGAAAAAACCGGCTGGTTTTCAACATCACAGAAAGTTATCGCATTAACGTGAAAAAGGGATTGTTTTCCCACCGCAAACTGTTATAATGAAAATTAGCTTTAAAAAATACATAATTAATGAGGAGGAAACACATGAAGAAGTTCTTTGATGAATTTAAAGCCTTTATTTCCCGTGGCAGTGTCATGGATCTGGCAGTTGGTATGATCATAGGTGCAGCCTTCACCGCGATCGTTACCTCCCTTGTCGATGACATCATTATGCCGATCGTCTCTCTTGCAAGCGGCGGCGTCAGCGTCAATCAGATCGGTATTCACCTCGCCGGCGGCGGCGTGATCGCAATCGGAAATTTCATCGGCGCGATCATTAACTTTATCATCATCGCGTTCGTCATTTTCTGTATCATCAAGGCGCTGAACAAGGCACAGTCCCTGGTGAAGAAGCCGGAAGAAGAGGCTGCTCCTGTCACAAAGATCTGCCCGTTCTGCCAGTCTGAGATCAACATTGCGGCAACCAGATGCCCGATGTGCACATCCGAACTCAAGTAATTGAACCCGCGGTTTCACCACGGACACAAACGTTTTTGAGTCGTAAAAAAGAGTGCGCCTGCGCGCTGTTTGCCTGTGAGCGCACAATATTTCGAGCCGGCAGATTGCCGGCTCGTTTTTATTGCAGTTTTATGCTTTTCTTCAAAGTATCTCACTCTTCATCCGAAGAATTTTCCTCATCCGTGACCGTATCCTCTTCGTATTCCTCGTCCCCGCCTGAATCCTCTGACTCATAATCTTCATAAGAATCCTCTGATGACGACTCAGATTCTTCTGCGGACTCCTCTGTTGAATCTTCCGATGTGTCTTCGGACGACTCACTGTAGGACTCTGAGGCTGCCTCTTCCTCATCGCTCTCATAGGAAGCTTCTTCGGTATCTGAGGCATTGGACTCTGAAGCCGCGGCTGCCGAACCGGCAGTTACTTTTTCCAGAAGCTCCTGTGAGATATAATATCTGCCTCCGTCCACGGATACAATGTACCATCCGCTTTCTTCACCGACGACTTCCACTTCTGTTCCGCCCGGAAGGGATGTATAAATCTCGGAGTCAAGATCCGGGCCAGTGCGCACATTTACGCTTCCGACTGTTCGGTAAGTGGATGCGCCGGCCGCTTCTTCTGTCTTCTTTTCCGTGCCATCTGCATTCTCTGTCTCCTCATCCGACACGGGCTCTGCCTCGATAGATTCCGCCTTGAGTGATCTGGAGCCGTCTGACGGCGCCTCTGTCACCTCCGGAGTTGGGGTCGGCGTCGGTGTCGGAGTAGGCGTCGGAGTCGGAGTTGGGGTCGGCGTCTCAGTCACAGAAGAACTGGACGCAGAAGACACTGCGGAAGCTGACGCAGATGAAGCAGAATCGCTGCTGCTCCCTCCGCAGCCGGCCAGACCGGAAACTGCCAGCATTCCTGCCAGTATATATGGAAGCCATTTTGTTTTACACATAATTGGTATTCTCCCTGCTGCAACTCATTTACGGCTGCCGGCGAATATAATCCTCACCGGCGCTTCTTTCATTATAAGCTGAAATCTCCTGCAAGTCCAGTATTCTTTCGAAAGAGGACGGTTCTGTGTCACTGCCATTAAAGTACAGGGGACAGTTCTGTATCACAAAGAAAGTGAGAGGGTACGGTTCTGCAAAGTGACAGGGGACGGCTCTGTGTCACTGCTGTATGGGAAATCCGGGGAATTTCCTGTAAAGCAGAAAGGGAGCTGTGAATCCCGGGATTCTTCAATCCCGTTTTTCACAGCCCCTGCTATTCTTTTATGAATCCACTTCGGAACGATTCAGCACCCCCTGGTTTCTTCATCGTTCCGATGCGATTTTTCAATTGAATTTTCCTTCAGCGAAGGTAAAACTGCCCAGATGCGAGAATCGGATCAAAGCTTCGGGCCGGCCGCGACGAGCGCCTTGCCTGCTTCGTTTCCGGTGTACTTGTCGAAGTTCTTGATGAAGCGGCTTGCGAGATCTTTTGCCTTCTCGTCCCACTCTGCCGCGTCAGCATAGGTGTCGCGCGGATCCAGGATCGCCGGATCAACGCCCGGAAGCTCTGTCGGAACCTCAAAATCGAAGATCGGGATCTTCTTGGTCGGTGCCTTCAGAACATCGCCATTCAGGATCGCGTCGATAATGCCGCGGGTATCCTTGATGGAGATACGCTTGCCTGTGCCGTTCCAGCCGGTG
>JAFVEX010000053.1 GCA_017475785.1 Eubacterium sp. | reverse complement strand
ATTGTCATTGCAGCTGATTCTGGCCGGACTGTTGCACACATCTACCGGAAGCATACGGATCATCGGATTGTTATCCACGTAATCGTAAAGTGCCCTGGTTCCCATAATGAAGGAAACACAGATTCTGCCGTTGTCACGCTGCTTTTTTCTGCAATTGATGACGCCGGATTCGATCAGCGGGATCACGCCGTCCGAAATCATTTCTGAGTGAATTCCAAGATCCTTCTTGTCTCCAAGGAACGAACAAACCGCATCCGGCACTGCGCCGATTCCGAGCTGCAGGCAGTCGCCGTCCCGCACATAATCCGCAATGTACCTGCCGATCTGCTGATCTTCTTTCGTGATCTTTGCTGGCTCCAGCTCCGGGAGCGGCTCCCAGGACTGAATGAATGCATCCAGCTCCGTAACATGCACAAACGCCTCTCCGAAGGTTCGCGGCATATTCGGGTTGATTTCGGCAATTACAGTTCTGGCAGACTTGATGGCCTGCCAGCCGTAATCACAGGAGGTTCCGATACTGACAAATCCACGCGCGTCCGGAGGAGAGCACGTAAATGCAAACACATCGACCGGCATTTCACCGTTACGAAACATGATGGGAATATCTGAGAAAAATGCCGGTGTGTAGTCTGCGCGGTTTTCCGCAATCGCCTTCCGGGCGGGCGCTCCGACGAACAGCGCGTTGTGGCGGAAATGCGTTTCCATGCCCGGCTGCAGATATTCTCCCGTTCCCAGATAAACCATGTGCACAACTTCCACATCATGAAATCTCTCTGCCTGCGCCGCCATTGTCCGCTGGAAAATGATCGGCTCCGCGACACAATGCCCAAAAAGCACACGGTCGCCGTTGTGGATCAAGCCGACGGCCTCTTCAGGTTTGATGGTGTGCTGTTTATAGTGTTCTGTCCACTTCATTTCCAATTCCTTTCTCAGGACGCTGCCTGATAGATTTCCAGAATGTCAGCCTCTGTCAGTTCGACATAATTATTGTTGAGCAGACGCTGCTGCGTCTCGACTACATTCTTTGCAAATACGGGAAGCTCGTCTTCTGTCACGCCGATCTCCTTCAGCGGCTTCCTTGGAAGCACAGCATTCATCAAATCATACAGCGCCTGCAGCGCGTCCTCCTGTGCGACGCCCAGCAGTCCGGAGAGAATTTCCTCCAGACGGTTCAGCTTCCCGACCGGCTGTTTTTCCGCATATTTTCGCATGACATCCGCAAACATCAGCTGATTTGCCTGCCCGTGTGGGATATGGTGTACACTGCCAAGCGGATAGGAGAGAGCATGAACCGCAGCGCATCCGGCATACCCAAATGCGATTCCCGCATAATTAGATGCACGCAGAAAATCTGACGCATATACTTTCCAGGCGTCCTTTCCGCTGTCCGTAACCGCGGCTTTCCAGCCGTTCAGTATCATGGCGAGCGCCTGCTCAGAGAACACCTCTGAGATTGGGCATGCGTTCGGGGATAAGAAGGACTCGACCGCGTGAATCATTGCATCAATGGATGAAGTGGCAAACACGCCGTATGGAAGACTTTCCAGCATGCCTGTGACGAGTACGGCCTCGTCCGCAAACATCGCCTGAGAGACGATTCCCTGCTTGACGCCCTTTGTCGTGCGGTTGATAATCGCAATATTCGTTACCTCGCTGCCTGTCCCGCAAGTGGTCGGGACAATCACCAGCGGATGTACCTTGCTGAGGCCATCCGGCATGCGGTTATACAGATCATCCACGTGATCCTTGTTGGACGCAACCGAAAGAACCTTTGCAATATCAATGATGGTTCCGCCGCCGACAGCGATGATCCGGTCGTAGCAGCGGATCCTAAGCTCGTCCAGAATCGCATCAACCATGACGTCGGTTGGTTCCCCGGCGCCGTACTGCTCCTGAAACAGTGTCTGGCAGCCTAGATTCAGCTCGGAAATCGAAGGATTATAGATATATTCATTTGTCAGAATCAGATCCTGCGCGCCGAGGCAGGCAGCTTCTGCATAATCGGCAAATGAATTGTATTCGGCAATTGAAGGGATCAGTTTAAACGCTTTCATGTAATAATACCTCTTTTTAGAAACCCGCGGTTTCACAAGGAAGCCGCAGAAATAATTATTTTGTGCTTCCGCCTTCCATAAGTTCCGGAATGATTATGATTTCCCTGAAAAACTTCTGCTCCGGGTCATCTTCCATTATTCCGAACAGGCGCTTAGCGGCCCGCACACCGACCTGCAGGGTATCAACGGACATCGTTGTCAGTTTCGGATATACCATCTGGGAAATTTCCTGCCCGTCATAGCCGATCAGGGAGACTTCATCCGGCACGGAAAGACCACGCTCCCGGACAGCCGTCAGGGCACCAGCCGCCATATTGTCATTGGAACAGAGTACGACGCTCCCGATCAGATCCTTTTCATCCAGCAGTGACCGCATTGCCTCTGCGCCGCCTTCGAAGGTATAATCCGCATACAGGATCCGCGAGACATCAAAAGCCACGCCGCGCTGCAGCAAACTGGCGAGAAATCCGCTTTCTATTTCACTCGCGCTGACATGATGCTTTGGCCCGTTGATCAAATAGATGTTCTGGTAGTGCCGCCGCAGGATATAATCCGCCGCCAGCATGCCGCCAATGTAATTGTTGATCTGCACCTTGTGCTTACGCCCGATCTCAAACCATGGATTGATGATGACGTATGGAAAAGACTCCTCCTCGAACAGCTGAATGAAATCACAGCTGTATTTATATTGCGGAACTACGATTACGCCGTCTACCGAATGTCCGTAAACCAGCCGCTCAAAATAGTCACTTTTCCGCATCTGGTTCCAGGAAACCACTTCATATTTAACGGAGTACTCACGACTCTGCGCAAAATCCATGATTCCTTTAAGCATCCGGTAGTAGTAGGATATCTGCATCGTATAATCCTGCTCTTCTGTTTCGTTCAGGATTACAAAGGATATGTTGTGCGTTTTCTTTGTGCTGAGATTTCTCCCGTTGACATCCACGTAGTAATGCAGCTTTTCTGCCGCATCCTTTACGCGCTTTCTAGTTTCTTCATTTACGGGTTTTCCATTCAGCGCAAACGACGCCGTCGTCAAAGATACCTTTGCCAGCTTTGCAACATCCTTCAGCGTTGTAGCCATATCATCTTCTCCTCCCGAAATTACGCCGCGTCCCATCCTCCGATATTGGTGTCAAACCCATACTGTTCCGAGATCAGAGCGTGTGCCTGTGCGTATTCTGCCGTGCACTCCGCCTTCCCAGTCATCTGATACGCCTTTCCGGCCAGCCCGTATTTCGAGGATCCGACCTGATGAAACGGCATGATGTGAATCTGCTTCAGCCCTCTCAGTCCGGACAGATACCGCATCATAGCGAGAAATTCCTCCCCGTCGTTTACGCCGGGAACCAGCGGAATCCGCACGATGACGCGCCTGCCGTCGGCCGTCAGCTGCTCCAGGTTCTGCCGTATGATCTGGTTGCTCTTTCCCGTCCATTGAATATGAGCCTTTTCGGAGTACAGTTTAAAATCAAACAGGAAGAGATCTGTCGACTCTGCCAGTCTCTGCATGACCTCCTGCCGGCAGTAGCCACAGGTCTCGAGTGCGGTATGAACTCCGCTCTCGTGCAGCCTGTCAAACAGTTCCCGGCAAAAGGCTGCGTGAATCGTCGGCTCTCCTCCGCTCAGCGTGACACCGCCGCCGCTGGTCCGGTAAAACATCTCGTCCTGCATAGCATAATTATACACCTCCTGCACGGTCATTTGTTTGCCGCAGACAGATTTTGCTCCAGTCAGACAGCTGTCCGCGCAAGCTGTGCAGGTTCTGCACTTTGTCCTGTCAAACACCAGTCCCTGGGCTGTCAGGACGCCGGCACCTCTCTCGCAGTGCTCCAGGCATGCTCCGCAGGATAGGCAGCTCTCGCGGTTATAGAGAAGAGACGGAGATGCCGTAAGGTTTTCCGGGTTCTGGCACCAGGCACACCGAAGAGGACATCCCTTCAGGAATATGACCGTCCGAAGTCCCGGTCCGTCATGAACACAGCATTTTTGAATGTTTGCAACGATTGCAGTTTCCATCTCTTCTCCTTCCCAGACATGTTATTCTGATACTATAGTCACCAATGCGGGTTAAAGAATAACTGGTGCATGAATCAGCTTATTTCATCACAGCACCTTTGCTGAATCTCTGAATAATATTCTGCTGCTGGACAGCAGACATAGCGATAAAGTATGCCGACAGTCCGCCCATGCGCACCTTCAGATCGCGGTGCCGCTCTGGATGAACGACCGCGTCCTGCAGCTCCTCAACACTTGTGGTGGTAATGGTTGCAATCTGGCCGCCAAGTGCACAGAATGATTTGATAATACCTTCCATGCGGGTCAGTCCGGCTTCGCCAAGGAATTCATTCTGATTGAGAGAGATGTCCAGGGGGCATCCGCAGAAATACCGCATCAGATCCGGGCGGGTCGCGCTCTTGATCACCGCCGTCGGTCCGTTGACATCAACGCCCGGTGTCGGAGAATAATTCGGAGCGAGTGTCTCTCCGCATCCGCGGCCATCCGGGCTGGCACTCAGATTTCTGCCGAGTGCTGCGTAATTCTCAAAAGTCCCGATTCCGACAGGAAGCATCAGCTTATCTTGCTTATCCCGCCATGCGACGCAGGAATTTTCAAAATCTTTCAGCACGCGCGCAAGCAGCTCATCTGCATAGTCATCGTCATTTCCGTATTTCGGCACACGGTTCAGGGCACGCAGCCTGAGCGCTTCGTGTCCCGCCCAGTCATGTTCTATAGCATCCCGGAACTCTTCAAGTGTGGCGATTTGATCATCATATACCAGCTTCTTTACTGCACAGAGTGAATCGACTACATTGGACAGGCCTGTCAGAAGAAGCAGATGGAACGTATACGGCAGAATATTGGCCTCTGTCATATCACGACCCGTTTCGATACAACCGTCCATCATGACTGACATCAGCGGATCCGGCGCGATCATCCGGCTCATGCCGAGGTTCTCCAGACGGCGGCTGACCTGCAGATCAATCTGACTGTCTACCTGTCTGCAGTACGCGGCGTAAAACTTTTCAAACGTATCAAGTGATTCGAGAGATCCTGTATCTACACCTTCTTTTTCGCCGGTCATAAGCGTTGTGCCGCGTGTAAACACCCACTCAAGGCATCTGAGATTCATGATGTGCGCGTAGCTGAAGTAACTCCTGCCAGGAATCAGCGTCTCCCAGCAGCCGTCATTTGAATAATCGCGCGCGTCCTCTTCTGGAACGCCGATCTCTACAAAGCCCGGAATGATTGCATCATCGTTGTAAATTGCCGGCTCACCCTCGCAGTGCCGCAGGCACTCGGCGAGTTCCTTCCACATGCGCTCCGGCGTCTTGTGAGAGACACGCACAGAGAGCGTCGGCATCAGCAGTTCCATCTCAAAGCGCAGGCGGAGAAGCTTGTAAGTAACCTCATTCGTTCCGTCCTCTCCGTCTCTTCGGAGACCTCCGATAATCATATTCATCAGCCAGTCATTTCCTGACTGT
>JAFVEX010000052.1 GCA_017475785.1 Eubacterium sp. | reverse complement strand
CAGGATGTGCCTCCGGCAGATATCACGGACTGCATCGGAAAGATGCTGGAGTTCTTCCACAGTTCTTACGGCGCACTCTGCGAGCAGATCGATGAGACAGGCCTGTTCTCGGATGAAGACAAAGAAACGATTCTCAAGGCGGGACGTAAGTTTGTGACGGGATGGCTTGAGAAAAAGAAATAAATCAGTCGGCAGTATAAAGTATGGCTACAACGAAAGAGATTAAAAACAGAATCAAAAGCGTTAAGGATACGCAGAAGATCACAAATGCCATGTACCTGATCGCATCGAAGAAAATGCGGAAGGCGAAAAGTGATCTGGACCGTACCCGGCCGTATTTTAATGCAGTCGGCAACGAGATCCGCCGTGTTTTCCGTGTAAAGGAAGATGTGGAGAGTCACTATTTTTATCCGCCGCGTTCAGCCCCGGACCTTCTGGGACCGTATGCAGTACTCATCATTACGGCGGACAAAGGACTTGCAGGTGCTTATAACCAGAATGTCATTAAAGAGGCGATGCGCCTCATGAAGAAACGTGATGAGCTGGGCAAAGGGCAGGATAAGCCGAAACTTTTTGTGGTCGGTGAGTATGGGAGACAGTACTTTCTCTCCCACAAGATTCCGATCGAGCAGAGCTTTCTTTACACCGCGCAGAATCCTACGCTGGACCGCGCGCGGGATATCACATCCATTCTGCTGGATCTCTATGACCGCGGAGAGATTGTGAAGGTTTATATTGTCTACACAGATATGAAGAGCGCGATGCAGGAGGTTGCGCTGTTCAGACGTCTGCTCCCGTTCCATCGCGGGGATTTCCAGACAGATACTGTGGAAGAAGCAGTCAGAGAGCCCTTTGAGTTCAAACCTTCCGTGGCGAAGGTGCTCGATGAAGTCGTTCCGACTTACCTCACGGGATTCATTTACAGCGCGCTGATCGACAGTTTCTGCAGCGAACAAAATGCCCGCATGATGGCAATGGATACGGCAAGCAGCAACGCAAAAGAACTGATTGCAGATCTCACGATGCAGTACAATCACGTGCGGCAGAGTGCGATTACACAGGAAATTACTGAGATTTCTTCCGGTGCGCAGGCGATGCGGAAGAAGAAGCAGAAGAGATAATTGTTATAGGAAACAAGGAGACAGGATGCAGGGAATTATCGTACAAATATCGGGTTCCGTGGTTGACGTTCAGTTTGAATCCGGACAGGTTCCGAAGATCCGTGAGGCGCTTTCTGTTGAGGTTGACGGACAGAAGAAGCTGATGGAAGTGGAACAGCATATCGGAAAATCCATGGTGCGCTGCATTATGCTCAGTGAGAGTGAAGGACTTTCCCGCGGTCTTGAAGTGACTGCAGACGGTAAAGGGATCAGTGTTCCGGTCGGTGAGCCGACGCTGGGCAGAATGTTCAACGTCCTCGGAGAACCGATTGACGGCGGTGCGCCGATCGATGACCGCGAAGAGCGCTGGGAGATTCACAGAAGCGCCCCGTCTTTCGATCAGCAGAGTCCGGCGGTAGAAATACTGGAAACCGGTATCAAGGTCATTGATCTGCTGGAGCCATACCCGAAGGGCGGTAAAATCGGCCTCTTCGGCGGCGCGGGTGTCGGTAAGACGGTCCTGATTCAGGAACTGATTCACAGTGTCGCGATGGAGCACGGAGGCTATTCGATCTTCACAGGTGTCGGAGAGCGTTCACGTGAGGGAAATGAGCTCTGGAACGAGATGCAGGCCAGCGGCGTTGTTGACAAGACTGCACTCGTATTCGGTCAGATGAACGAAGTGCCGGGTGTACGTATGCGCGTGGCGCTGTCGGGACTGACCATGGCGGAGTATTTCCGTGATCGGCAGAACAAAGATATCCTGCTGTTCATTGATAATATTTTCCGTTTCGTACAGGCGGGCAGCGAGGTTTCCACACTGCTCGGCAGAATGCCGTCCGCCGTCGGCTATCAGCCGACGCTGGCAGAAGAGATGGGTGCGCTGCAGGAGCGGATTACTTCCACCAAGAAAGGATCGGTCACATCCGTACAGGCAGTCTACGTGCCTGCTGATGACCTGACAGACCCGGCACCGGCGACAACCTTCACACATCTGGATGCGACGACTGTACTGGCCCGCCGCATTGCGGAGCAGGGTATTTATCCGGCAGTCGATCCGCTGGAGTCCACGTCCAGAATTCTGGAGGCGGACATCGTCGGTGACCGCCATTACCGCATTGCGCGCCAGGTGCAGGAGATTCTGCAGAAATACAGAGAACTGCAGGATATCATTGCAATCCTCGGTATGGAAGAACTCTCGGACGAGGATAAGATGACGATTTACCGCGCCCGCAAGGTGCAGCGGTTCCTGTCCCAGCCGTTCTTCGTTGCAGAGAAATTTACAGGTATGTCAGGTGTTTATGTGCCGCTTGTCGAGACACTGAAAGGTTTTGAGGCCATTGTTAATGGCGAAGTAGATGAGCTTCCGGAGATGGCATTCTATAATGTCGGAACACTTGAAGATGTTTATGCAAAGGCGAAGAAGTTAGAAGCAGAGGGAATGTGATGAATTCATTTCGACTGGATATACTTGAGGCCGAGCAGGTTTTTTTTAAGGGAGACTGTGTCTCTCTCGTTAT
The DNA here is from genome assembly GCA_017475785.1 of Eubacterium sp. The sequence continues at coordinate 713 of JAFVEX010000052.1, read as the reverse complement.
TCCGACAGACGACGGACTGTATGGGATTCAGGCAAATCATCACAATACGATCGCGCCCATAAAGCCGGGTGAGATGAAAATCACGAAACCGGACGGGACGGAGATTGAGGCGTCTGTCTCCAGCGGAATTGTCAAAGTAGAGAACAACTGGGTACTTGTGCTGGTTGAGACTGCTGAACTTCCCGAAGATATTGATGCAAACCGCGCGCGCCGCGCCGAGGCGGCGGCGAAGGAGGCCATGCTGCAGAAGCGCAGTATTCGTGAGTATAATGAGGCGCAGGCGCAATTGGCCCGCGCTGTCAGCAGACTGCGGGTCAAAGACCGCTACGAGGCGAAGCGAGGCAACAGAAAATGAGTCAGAATGAAACGTCCCCGTTGACTCATCTATGGAGTAAATACATGCGTTTAAGAAATATCCCGGGCTCGCGCGAGGAAATCGCTGCGAGCCGGTTTGCGGTAAATGAACCGGAAGTGAATAAAGGACGCTGGGCGGAAATATTCGGAAATGATAATCCTGTCCGGATCGAGGTCGGCATGGGAAAAGGCAGATTCTTGATGAATCTTGCCTGTGCATATTCACAGTTTAATTATATCGGCATCGAGATGTACAGCAGCGTTCTGATCCGGGCTATACAAAAGGCGCAGGTCATTGATCCCTGTCCGCAGAATTTCAGGTTTATCCGGATGGATGCGCAGGATCTTGAGTTTGTATT
>JAFVEX010000051.1 GCA_017475785.1 Eubacterium sp. | reverse complement strand
GCTTCTGGCACTTGCCTCGGAAATTCCGTTTGATCTCCTGTTCCGGAATACACTCTTTTACTGGGATCACCAGAATACCTGCTTCACTCTGTTTCTGGGACTGCTGTTGTTCCTGGTTCTTGAAAAGATCCGGGAGAACGGACAGGCAGATTACAGAATGAGCGCTGCCCTGCAGATACTTTCCATTTTTGCCTTTTCATCCGCCGCTGTCCTTCTCCGGACCGACTATGACGCGAGCGGAATTCTGGCGCTCACAGCGCTGTATTACGGGTGGCGCACAAAAAAAGGCACTGCCGCAATAACGGCGTGCCTCTTTCTGAACATTTACCAATTTCAAAATCTGGGCGCGTTCCTGGCGCTGATCCCGCTGTCCTTGTACAGCGGTTCCCGCGGCTTGCGCCGCGCGGCGGCCCGGAATCTGTTCTACATATTCTACCCCGCGCACCTGCTTGTATTGTACTTTCTCTCACGCTGAAGAAGCTCTGATGAATTTCAGCCGCTTCCCTAAATCTGATATCCCACGCTCTTCAGGTAATCTACGCTTGCCTTGACATCCCGCAGGGATGTCTCCTGGTTGCGCGGATCACGCTCCTGCTCGATCGTGATATATCCACTGTATCCGATTTCTTCAAGTGCCACTTTGATCGCCGGGTAGTCCAGCGCGCCGGTGCCAACCGGGCACATCGTCCCTTCTCCGCACCCCTCAAAGAACCGGATGTGTTTTCCGAGAATCTCCTCATAAACCTTCTGATCTACATCCTTGAAGTGTACGTAATCCAAACGATCCGCATACTTTTTCAGGTAGGTGACCGGATCCATTCCACCGTAATACAGATGGCCTGTGTCGAGCACAAGTCCCGCCACCTCATACGGCACATCCTGTACAAACCGTTCGATCTCGTCCGCGTACTCGATGTACGTTCCGGAGTGCGGGTGAATCAGCGGACGGACACCCCACTCGTTCGCGCGGTCGCAAACTGCGCGGACATGTCCGATAAATTGCTTCCACTCCTCATCGTTCATACGTGGCGCGCGGTCGGGATGACCGGCATTGTAATCACGCTCATCATGACCCCAGTCCATAATTGTCAGGTACGGCGTCGGGAATTTTTGTCCTTCCAGGACAGGCAGCTTCGGCAGCTTCGGATCGGTGATCAGGCGGCAGATGTTGTCAACCGCTTCCAGTACGGAAGGCTGATTGTCCGGATCTACCAGGTCGTGGAAAATTGTTCCGACCACGATTGCCAGATCATTCTTCTCCAGTTCCTCTGCCACGACATCGGCATCGATCGGCAGGTAGCCATAAGGCCCCAGCTCGATGGCGCGGTAGCCTGCCAGATGTGCCTCCTCAAGGACTTTTTTCCACGGGGGAAGGTACGGGTTTTTGGGATCATCTACGCCCCAGCTGGCGGGAGCGCCGCAAATCTGCATTGGCATGTGTGTTCCTCCTTATCATGTATCGGCGAATATCTTCAAAACCAGCAACGATTCGGATCCTAATTGAATCCTTCCTGTCCAGAACTGTACTTCTCAGAACTGTTCTGCTCTGGACTGTGCTTCCCAGGACTGTACTGTCCAGGACTATACATTATTGTACTGGATTTGTTCTCAGAAATCCACCCAGACACTTCCTTTGTCAGCAGACTCTACGCACTTCTCCAGCCACTTGATACCCTGTGCGCCGGCATTGACATCCGGATACCAGAAGTCGCCGTACTCACCGGCGTCTGCGCCCGCCATGGCAACCGCGAACCTGCGGTACAGATTGCTCCACGCCTCGAACAGTCCCTCTGCGTGCCCGCCGAGCAGGCGGTCTTCCACGCGTGCCTCCGGATAGAGATAGCCTGCGCCGCGCTCAAGTGTGCGGACCGGCTCTCCTTCTACCTCATAGCTCATCTGGTTCGGACGCTCATCGTCCCACTCCAGAGATGCCTTTGAGCCGACTACACGGATCTTGTGATAGTGGCGCGCGCCGCAGTTGATCGAACTGGACCAGCAGTAGATCTGCGCGCCTTCCTGCACATGCTCGCTTCCTTCCAGATTCATAATCGTAAAAGCGTTGTCTTCCAGCTGACGTCCTTCTACAAACGCCTGCTTCGTGCACATCAGGTTCTTGATCTTCATATCCGGAATCATCGCCTCAACGATATAAAACGGATGTGTGCCGACGTCTGCCATCGCAAAGGAAATGCCGGCTTTGGAAGGATCAAAACGCCATTTTGCCGCTGCGTTGACTTCCTCGATTTTCGTGTTGTACGCGCCAAAAGCAAAGCTCATGTTGATCACACGGATGTCGCCGAGATCTCCGTTTTTAATCATCTGGCGTGCCTGCTGGATCAGCTGATGGCCGGAATATCCATATGTAACGCCGACCACGCGGTTCTTTGCCTTTGCCAGAGAGACCAGCTCCTCTGCTTCCTCTGTTGTGAAGCAGATCGGCTTTTCGCACACGACATGAAGCCCTGCCTCAAGTGCCGCCTTACAGATCGCGTAGTGAGTTCCGTTCGGCGTCGCAATGGAAACCGCTTCAATTCCGTCTTCCCGTTTTGCTTCCTCCGCGAACATAGTCTGATAATCCGGATAGCAGCGATCCGGCTCTACGCCGAGATCACGGCCAAACGCCATGCCGCGCTCCGGGTTGATGTCAAACGCGCCCGCGACCAGCTTGAAGTTGTTGTCTCTCTGCGCGGATGAACGGTGAATGTAGCCGATCTGGCTGCCAAGGCCTCCGCCTACCATTGCCCAGCGGATCGAGTGATCCAGAACCTTTGATCCATTAATCATGATGATCTCCTTTTTCTTGTATTGACTGCGTCCGCCGATGGCTTCTCTGATTTTCACGGCAGAAGATCCTCAGACGGTGTTTATAAAAGAGGGAACCCTGGATTGCAAGGTTCCCTCTTTCCTCCAGATTCATAGTATCCCGGCTTGTTTTGTACTTTACGTCCTGTATGTCAGGTTCTTATGCCCTGCCGGGCAAAAGTCCCGCCGCGTCCGCAGGAATTTCCCAGGACGCGGAATGGAACTCTCCCCTGGCATCCTTACAGATACTCGTCGACGTTCTCGGCAGTGACCGGGAGGTACGGAATACTGAGATATTCCGGATCCATGCCTTTTGTCGCGACGGTATATGCTTCAACTGCTGCCCATTTTCCCTGGCTTACAGCATCCTGGAAGACAGTCATCGCAAGTGTGCCTTTCTGAATTGCTTCGCATGCGTCCTGGTTCGCGTCAATTCCGCAGATAATAACATCCTTGATATTTGCCGCCTGAAGCGCAGACATGGCACCCATTGCCATCTCATCGTTTGCTGCCACAATGATGTCGATATCTTCGCCATACTGAATAATCCAGTCCTCGGTAATCTCCATAGCTTTGTCACGAAGGTACTTACCTTCCTGATCAGACATAAGATTGTAATTGTATCCTGCCTTGTCAAGTGTCTCAAAGACACCCTCACGGCGAAGCTTAGCATGTGTAAATCCATTTGTTCCGCCAAGATAGCAGATATTCGGCTTCTCACTGTCATCGACATTGTTAATCAGATATTCTGCCTGAAGCTGTCCAGAATAAAAGTGGTCTGATCCGGAGAAGAAGTGATCTACGTCCGGACACGCAACGTCTGAATTTACCACAACCAGAGGAATGCCTGCTTCGCGCGCTGTCTCACAGATGACAACACAGCCGTCGGAATCTGCCGCCGCAAGCATCAATGCGTCAACGCCCTGTGTAATATAATTTTCTGCCAGCTGAACCTGCATGTTTACATCCGCCTGACCGTCTCCTACGACCAGCTTCACATTCGGATATGCCTTTTCAAAATAATCCTCAACAGCACTTGTAATTTGCTGATCGAATGTATCCTTAAAATCTTTCGCAATAAGCGCTACTGTCAGTTCTTCATCACCTGAAACCACATAGCCCTCATCAACATAAGCTTTTTCCCAGTCCATAAGATCACTGGTGTCGACAGAGGCCGTGTCTCCCGCTGAAGAAGTGCTTGCGGATGATGCTGTTTCCTCTGCTGCTGCGGATGATCCGCCGACTGCCGCGGAATCAGCGGAGGAGGATCCTGTTGCTGCTCCGCCGCATCCGGCCAGGGATGCCGTGAGAATCGCTGCAAGTGTAATTCCTAAAAATCTCTTTTTCATGTTTTTCTTTTCCTTTCTTCACAAGGCAGGTTGTCGTTCGACCTGTGTGCACTATATCACAAAAAAACAATTTTTTTTCGCATTTTCAGGAATAACTGGTAAAGCGGTTAATTTAACGTTAAATCCGTTAACCACTTTGTTTACAGCAGACCACATTTCGTATACAATAGAAGAAACAACAAGGAATCGCAGATGAAGCCTGACGATTCTGGCCGGGAAGGCCAGCTTTTCAGCAAAGATTTTCAGCAAAGAAGGAGCATTATGGCAAATATAAGAGAAGTGGCGGCACTCGCGGGCGTTTCTACCGCTACGGTTTCTAATGTACTGAACCAGACAAAGCCTGTCAGCACGGAAAAACGCAGGCGTGTTCTTGACGCGGCAAGGACGCTTCATTATATCCCGAATACCAACGCGCGGGATCTGAGGCGGAAAACGACACAGACGATCGGCGTGATCATGACGGATATCAAGAGTCAGTTTCACGCGGAAATCTTCAACACGCTCTCATCTGAGATCCAGAAGAAAGGCTATTCAATCCAGGCTGCGTTTACCGATGAAGTCATCAATACCGAACAGCAGGTAATCGAGCAGATGATTTCCATAAACGTTGACGGAATCATTCTCATCACCTGCCAGTCAGAAAAAGATGCCGCGTTCTGGGATACAATCCGTTCTTCACAGATTCCGATCATCTTTGTAGAACGCCGCATTCAGAATATCACAGAAAATTACATCGGTTTTAACAATTATAAAACGATCTATGACCTGACCTCACTTCTTCTCGAAAGAGGTTACCATGAGATTTCTCTTTTTTGCGGGCTTCTGCAGTATTCCTCAGAGCTGGATTGTGTCAGAGGTTTTTCGGAGGCGTATAAAAACCACGGCATGGACGTGCCGGATGACCGCATCCGCCCGGTTGACATGATCAAAGAGAGCGCTATGGAATCCTGTCTCCAGCACCTGCACAGCCAATCGACGCAGGCCATCATAGGGACGAGCCGGGAGATCACGGACGGGATCCTTCTCGCGGCAAATTACAATTCCGTGAAGCCTTTTGAAAATCTTCTGGTAATCGGGTTCGGGGAGGAGAACTGGGATCACGCGTTCCGAAATCCCGGCCATCTGGTCATCTCGCGCTCCGCTTCCACACTGGGGGAGCTTACGGCAGAGAAGCTGTTTGAACTGATTGAGTCGCCCGCTTTGTCCGACCCGGTATTTCATGAACTTGAGGAATACAATCTGGACATCTCTTCCATTCCTTCTGCAAGTGTGCTGCAGCCGGTTTCCCTTTCTGTCAGCGAAAAGAACAGGCCGCTGGAGCTTCTGCTGATTGAAAACTCCTCAGAATATGCCCTGACGCTGATGCTCCCGCATTTCGAGCGGAAGCATGATATTTGTGTGCATTACACGGTGGTTCCCCAGAACAAAGCTCTGGAGAGGATCAGAGGCATTTACGAGGGAAGATATGCGTCAGCAGATGTGATTATGTACGATAATCATTGGCTGGACTATCTTGTTCAGAATAATTATCTGGCGGAGCTGACAGAGTTTCTGGACGAAAAAAAACCGGATCTGACACAGTTTATTCCCGAGCTGAGCCGGAACTTCCGAAAAAAAGACCGGATCTACGGAATTCCGTATACCGGTGGAAGTCAGATGTTGTTTTACCGTCAGGATCTCTTTGAGGATCCGGTCGTCACCGCGGCGTATCAGCAGATGTATCAGCTTCCGCTGCGGCCTCCGAGAACCTGGACGGAATTCAACCATATCGCGCGGTTTTTTACGCGTGCATACAATCCTGATTCGCCGACGGCCTTTGGAACGGCATTTGCGGGGGACACACCCGAGGTTATGAGCTGTGAGATTCTCCCGCGCCTCTGGGCTCTGGGCGGAAAGCTCTGGGACAGCTACGGGCAGCCCACTTTCGATACCAACGCGAACCAGAATGCCTACCGGATCCTGCTGGAAACCACGAAGTATGCCGCGGATGATCCGCTGACATACTCCCTGGATGACACCGTAAAGGCCTTTATGAACGAAAAAGCTGCCATGGTGACAGCTTTTTCCGAATATGCGCCCTCCATCATCAAAAACGAAAAGCATGATTTTCAGCGAAAGGTAAGCTATTATCATCTGCCCGGCCGCAAGACAGTGTCTGCAGGATATTGCTTCGGCCTGAATCCATTTTCAGAAGCGCGCGGCGCGGCGTTTGACTTCCTCTCCTGGATCTGCAGCCAGAACACCAGCTATCTGTTTACGCTTTTCAGCGGCGCTCCGACCTTCTCTGCGCCATACCACAACCACGCGCTCCAGCGGCTGTATCCGTGGCTGTACTATACAGAAAAGAGCATTCAGTTTTCGCAGGATCGCGTCCCGCCGATGCGCCGCGACAGGCCCGTCATTCCGCCCAACCAGTTTGAAGAGCTCATCTGCAGGCCGCTGCGCCGGATGATTCTGGAAGGAATTCCCGCAGACCAGGCACTCCGTGACGCGCAGGAAGAGGCAGTCCGCCTGTTTACCATGTACGGAACGCCTGTGCGGAAGCATTTCTGACAGTAAAGGCTGCCGCACTAAGCGATTAAGTGCGGCAGCTCCGTTACAATTCCTTAGTTAAATTTGAATACCGCTGCCCCGTATGCCGGCAGGTCATACGCGATGTGGTATGGCTGGTGATCGCACTCGCCTTCCCAGACCTTATACGTCTTTGGCGGCTGATGCGTTCCGCCGTATTTGACATCGCGGCTGTCCAGAATCAGCTCGCAGCTCTTTTTCTCGACAGGAATGCCGACGCAATAGTCCGGCCGCGCCATCGGCGTAAAGTTGCAGACAAACAGCAAATTGTTTTTTCCGTCCGGCGACCAGCGCACGAAGCTGAAAATACTGCGGTCCGCGTCGTCCGCATTGATCCACTGGAAGCCTTCGCCGCGGCCGTCATTTGCGTACAGCGCCGGATACTTCCGGTACAGGTGAAGAAGATCACGCACATAGGCCTGCAGGTGTTCATTCCGCGGATCCTGCAGCAGATACCAGTCAATCTCCCGCTCCTCGCTCCACTCTCTGTGCTGGCCGATATCCTGCCCCATAAAGAGCAGCTTCTTTCCGGGATGTCCCATCATAAAGGAATAGCCGGTTTTCAGGTTCTCGAATTTATCATCTTCGTAGCCCGGCATCTTCTCCAGCATGGAGCACTTCAGGTGAACCACTTCGTCGTGCGACAGCACCAGAATATAATTCTCCGCGTACGCGTAGGTCATCGCGAAGGTCATCTTGTTGTGCGCGCCTTTGCGGTAAATCGGGTCGAGCTTCATGTACTCCAGAAAATCGTGCATCCAGCCCATATTCCACTTGTATGTGAAGCCGAGTCCGTTTTCTTTTTCCACGTCGCCGGTAATCCGCGGCCAGGTCGTGGATTCTTCCGCGATCATCATGACGCCGGGATTCTTGCCCCGGATCAGGGTGTTGAGATGCTTGAAAAATTCAACCGCCTCCAGATTTTCATTGCCGCCGTCCCTGTTCGCGATCCACTCGCCGTCCTTCCGGCCGTAATCGAGATACAGCATGGAGGCGACCGCGTCCACGCGGAGTCCGTCGATGTGATAGTGCTCTACCCAGTAAAGCGCGTTGCCGATCAGGAAATTTTTGACCTGCGGTCTCCCGTAATTGAAGATCTTGGTACCCCACTCCGGGTGTTCCCCCTGGCGCGGATCCGCGTGCTCATAGACTGCGTCTCCGTCAAATTCCGCCAGCCCCATCGCGTCCTTCGGAAAATGCGCCGGCACCCAGTCCAGGATCACGCCGATTCCGTTTCTGTGGAATGTCTCGACCATGTACTGAAAATCCTCCGGCGTCCCGTAGCGGGAGGTCGGCGCATAGTATCCGGTCACCTGATAGCCCCAGGAAGCGTCCAACGGATGCTCCGCGATACCGATCAGCTCGACATGCGTGTATCCCATGTCCTTAACGTATTCGACCATGCGGTCCGCAAACTGCCGGTAGGTGTAAAATCCTTCCGGATTCTCTTCTGAGGCGGGGTGCTTCATCCAGGAGCCGGGGTGCACCTCATAGATCGCCAGCGCCGACTTCTTCGGATCGAACTCCGTGCGCTTTTTCATCCATGCTGCGTCTTTCCATTTATAGTGGTCAATGTCGGCGACGCGGGACGCAGTTCCCGGACGCTTTTCAGACCAGAACGCGTACGGGTCGGCTTTCATCAGTTCTCTGCCGTCCGTCGTAAAAATTTTATACTTATAGTAATCCCCTACCTTCGCGCCGGGGACAAACTTCTCGTAGACGCCCATTGGGGCGATCTTCTCCATGACATCATTTTTGCCGTCCCAGCCGTTAAAATCGCCGACGACCTCGACCGACGCGGCATTTGGCGCCCAGAGAGTAAACCACGCGCCTTCTTTTCCGTCCTTTTTATCCGGATGCGCACCCATCTTCTTATAGATTTCATGATGCGTAGACTGTCCGAACAGATGCTGGTCCAGTTCTCCGAAATGCGGTGTTTCCACAACAGCCTTTGCGGCCGCTGTGTTCTTCTTTGACGCGGTGCTCGCTCTGGCGGCAGTATTCTTTTTTGCCGCAGTGGTCTTTCCGGCCGAAGTGGTTTTCTTTGCCGCTGTATTCTTCTTTGCCATAGGTGCATCTCCTTTTTCTCTTTGGTCTCCCACAACCCTGCAGGCACGCCTGCGAGGGTTCATGACTTTTGGCGCTGTAATCATCATATCAGATTGCACAAAAAAAAGCGACCACCCGTCATTATTTCGGTCGCTTTTTTTGCAGGTTCTGCAATCACGCGCGTATCCTCTGCCTCTGCCGCTGCGCAATCCTGTAAAGTCTGCGCGTATCCTCTGCTACTATGCAAGCCTGTAAAGCCTGCGCGCGTTCTCTGCCGCTATGCAAGTCTGTAAAGCCTGCGCGCGTTCTCTGCCGCTATGCAAGCCTGTAAAGCCTGCGCGCGTTCTCCCAGGCCGCCTCCTCTGCCGCTTCCTGTGAGATTCCCTTAATCCGGGCAATTTCAGCTGTCACGAGCGGCAGGTACCGGGAATCATTCCGCTCTCCCCTGTGGGGCACAGGTGCCAGGTACGGGCAGTCTGTCTCTAAAACCAGCTGTTCAAGCGGGGCGTAGGCGACGACTTCCCGCAGCTTGCGCGCGTTTTTGAAGGTCAGCACGCCGCCGATCCCGAGATACAGTCCCATGTTCAGGTATTCTCTAGCCTGCTCGACGGAGTATGAAAAGCAATGCATGACGCCTCCGACATCCTGCAGCATCATCCGCTTTGCCGTCGCAAGTGTATCCGCTGCTGCATCGCGGCTGTGGATGATGACCGGCAGCTGCAGCTGCCGCGCCTGTTCGATCTGACACGCAAACCACTCGATCTGCTGTTTTTTGTTGTCCTTGTCCCAGTGATAATCCAGGCCGATTTCTCCTACGGCAACGGCTTTTTTCAGCCGGCACAGGTCGCGCAGCTCCTCCAGAAACCAGACCGGCGGCTCTTTACCGACCGCGTCCGGGATCCTTGCGGCTGGCAGCTCTTTGCCGTCCGCGTCCTGAAGTTTTGCGGCCGGCGGCTCTTTGCCGTCCGCGTCCTGAGGTTCCGTGGCCGGCGGCTCTTTTCCGTCCGCGTCCGGGATCTTCGCGACCCCCGGTACCGTGTCGATCTCAGAGGGGTGAATTCCAAACGCGCCGAAAACATGCGCGTACCGCTCTGTCAGTTCTTTGATTTTTATCAGGCTCTGATACGTTGACGCGGCGTCCGTCACGGCGCCGATTCCGCCCTCCGGGAGCGACGCAAGCAAATCATCCCGGTCCTCCTGAAACGCCTCGTCGTCATAATGTGCGTGTGTATCAAAAATCATCTTGTCATCCCCTCAGCGCTCGTCTTTATCCACACGTCTGAGCATAATGATCGCGATCACGATATAAATCCCACTGAACACCAGCAGTACGAGCCAGTCCATGGCAAGCACGCCGGCTCCGCCGTCACCGGCATCCGCCCAGGCCGCCTGAAAATCGACCGTCGTGTCGGTTCTGGCAATGGAATTGATCGCCTCCACGCCCCAGCGGCTTGCCGTGAGATATGAGACCAGTTCTGCCACACCCTCCAGCGCAAAGACAACGCCCGACATCACGAGCTGTACCACGAGCACAAACGGCATGATCATCATGGCAGAGTTTTCCGTTTTCACGATACAGGAAACCAGCATGGCGATCATATCCGCGCAGAACGTCACGAGGAAAATCGTGATATACAGTTCCAGAAACGCTGGCAAAAACAGGCCGTGCGGCGGCAAATGCGACGCGTTGCGAAGCATCGTCACCACCAGAACGATGAGTGACTCGACCGCGCAGAGAAACATCTCATAAATTACATGCGCGAGTATATAGGAAGAAATACGCAGACCCGTCCGGTACTCCCGCTTGATGATCGCACGCTCACGGCAGATTGACTGGATGGAGTTGAACAGCCCCGACCAGATACATGCGGACACGATCGCAAACGCGCCTTTATCCGTCGTCGAGTAGCTTCTGAACATCTCAGAGCCGGTCACCATGGAAATCAGCACGATGATAATGAATGAAGATAAAAAGTTTTTCCACTGCTTCTCATTCTGAAACAGGCGGAAGCATTTCCCGAGGTAGATTCTGATCTGCCCCTGTCCCGAAATCCTGCGCTCAGCCATATTGCTTTTCTCCCTGAATTCCGTAATTTTTAATCAAAGTCCGCGGGCAACGCGGCGGCTCCTTAACCGGAGAATTCCTCAAACCGCCGGATATACATGTCTGCAAGTCCCTCGCCGCCTTCCTCCGGATAATTGATCCGCGTCATGATTCCTTCCAGCTCACTGACCTCAAAGAATCCGCACGCCTCCTCAGGACTTCCGTAAAAGACCAGACGTCCTTCTTCCTTGCTGCTCTTTGCCAGTACAATTACCTTGTCAAACAGCTCAAACGCGCGATCCGGACTGTGGGAAATCACAAGCACGATTCTCCCCTGATCCGCGATCTCGCGCAGATTTTCCATCAGCTGGCGCGCCATGGTTCCGTCCAGGCCGGAATCCGGCTCGTCCAGGAAAAACAGGGAGGGGTTTCCGATATATTCCACCGCGATGCTGAGGCGCTTTCGCTGGCCGCCGCTGAGTTTTCCTACAAGCGAGTCACGCAGACGCTCAAGCCCCAGAAGATGCAGGGTCTCCTCCACATGCTCCGCGTATTCTTCTTTCTGCATAACCGGAAGACGCATATTTGCCGCATTATAAAGCGTGTCATACACGGTGTCGTTCATCCGGAGCAGATCCTGCTGCGGCACATAACCGATCTCGTACTTCATGCGCTCATATTCCCGGTAAATATCCGTTCCGGCGTAGCGGATTTCACCCTCCGCACGCTCATATCCCATGACCGCGTTCATAAAGGTCGTCTTTCCGGCGCCGGATCCGCCGAGGATCAGCACCATGCTGCCGGCAGGAATCTCCAGACGGATATCCCGCAGAAGCGTCTTCTTTTTCGCGCGGTTCCAGACATTGCGCTCCTCGATCCACACAGAGAGACCCACGCTGTCCGGTTCCTCTGCAGGCTCCTCGGCCTGTCTTTCGGCCTGTGCCGTCCTGTATTCAGCCGCCAGAGACACAGCTTCCCTCTGGCGCGCTTCCGAACCAGCCTCATCCATTGTGCCGTCTGCATTCTCTGCTGACGGCATCGCGCCGCCGGCTTTATTTTCTGACGGCACCGCGCCGCAGGCTTTATTCTCTGCTGACGACGTTCCGCCGCCGGCTGCCTCAGGAACCGGATCTGACTGGAAAAGCAGCTCGTCTCCCAGAAATACAAAATAATATCCCGCGATCCGGATTACGTCATTTTTATGCAGATATACCGGCTCTTCCACTCTGACTGCATTCAAAAAAACACCGTTCCGGCTGCCGTGATCAATCAATGCCCAGCCTTTTTTCGCCCGGAACAGGGAGGCATGTCTGCGCGACACGCTCTTTTCCTGCAGGCGCAGCTTCTCATTTCTCCCAATGACGATCTCAGCTGCCTCGCCGAGCGAAATCCGGCTCCACTCCCGCCGCTGCCCGCCTGACGCGGTCGAATAGATCATGAGGACATCCATCTCTGACGACTCGTCCTGCCGTCCGTGCACACGCAGCACATCCCCGTCAGAGAGCAGCTGCCCCGCGCCGGGTTCCAGCTCTCTGCCGTTGTAAATCGTTCCGTTCAGGCTTCCCGCGTCGCTGTACCTGCTTCCGGCGGCATTTGTCAGAAACTGTCCGTGTCTGCGCGAGACGACGCCGGACTTCACCGCAAGTTCAGGTGCTTTCCCGCCTGCGGGACGCCCGAAAGTCTGCTCCTGATCCAGCTCATATTCCAGGATTTCTCCGCCGCTGAGAATGATCAGACGCGGAGTCCCCGCTTCCGGCTGATAAAGAATCGTTTCTTCGTACATAAAGTCATTCCTCAGATTCTTCTTCCTGCTTCTCGTCAATTCCGGCGGCAACGCGTGCTTCCGTGCGGACCTTCACAATCTCTGCGTCAGCTTCGTCCTTCGAAAGATATTCGATAGAACCGACGGTCTTGCCGGCATCCCTGCGCGCGTCCTGAAACGCGTTCTGCAGATTCACCTGGCGGTCCGGCGGCGTATCGACCAGCTTCGGCTTTATGTAGGTTGTCTCAGACAGATCTGCAGCCTGCAGCCCGTCCCACCAGTCCAGGTACAGCTCACTGCCTCCGCTGATTCCGGTCATCGCCGACATCCCGGAAATGTCCGTGATCTGGTTGTTGTAGAGCGACAGATATACGTAGTCCTTCATTCCGTACAGCGGTGAAATATCACTGATCTCATTATTCTGCAGCAGCAGTGCCATTTTGGCGGCACCTGACGCGCCGAGTGCCGTGATATCTTTGATCTGATTCTCCCCCAGGTCTGCCATGTACAGCGCGCCGCAGGATTCCAGTGCGGAAATGTCCGTGATTTCGTTTCCTGATGCGGACAGGAAATACAGCTCAGGACAGCCTTTCAGCGAAGAAATATTTGTCAGCTGATTCTCATTGACAGACAGTCCTTTCAGCTTCGCGCAGCTCCCCACCGGGGTGAGGTCGGATATCTGGTTCTGATCCAGTACGAGAATTTCCAGATGCTCCGCGCTCTTCTCCACGACAGAAATGTCCGTGATCTGATTCCCGTTCAGCCGAAGTTCTTCTAACTGCGTCACATTGTGCAGACCACTAAGATCGCTGATCTGGTTGTCGCGCGCCCACAGTTTTTCCAGCTCCAGCATATTTTCGCAAAAGGCCAGATCGGTGATCTGATTGTTTCCAAGATTCAGATATTTCATCTTCTCACATGCTGTCAGTGGAGAAGCATCTGTGATCTGGTTATCGGCAAGATACAGCCCCCGCAGATTCGCGCAGGCGGAAAGCGGCGCAAGATCGGCAATCTGGTTGTGATTCATGGACAGCGAGGTCAGATCACATGAGGCCAGCGCAGAAATATCCGCAATCTGATTCCCATTCAAGGAAAGGGTGGACAGCTCCGGACACCCGGCGAACACTGAAATATCCGTGATCTGATTCTCGTCGGCACTCAGATGATCCAGCTGCGCGCTGCTGTACAAAGCGGATATATCTGTTAAAAGATTTCTGTCCAGCGCCACATACTTCAGCGCCTCTTTCGCCTCCAGTCCGCCAAGGTCTGAGAGCTGATTGTCCACTGCGAAAATTTCCTCCAGTGCCGCGGCCTCCTTCAAAAATGAAAGATCCGTCAGGTTGTCGTCATTCACTTTCACGCTTTTCAGCTGTCCCGCCCTGCCAAGCGCAGACAGATCGGCCTCCCGGAGATCCATGTGCTCCAGGTACACGTAAACCAGCTTCGGAAGCTCCGGCAGCACAACGGCTGACCCGTCAAATGTAAGATTGGAAAGATAGAATGACTCCAGCCCGGAAAAACGGCGCAGAAAATCAAGGCCGTTTCTCATCTGGTACCTGTGCAGATTTAACTTCTTCAACTGCGGGATATCGGCACCGAACATAACGTCCCCGTCAAACACGGGATCCTTTTCCCCTATGGCCGGCTCGATCTCGAGCGTCGTCAGTGTCTGCAGGCCGGACAGAGGCGACAGTGTCGAAAATCCGGCACACCCGTCAAATTTCACTTCCTCAATGCGCTTCATAGAGCCCAGCCGCTCAATCACCTCGTCGCTTATATTACAATTGTAAAATTGTATGGCTACGACGTCATGATTGCGGTCGACCGCGTTCAGTGCTGATTTGGTAATCGTCGTACCTTTGCCGCCTGTGACAAACCGCACAATCTTTTTGTCGTCGCCCCAGTCAGCAATCTCTCCGCCGCCGCTTCCGTTTGTGCTGAAGTAAACCACCGCAATGACTGCCGCAACCGCGAGAATCACCGCGAGGATGGGCCATTTCTTCCGCGGCCGTCCTGATTTCTCCTTCTCCGGCAGTTCTTTTTTTGTCTGCCGGATTTTTCTTTTCTGTTCTTTCTCTTTAAATTTTCCTTTTTTCTGCTGCCTCTGTTCTGCCCTGCTGCCGGCTTGTTTTTCATCTGCTCCGGCACCAGCCTGTTTTTGCTCTGCCCCGCTGCCAGCCTGTTTTTGCTCTGCTCCGCTGCCAGCTTTTTTTCCTTCACCGTCCCCAGTTACATCAGAAACGATTTGTTCTTCGACAGGTGCGGGCTTCTCGTGTACCTTTTTCCTTGCGGGCGTGGATGCTTTTTTCTGCACGGGCGCAGGTATCTCGTGCGTCCGCTCCTTCTTCTGAGAAAATGCTTCCGCAGACGGTCCCATGATCGTCCGCTCATCATCGTATTCTCCCGCCCCGTCCTGCTCCTGTTCAGGCACAGCAGACGCGGCGTCAAACGCCGCCTCCAGTTCCTCCATGTTCTGAATGCGGTCTCCGGCGCGAACCGCCAGGCCGCGCATCAGCGCCTCCTCCTGCGAAGGACTGATCACAGCGCCGCACTGCGACGGCGGCAGCAGCTCATCTTCCAGCAGCCGGTTCAGAGAGTTTTCCGGCGTCACACCGGTTATCAGCTTATAAATCGACGCGCACAGTGCGTAAACATCCGTCCACGGTCCCTGCGCGCCGCGGGTCTTGTACTGCTCTGCCGGCGCATACCCCG
This sequence comes from Eubacterium sp., assembly GCA_017475785.1. The sequence goes on along the minus strand of JAFVEX010000051.1, from coordinate 78,902 downwards.
GCTTCAGCATCACAGAGAGGCTTTTCTCTCCCTCCGCACTGATCTCCCGCGCCGTCCCGAAGTCAATCAGCTTGACTTTTCCGCTCCGCATGCGGATCAGATTGGATGGACTGATGTCGCGGTGAATCAGACCGGTGCTGTGCATTCTGCCCAGCGACTGCATCACTGGCCGCAGCAGCGCAAACGCCTCATCAAAAGTCATTCTTCCGTCCGTGACGGTATAATCCTTCAGACTCTCTCCCTGCAGATACTGCATGACAATATAGACGGTCTGGTTGTCCTCAAAGAAATCCCGGACGCCGACTACATTCGGATCCTCAGAAAACTTTGCGAGAACACGCGCCTCTTCCAGGAATTTCGCCTTGCCCTCCTCAAACTGCCTCTGGTTGTCGGCACCTCCCACCTGCACATCCAGTGACTGCGTGTGATAGCGGCTGGCGATCCCGGAGGGATAATATTCCTTGACCGCAACCGGCACATCCAGCGTCAGGTCATAGCCCCGGTATGTAATACCGAAGCCGCCCTGGCCGATCACCTCAAGGATTTCATACCGCCCGCCGATCCGCGTCCCGGCCGGAAGCTGATTTAGTTCACTTGTTCCCATTCTGCCACTCCCTGAAACTCAATCACAATCTGTTGTCATTATAGCACTTCTCCTCCGCATTCTTCTACCGATACATGCCAGAAGGATTCGCCTCCTGGTGTAGTGTGCAGCCCTTCGCGCGGCAGATTCTTTCGATTCGTGTATCACTACATTGACGCTGTCACCGAATGGCATTAGTTTTGCAAACTAACTTCAATGTAGCAAACGGAATCCATCCATGTAAAGAAGATTTTTCTGATGACCGGGAACACAAATGAAGTCCCGGAAATTGCCTGTATTTTCAACAAAAACCATCGTCTTCCGAGAGGGTTTGTGCAAAAAAAGTGTTTGCATCCATTATTTCCGGAATTGCTCAATCCTGCAGGAGTGGGTCTTCTCTTTCTCGTCGTAGTTGATCCCGACCAGAAGCAGGTCTCCGCTGTAGTGTTCCAGGCTGTCGAAGTACTGCTTCTTGCGGATCTGATCCAGTGCACTTTCCGCGCAGTCATTCCGCTTCAATTCGATCACCATCGCCGGATCGCCCTCATGGAACGGGATGAATACAACGTCCGCAAAGCCTTTTCCGGCGGTCATTTCTTTGATCACGGTATAGCGGTTCAGGGCATAGATAAACGCAAGATAGATAGCGCTCTGCAGCGCGTCTTCGTTGTTGTAGCTGCGGTTGGATGTCACATGGATGTGGGAAACATCCAGCGCTTTCGCGACCGCATCGGCATTTCCCTGCAGAGTCTCTGCCAGCAGTTCTTTGGATGACCGGACGATCTGATCCGTCATCCGGTATTCTTCCGTCTTTTTCAGGGCGCGGAACCACTCCTCCCGCACCTCCTTATTTGGAATGTGGCAGGTCTGCGTTTCTGCATCGTAAGCGAGATATCCCAGATGCATCAGATACCCGAAAATATCATCCTTGCTAGAAAAATCCGTCATGGTGTTCAGGTAAGAACCTTCATCCACATCCACGCTTTCACCGGCCAGCATTTGAATGACCGCCTCTTTTGTCCCTGCAAAGTTCTGCCGGATGCGGTCAGAGATGACTTCATAGGAGGACGTCCTGCCCCAGTAACTGCCGAACATCCTGTCTTCTACAGAGCGCACAACCGACTCCGGATTATAGATCTCATAGCCATGCTGACGGTATCCGTCATACCACCTTCTGCATTCATTAAAATCAACCGCACGTTCTTCGCACAGGTTTTTGACCTCTTCTGCAGTAAATCCGGCAAATTCCGCAAACACGCCGGCATTCAAAATGGTGTATTCCCGGAAGTTATTCAGCTTTGACTGCACCTTATCCCGCACCACCGGAAGGATGCCTGTCAGATATGCCAGTGAAATTGCCAGGCAGAGCGTGTCACTCTTGAATAAGCCGTTCAGGAAGGAGAGATATTCCTGAAAGAGATGATCACTGACTTGTTCGCGGACGAGGACGTCATATTCGTCCAGAAGAATGATGAAATGCTCTCCTGTCTCCGAAAACACTTTCAATATGCTCTCCGCCAGCGTGTCATCATCTTCTATATCCGACGATGGAAATGCTCTGATCATTTCTTTTTTGATTTTTCCCGTCAGGCGCGTAATTAGCTGATCCTTATTCAATGTGTTCTGGTACTCGCTGTTCATGTCGATCTTAATGACATTGTACCGGTTGCGCTTTGCTTCATACCCGGGATCCTGACTGATCTTGAAAGGCGCAAATAATTCCCGAGAGTCACAGCCTTTGGAATAATACGCGCAGAGCATATTTCCCGCGACGGTCTTTCCGAATCGGCGCGGCCTGGACATGCAGATATAATTATTTCCGGTGTCGATGCACCGGTTGGTTTCCCGGATCATCATGGTCTTATCCACATAGATATCCGCTGATGTAATTCTTGTAAAGCCCTCATTTCCCGGATTCAGATAAATGCCCATCGATTCCTCCCTGTATGGCACAGTTAAACATCTCTTCTCTCATGACTGTAGTCACAAGAATCCTGTTTTGAAGATTGAAGATTCAATCGGGATTTCCTTTATGAATTCATTTTATAACAGTCACTTTTACACGCCCTCATCTACAGACGTCCACCCACTCCGCAAAATCACTGCACGCCTCCAGATCCGCGATAGTCAGCCGGACTGCGCTGTGATCCGTTCCCGCGGCCGGATAAACGGTTTCATGCTGTCTCAGACTCTCATCCAGATAAACCGTCACGCCTTCATTGATGCCAAACGGACAGACGCCGCCCACATCGTGGCCGATCAGCTCCTCCACCCGCTCTGCCGGTATCATTTTCGCCTTGCAGCCAAACCGCGTCCTGTATTTCTTATTATCAATTCTCGCCATTCCCTCCACCAGAATCAGCACAGGCTGCTCCCCCTGGAGGAAAGAAAGCGTCTTCGCAATCATTCCAGGCTCACATCCAAGTGCCGCTGCCGCCTCCGCGACGGTGGCGCTGCTGTGCTCTGGAATGATAATCCGGTCCTCAAATCCTTTGTCCCGCAGATGTTTTCTCGCCCGTTCAATCGACATGGTCCTTCTCCTTGTACTTCTCCCATATTACAGGAAATTGGGAAATTTCATTTATCGACGTCCAGATTGTGCAAAATCAACTATTCCGTGAGCAAGCGCGAGCGTGTCTGCAATGGAATATTATTTTGTGCAATCTGTCAACAAATCTGTTGTTTCGCAATTATCTATAAGGTTCTCCTGCGATTCCTTCTTCTTTCGCTGAAAATCGGAAAACTGACTCCCAGCAGAACGACACAGATTCCGACAACCTGCGGCCAGGTGATCTGATCATGATAAAACAGACAGCCCAGCACTGTGGCGGCCACCGGCTCGACCATCGCGATAATTCCGGCGATGCCGCCGTCAATCCCCTGCTCCATACCCTTCAGATACAGGCCGAATCCCATCACGGAGCAAACCAGCCCGAGGGCAATGTATGAAGCCATCAGAGGAACCGACGTCACCGGATTTTTCCACGGGGGACAGACCGCCAGAAAAACAAGTGACCCGAAAATCGTCATCAGTCCCGAATTCACTTCTCCCGGGTTCTTTTTCCGCGCCGTAGTCCCCATAACTGTCGTCATTGAATAACAAAAACCGGATGCCAGCCCAAAAAGAATTCCCTTGAGGTTTCCCAGAAACGCTCCCGGGTCATACGCCCGCACGACGAGAAAACATCCCCCAAAGGTACAAAGAAGCGCGATCACCTTGTCGCGCGTGATCGATTCCTTATAGATCAGACGGTTCAGCACGATGATAAACGCCGCGCTGGTATACAGCAAGATGGCCGCCATTGCGCTGGTCAGAAGCTGCACCGAAGCCATGTAGAGATAGCAGGTCCCCGCATAGGCAACCAGACCGTACAGCAGGTAAAACGGAAGATCCTTTTTCTTGAAATTTTTCAGCGACCCCTTTGACAGAAGCCAGATCAGAAACACCGGGGCAGCCACAAACGATCTGTACGCCGCCGCCACCTGCGGATTGCTCCCGTACTGGTAAGCGATGCGGCTGAACACGGGAATCCAGCCCCAGGAAAGCGCGGCAGCCAGCACCAGCAGATAGCCGCGCATTGTCTGTTTTTTCATTTTTATGTGAGTCTCCTGTGTAGATTAAATTTCGGGAGTATTGACCTAAGGAAATACTGGTTTCATTGTATCTCACACAATTTGCATTTTCAACAATCTCACCCAAAAATTATTTTAACCTCTTGACATGCGTGATTATGTTGTGCTAGAATCTGTCTCATCTTACATAATCATATCACATTTCGAGTATCGATTCGGGGAGACGGATCCGCTCCTGCAAAATCCAAGATTGAAATTGCATATCTTTTCCGCAGGAGACGGGACATGAACAATTCATCAAGAATTGTTTTTGAATCATACTCGTCTTTTTACAGGCTCTTTTTGTCATTCGGCAAATTCCTGTAATTTGTCTTCGCCTCCTGCGGATTGTAATATCCAGAGGAGGCATGTTTTGATTAATGTAGATTGTACATGGTGTTTAAAAGACTTTTTGCTCCATCACAGCCACTTCCGCTTTTTAAAAAACAGAATGCTGCCTGCCACAATCAGTACACTGACAACGATAACGACCAGATAGCTCCACCGGTACTCCAGCTCCGGCATATAGCGGAAGTTCATGCCATACCAGCCTGCGATCAGGGTCAGCGGCATAAAAATCGTCGTCACAATTGTCAGGATCGTCATGATGCTGTTCTGCCGGATGTCCAGATGCGTCTTGTAAACATCCCTGGTCTGGATCGTGTGGTCCCGCAGCGCAGTGGAAATATCACGGAGCCGTTCGATGCGGTTGGAAAACAGCCGGAAATAGCGCAGGTTCTCCTCAAAAAACAATTCTGGTTTTTGTTCGCGGCAAAAGGTTTGCATACATTCCTGTTCAATTATATAATAATATCTGATATTCGAAATGAAGTCCATGTAGTATTTCGGAAAACGCTGAAGCAATCAGTGTTTTCTTAGAAAAGCGCACAAGATCTGGCCGTCAGGAAATTTTTATTGAAAGGAAAGACATATGATCCAGGAACTTGAGAACAATGAAGTATTTACCCCTGAATATCTGAATATCCCTCCAAAGAAGGGCGACTTTGCCGCTGTTTTTAAGAATGTCGAGCGTCAGATTCTGATGGACACGGCAGAGGATGGCTCCATGATTCTTCCGGATGCCACACTGTTTTCGGACTTCTGGTTCGATCCGGAGGATGCGGAAGCTGACCAGAAGGCATCCGTGCTCGGCGGCCGTCTGGCCTATCTCTTTACGATCAGCGGAACCAGCTACTACACCTTTATCTATATGGGTGACGCAGCGCCGGACTTTTCTTTCACCGGCATGGAATTTCAGCCGTTCAACTTTGACATCAGGCCGGTTCCGAAAAATGTATTCTTCGGAGCAGAGACATCCTTCCAGCTCTCGACCTGGTATCACGACAACCGGCACTGCGGCCGCTGCGGCGGGCACATGACGATTCACCCGAAGATGCGCTGCGTCCGCTGTACAGACTGCGGATACATGGTCTTCCCGCGCATTCTTCCGACCGTCATCATCGCGCCGGTTCACGACGACAAGCTTCTGATGATCCGCTACCGCGGCCGGGAGGAAGACGGTTATGCAGGCACCGCGCTGATCGCCGGCTTCGTCGAGATCGGCGAGACGGTCGAGGACGCTGTGCGCCGCGAGGTCTTTGAGGAGTCAGGCCTGAAGGCGACGAACATCCGCTACTACAAGTCTCAGCCATGGGGATTTGGCTACAACCTGATCATCGGCGCGTTCTGCGACATCGAGGGCAGTACTGAGATCGATATTCAGGACACCAATGAGATCGCGGAGGCCGCGTGGCTCACAAGAGATGAGATTCACAAGAAATACAATGGCGTCTCCATCACAAATGAGATGGTCGCGCTCTTTAAGTGGGGCGAAAATTTCCGGGATCACCTGGAGGTTTAAGTGTCCTGACGCGGGACTGTATCTACATAGCAGGACAGCGCGCCGATATCACTGTCGGCGCGCTGTTTCGTACTTCTTCAAACCCTTTATTCCTGATTCTCCCCTTTTGCGGTTCTTCATCACTCCTCCGCAAAGGCCGCCCGCGTTAATTGCGAGCTGCCGCACACTGAGATTACCAGAGCAATCCCTGTTCTTCTTTTAAAATAATCTGCTCTTATGAATCATTTTACTGGCAGAAAAGCGCCTCTATACTGGCTCGATCCGGATCAGCTCCATCTCCAGCGGCATACAGGAGACCTCCAGTGTCAGCTGCCCGGTACAGGATACGGTCTCCATGTGTACTGCCGGTTCCGCCTGTTCTGTCAGGTAACGGACTGTCTGCTGATCCGGGCATTCCGGCGTCTGAAGCTCCAGCCAGCGGTCAAAAGATGATCCGTGCGCCCGGTTCAGCTTCCGCCGCGTGATCCTGTATGTATCTCCTGAAAGCGCTCCCAGATGAAACTGCAATTCAACCTTCTCTCCAGGGAGAAATACACTGTAGGCCTCACCGGGAACCTCCAGCTGCTTATAGCGGTAACAGTTAAGATCCGTATAATGTGTGTAGTTGTAGACAAGCAGAACAAATGCTGCTCCGGCCCCGGTCAGAATCCAGCCATCGCCTTCATCTATTACCTGCTCTCCCAGCGCTGCAATCATCCGCATTGCTGTGTAACCCGCCTTTGGAATGCCATCATAGGTAAACAGCCCGTAGCCGCCGTGAAAGACAGACTGTATGTGGGCGCGCTCTTCCATCAGATCCGTCAGCAGCCAGTACCCAAATGCTGCCCGCCCTGCGGAAAGCAGCATGTTTTTTGCCAGCCACACCGCCTTGTAGCAGGTGTCGCCTGAGAGGTCGCGCTGCCAGAGCGTCGAATTGCACTCCTCCAGAAACAGTTCGCGGTCTTCCAGATGATATTTTTCAAACAGCAGGTCCAGTTCGTCAAGCTTCTTTTTCAGATAATCAGGATCTGTCGACAGCAGTGCCGGCGCAGACCGCTGACTCAGGGTATATTCCATAAACAGTGTGTCGTCCGTCCGCACGCAGGGATACCACTGCATCGAGTGAAAATCAGGCGGACAGCCATGTTCCGTCGCAAACTGCAGAAACCAGGGTGTTCCGATCTTTTCATTTTCTGTCAGATCTGGAAAATACCCGGCTCCGCCAAAGGAAAGTTCCCGGTCAAATTCCTTTACAGTATGCCAGGTCGTCTCATACAATTCCGCAAAATCATCCAGCGTAAGGCAGCCGATCCGCACATAACTGAGGCTGATGGTCGCAAACCGCCAGGTACAGAGCGCCGCTGTCCCGTATCGTTCCGCAAAGTGTGTCAGCACGGCCCGGACCAGCAGCTTCCATTTTTCCAGATCGGCACAGCCGGAGATGACAGACGGTCTGTCGAAAATCCGCGTCTGCTCCTTCGCGAGTTCCGGCGGCATAAAGCCAAATTCCAGAAACGGCTTCAGGCCGAGTCCTGTCACAAAATCGAGCAGCATGTCCAGATACGCAAAGGAGAAGACAGGGCCGCCTTCCTCATCTTCGCTGTAAAGATACATGTCTTTATCAAATAAACCGTGGCACCGGAACCAGGTAAATCCGATCTCCGCCTGAGCTCTTCTAATCTGCTGCTGTACCGGTTCCAGAAGGCCGTCCTTCGCATATCCGATATTCAGGATCCGCGTCTGCCTGCGCACATCTTTCACCCGGCTGCAGTCTGTTGTAATCCTCTCATTTCGCCGGGTGATTTCCGCCTGCTTTTTTTCCGGCATATGTACCAGCAAAACTGAAAGATCGCTCCGCTGATCCCGCATTGTCAGAATTCCCGCCTGCAGTTTTCCCGCATCCGTCTGACACTGACGGAACTGTCCGGGCGTCTTCTGATATTCCTGTTTAAACGCTTCGATAAAAACACTTGGATTCCGGAAACCGCAGTCAAGTGCAATCTGCGTGACCGAAGCACTGCCCTGTACGAGCATTCGCCGCGCGTGAATCATCCGCACCTTTCTCAGATAGTCTTTGAAATTCATTCCGGTCGCCTTCACAAAATAACGCGAGAGATAGCTGACAGAAAAATGCATTTCCCGTGCCAGAGAGGAAAGGGTGACTTCCTCATCCCAGTGTTCCTCAATATATTGAATAAAGGAAGCCGTTTTTTCATCAGAGAATTTTCCCGCCGACCGCAGATCCAGCTTTGCCCCAAACCGCTCCCTGATATACTGCAGAAGCTGCATCAGGGAACCGTCTCCGGCCCAGGAAACACTGTGATGATTTTGGAGATACTCATAAAACAGCGTCGCATACAGCTCGCGCACATGCCGGAATTCCGGCTGAATTCCCTCTTCGTCCCTGACATAACAGGCATATCCGCCGGCATTCTCACCGCCAGCAAGGCGCTGTGCCTCAGGCGGAATTTCCAGCCTGATCAGGGATGCATCGATGCAGCAGACCCTGTAAAGCATATGAGGGCCAACCGCAAGAATCCCGCCTGGGCAGAGTTCATATCCCTGATCCTCAATGAAAACCTCCGCTGTCCCCGCAAGTCCGTAAAAAATATGAAGCGACTGATCAAAACAGAAGGTTGTCTCCTGCCGCTGCATCACCTGAAATACAACCTGCCCGTTTTTTTCTTTTTTGTTCATGATCATCCTTCCGTTTCTCTGCTTACATCCGGCTCTGGTATATATGATTGGAATATATTATAGTTTAGAAGCAATCTTTTTCGCAAACTATCTCCGGTTTTTCCTCCGTATACCGGTTTTTTGTCATCTGTCCTGTTTTTACCGGTGCTATTTCGTCAGAAATCAGAAAAAATGTGGCATAAACAAGTAATCCCGGCACGTACCGAAGATGAGCCGGATCTTCTATGATAAATGTATCAACAAAACGAAGCCGGACATATTCACACAATCTGAGGAGGGAATTATGGCAAACACAAACAACGGCGGCGCACCGGCCCGCACTGTTTACAAAACCACATTAATTGAAAAAATCGCGTATGGCATGGGCGATGTGGCCTGCAATGTCGTATTTGCAATCACATCGAGCCTGCTTGTCTATTTCTACACAAACGTCGCAGGTGTCTCCGCCGCACTAGTCGGAACCATTCTGCTGGCATCCCGTGTGTTCGACGGCATCTCGGATCTGATGATGGCACAGATTACGGATAAAGTGAACTCAAAGCTCGGCAAATACAGATGCTGGGTCCTCTGGATGGCCATCCCGTATGCAGTCAGTGCAATTCTGCTGGTATGTGTCCCCGGAAATTCTTCGACAGCTGTGCAGGCGGCTTACATCTTTATCACCTATAACCTCTGCACTACCGTCTGCTACACAGCACTGAATCTGCCGTACTCTTCACTGGCACCGACCATGACAAACGACGATCAGGATCTGGCAAAGCTGAACCTGTTCCGCATGTCCATGTCTCCGATCGGTAACCTGATCATCACGGCACTGACCCTTCCGTTCATCCGTCTGATGGGCGGCGACAGAAAAGCATGGATCATCGTCACAACAATCTACGGCGTCATCGCGATCGCAATGCTCCTGTGGACATTCTTCGGATGCAAAGAGCGCTTCCATCCGGCAGCTGCAAAAGAGACGGAGGGACTTCCGTTCGCACAGCGTCTGAAGGCACTTTTCGCAAATAAATATTTCATTATCCTGACACTGACCATGATCTCCGTTTCTCTGTATCAGAATGTAAACGGAACCTGCACAACCTACTACGCGCAGTATCTGCTCGGCAACCCGGAAGGCATGGGACTCCTGCAGACAGCAGAAAAAATTCCGTGGATCATCGGCGTCATTATTCTGGCTCCGTTCATCAAAAAATTCGGCAAGAGAAACCTGGTTCTCTTCGGCGCTATTCTCTGCGTCGCATCCATGGGACTCGTACTGATCGCTCCGACAAGCTATCCGATGCTGATCGCAGCTGCAATCATGAGAGGCTTTGGCGAGGCACCGTTCTACGGCTGCATCTTCACCATGCTGGCAGATGTCATCGAATACGGTCACTGGAAAACCGGACTGCGCGTCCACGCGCTGGTATTCTCTGCTTTCACGGTCGGCCAGAAGCTCGGCGGCGGCCTCACTGCATGGGCAATCGGACATCTGATGGAAGCGTCCGGATTCACCGGCAAGGAAGTTGAAATTGCGTCTGCGGTCTCTATGGTGAAGAACCTGTACATCTGGGGTTCTGTCCTTGCATGGGCACTGGTTGCGGTGCTGATGATCATCTACCATCTGGATAAACAGTATGATACGATTATTACTGAGCTGGATCAGAGAGAGAAGGCAAAGGCCTGAGCAGAATTAAGAAAGGATAAGCCATGTATACAAATTATGAACTTGAGAAGGTCGACCCGGCCAGCCCTTATATCCCGCATTTTCACGGTACATTTGAAATTCCGGTACAGGTCGGAACCAGAACACGGCGTATGCTGGCTTATGCCCCGCAGGATGTGCGTGAGTCCACAGCGGCTGTCATCGTGATCGGGCCGGACGGCGTAAACGCGGATGCGCTGTTTGAAACGACTGAGTGGAGAAGAATCGCGGATCAGGAAATTCACAAAGAAAAGCTTCTGGTGTTCTTCCTGGAGCCGGAGAACGGAGTCTGGAATACAGATGAGAAATACGGAATCGCCGGCGGCGATGTGGAATACATCAATGCAGCAGCGTTAAAAGCATGTGAGCGTTTTTACTACTGTGTCCACGAGTCCAAGGTATATGTCATGGGGCTGAAAGAAGGCGGCGTCCTGGCAAATATGGCTGTCGCGGCAAACCCGGCTTTCTACGCCGGTATCGCGACAGTCGGCGGCTCCGCGGTCAGTCCGGCATACCTTGAGGCAGCGGCGCAGGATTACTGCACGATGCTGGATGGCTATGAGGATCCTGACCACAGAAAGAATATCCGCAAGGGTGACATCCCTGTTCCGGCATGGATCATTGATGACCCGGACTGCGGTCTGGCAGGAGAAAACACTGCGCTTGCTTACTGGAAAAAAGCCTGCGGAACGGACGGGCAGGCTTATCAGATCGATCCGGACTGTACAGAATACAGAAGAACACTGGCAACAGAATATCCGCTCAATCAGGAAAAAGAGGCATACCGCGTCTGCGCGAGCTGCATTCCGGGTGCTGCCGGGGATCTCGCGGCGCGTCTCTCGCAGCGGATCTGGAGCGATTTCCTGTACCGCCAGCGCCGCTGGATGAGCAGCCCGGGCGGCGAGCTCCGCGTCACGCAGGATCCGGTCCGCGATCTGCACATGGAATATCACTATGAAACGATCGACGGCTGGAAGCGCGAGTGGTACGTATATGTGCCGGATTCCGTCAGAATCGCAGTGTCAGACAATCCCGCAAAAAAGGTTCCGCTCGTACTGGCCATGCACGGTTACACCTGCAGCGGCGAAATCTACATCGGCAACAGCGGCTGGACAAAGGTTGCGGATCAGTACGGTTTCATCGTCGTATTCCCGACCGCGCTTTACGCCCACGTCAACATGCCCGAGCAGGGACTTATGCCGGAGTACGCGCTCTTCCCGGCATGGAACATCTTTCAGGAAGACGACCGCCCGGACGAGCTCTCCTTCTTCCGCCAGATGCTCGACAGGACGATTGCGGAGCACCCGGTCGATCCTGACCACGTATTTGCAACCGGTCACTCCTGGGGCTCACTCATGACACAGATGCTCGGCCTTGGCATGACAGACCGCCTGAAAGCGATCGCGCCGTGCTCCGGCGTGTTCTTCGGCGGATCTTCAAAAACCATGACAGAACTGCCGGATCTGAACCGCTTCAACGATCTGCAGCTGCCTGTCTGGATGCACTGGGGTACGGAAGAAGCGTGGCTGATCCCGACCAGCCCGGATCATGACAACGAGACCGGCTTCACAGTAGATATGTGGATGAAGCGAAACGGCAAGGCAGATATGATTCCGGAGAACTGGAACGACTTCCCGATAGAACAGAACGGCCGCTTCCTCGACCGCAAACTGGAACGCGAAGGAACCGCCCCTGTATGGTTTACGCAGGTAGACTACATGCCGCATGCGACCATGCCGGAGATGAGCTTCCGCATCTGGGAGCAGTTTTTCAGCAGATTTCTGTAAACCCATCTATGATCTTATCCCGGCTTAAAACAATGGGCTGCTGTACAAAAACGCTTGTACAGCAGCCCGATTCTTCGTTCATAAAGTTTTGCACACACATACGCACTCTGCTATACTGAAATCTAGAATACATACCTGATTAAGCGACAAAAAATCCCGTCTCAAGATTCATTACAGGAGGATTTTGTATGAAGTATGTATGCAGCGTTTGCGGATATGTTTTTGATGAAGAGAAGGAGGGAAAACCTTTTACCACGCTCGAGAAATGTCCTGTCTGCCAACAGCCGCCGTCCAGATTCCGGCCATTGGAGGAAGATGCCGTAACTGCCGAACCCGCTGCACCGGAGCAAGCTGACGGTCCTTCGGAAGCTGCGGCAGGCGAAGCACTTCCAGCAGCAGAAGAACTTGTACCTGCCTATCAGCCGGCACCTGCGCCGACCTATGATGCGAATCTCGTCCGTGAGGACCCGGACGCGCGCTATATGAAAGAAATCCATGAGATGGCCGTATCCGGCGAATCGCTTCACGCCGCGATGGGCACGCTGCTCCCGCTTCCGAAGTGGGAGGATATTCTTCTGCTCGGGGCGCAGCTTGACCCTGCGCCGCTGAACGACGGCGATCCGGTCAGCACACAGACAATTATCGGAAAGCACGCAATAAAACCGATGGTGCTCGAGAGCCCGGTCTATATTTCCCATATGTCCTTCGGTGCCCTGTCCAGAGAGATCAAGATCGCGCTCGCGAAGGGTTCCGCAATGGCCGGAACGGCCATGTGCAGCGGTGAAGGCGGAATTCTTCCCGAAGAAAAGGCCTCTGCCTATAAATACATTTTTGAGTATATTCCCAACAAATACAGCGTCACGGATGAAAATCTGCGCGCTTCAGATGCGATCGAGATTAAAATCGGTCAGGGGACAAAACCCGGAATGGGTGGACACCTTCCTGGAAGCAAGGTAACGCCGGAAATCGCGGCCGTCCGGAACAAACCGCTCGGCGAGGATGTACAGAGTCCCAGCAAATTCCCGGAAATCGAGATAAAGGATGATTTAAAAGAGATGGTGTCCATGCTGCGTGAGCGCTCAGAAGGACGCCCTGTCGGCATCAAGATTGCCGCCGGCAACATCGAGCATGATCTGGCGTGGTGCGTCTATGCAGAACCAGACTTTATCACGATAGACGGGCGCGGCGGCGCGACTGGCTCCAGCCCCTATTTCCTACGGGAAGCGACTTCAGTTCCGACCATCTACGCCCTGTCCCGCGCGCGCAAATACCTCGATTTGGTTCATTCGGATATCGCCCTGGTGATCACGGGCGGTCTGCGTGTATCCGCAGATTTCGCAAAAGCACTCGCCATAGGAGCGGATGCGGTCGCCGTCGCGAGCGGCGCGCTGATTGCCGCAGCCTGCCAGCAGTACCGGATCTGCGGAACCGGATACTGTCCGGTCGGCATCGCCACGCAGAACCCGGAGCTCCGTAAACGGCTGAAGATTGATGTGGCCGCTCAGCGGGTTGCAAATTATCTCACAGTTTCCAATGAAGAGTTGAAAATGTTTGCCAGGATTTCCGGTCTGACGGATGTACACGATCTGTCCTGTAAAAACCTCATCACCACCGATGATGAGATTGCAAAATACACAGGGATCAGACACGCCGGAGCTTCGAAATAAGATGATAATCAAGCAGATGGGGCAGCCACAGACAAACTGCAGCTGCCCCATCAACCAGGGAAATTTATCAACTCAAACTGATATCAATTTGTAAACCAGCAGTTGATCTACAATGCTCACAAATACTATGATACTGCTATCCTCAGTTCCCTTCACGGCGGTGATGTGAAAAGAACTCGTCCCAGATCCGCTTTGACATTGACGGCATCGTTCCGTGCGGAAAATCATCTACCCGCGTAAATCGAACCAGATCTTCTCCCTCTTCATTCCTGTATACCAGATCCTGCCATCTCCCTGTATACACCGGGAAAGGCTTCTGATATGTTTCTTTTGGATCACCCTGCAGCCGATTGACCCGGTGCCACCATTCAATGGTTCTGCCTGTGGCGTTATCAGGCGCCGGCATTGCGTCAATCAGAGTGCCTTCCTCTGTTCCGACGAACATCCAGACCGGCATCGGGAGCTCCCCCTTTAATTCCGGCAGGGCAGCAAATGCGTCATAAAGCATCTCAAAAATCACGCCCGAGCAGGGGGCGATTGCCGCAAACAGCTCAGGCTTTGCAAGGCCCAGAACCTGTGTCATCTGCGAGCCGTGAGAATGTCCTGTTACATAAACACGCGACCGGTCAACCGGCCATGTTTCTGAGAGTTTCTCCAGCATAATTTCAAAAAACTGCAGTTCATCCGGCCCATCCGGTATATCGTGCAGGAAATTCCAGGCCGGGAGATCCATGTTGTTACGGTTCGTATAATCTGAATCAAAATCCAGCCGCCCGGGAACCGCAGAAGGAAATACTGCGATAAAGCCGTTTTCTTCTGCTACATCGCACCAGCCTGTGTTGCCTGCATAGATCTCTCCGTTGCAGGTGTAACCGTGAAGGGCAAAAACGACTGGTACATACCTCTGATAATCAGTTTCTGCACTCTGTTCCCGAACACTCTGCGGCACATAAACATACCACTCCCGCATCCAGCCTCCGATTTCCTCATTATAATATGTGATCTCCGGCAAATTCTTCATTGTCAGCCGCATGCGCAGTGACCCGCCTGGTTCGCTGATCCATCTCTGGTGCTGCATCAGAAACCCCGCCCAGATTTTTTCAATGTCAATCATGCACCAGTCTGATGCCGTGACTTCTCTCTCATCTTTCAGAGAATGTGATCTACAGAACTCTCCGGACTCTGCAAATGCCGGCTTCTGTCCGGAAGACTTTGCAACAACATCCGGCCGGCAGCACCAGACAGTACATGCCTCTTTTTGCTGATCTGCGGGGTAAGGCATTTTTTCTGACCGCACATAGCGCAGAACATGATCTTCGCCTTCTTCCGGTTTCTGTTCCGTTCCATTTGCTGCAATCCACCAGGCAAGACCCCTGTTGCTTACGCTCCGCCTGAAATCATCGCATGCATCATCTATAATCCAGACCGGAAGCGGAATATCTCCCTTATGCATGTTCAGGTGATGCGTCGGATCTGTAAAAGAAAACAGATCCTGACACCAGTCCCTTCCGCACCGTCTGAAGAATTCTTCCGATACATCCGGTGCGCAGACCGACAGCAGACCCGAATAGATCACTGTGTGAAACATGGCCGCCATCTGTGCGATCGTTCCGCCATCTCCAATCCCTGCAAGATACATTTTTGTCTCATGGATACAATAATGTGTATTTTCCGAAGCACTGGCAAATACAGCTTCCACATAGGCAACATCCCCGTCAGGACATCCATATGGTTCATCGATGCGCCAGCCGTCTTCCTCCGGCTCCAGATAAAATACGATAAAATTCGGATCCGCTGTCCGGGCCAGTTCTGTCCACCCGCTCCCCGCATAGAGATCCTCTGCAGTCCGGCCGTTTTCTCCAAAAACCATTACGCCTGCGCAGGCAGAGCGCGCGCGCTCGGGAATATAGGTCAAATAGCGCCGCTGTTTCCCTCCGACAGAAACTGTGCGCCAAAACGATCCATATTCCAGGGCCGCATAAGGATCCATCGGATCAACCGGACGTTTCGTAAGCATCAGTCCTCCGCGTTCTGACGCAGCATTGCAAAGATAACGGCAACTACGATAATTGCGCCTTCTGCGATCTGCTGCCAGTAAGCATCGACTGCGAGCATGGTCAGACCCTGACGGATTACGGACAGAATCAGTGTACCTACCACGACGCCCCAGATGGTTCCTTTCCCGCCGACCGGGCTCGTTCCGCCGATGATACTCGCGGAAATTGCGGTCAGCTCATAGTTTTTCGCTGCGCCCGGATTGACCGACAGGACACGTCCTGCATAAACAAATGAAGCAACACCGTACATAACGCCGGCAAACGCATAGATCAGTATAATCATGCGCGGAATGTTAATCCCCGTTACGCGGGCAGCTGCGGCATTGCCGCCGATGGCAAATGTGTGATATCCGAACCTGGTCCGGTTCAGCAGAACCGAGCAGATTACAACACAGATCGCAAAGATCAGTATCGGTGTCGGAATCGGTCCGATATTACCCCCGACTTTAACAAACCCCGGAAGCAGCTGTGTGACCGGTTTTCCCTGTGTGATAACCAAAGCAAATCCGCGGAATATTGTATAGGTTCCAAGTGTTGCGATAAACGGAAACAGATTCAGTTTTGAAATCAGAAAACCGTTTATTGCGCCCAGCAGTCCGCCGAAAACGATCGCGACCACAAGCGGCGCCCACATCCCAAGTTCCGGTACCCACGGGAAAATTTTGTTGGAGGCTCCCGCGAGCTGTCCGAAGGAAGCACTGACAACTGCCGTCAGCGCCACCATGGATCCGGCTGCCAGGTCAATTCCGCCCGAAATGATGATAAAGGTAACACCCAGCGCCATGATGCCGAAGATAGACCCCTGCACCAGCAGACTCAAAATACTGCTTGGAGCAAGAAATCCCGGAATCAGAACTGCCATGATGATCACCAGAACCAGGAGCATCACGACGATTCCGAACTTGTCAAATATCATCTTCATTGCATTCTTTTTTTTGTTTTCCTGCATCTTTACTCCCTCCTGTGATCACTTTGCGCCGCTGTTTCTGCGGACATCCAGGGCAACTGCAATAATAATGACCAGACCTTCCGCAATCTGCTGCCAGTATGAGTCGATTCCAAGGAGTGTCAGTCCGTTTCGCAGGACACTGATAATCAGCGCACCGATCACAGTACTCCAGATCGTACCGGTTCCGCCGGAAGGACTCGCTCCGCCGATGATACAAGCTGCGATTGCAGTCAGTTCATAACCCTGTGCGGCGCCCGGATGAATACTGGTTGCTTTGCCGGCAACAATCAGACCTGCGATTGCATACATAACACCTGCAAATACATAAATTGAGATTTTTCTGGATGATACCTTGACACCTGATACAGAAGCTGCATTCTGATTGCTCCCGATCGCGTATGTATCTCTTCCGAACCGCGTGCGCTTCAGGAGTACGACAGAAAGGAGGATCAACAGAATGAAAACAATTACAGATACCGGAATCATTCCGATTCTTCCGCCCAGCACGCTGTAGCCATGTATGAGATTGCTCACAGGTTCGCCTTTTGTGATCAATAGCGTAAATCCGCGGACAACTGTCGTCATACCAAGTGTAACGATAAATGGCGGTGTATTGAATCTGGCGATCAGAAATCCCGTTATAAACCCGATCGCAATACCCGATAGAATTGAAATAATCACCGGAACAATAAACGGAAGTTCAGGTACACCGGGAAGAACTTTTCCTGCTGCTCCCGCAGTCTGACCGAAGATGGCACCCATCGTTCCGGTAAAAGCAACGGTAGCGCCTGCTGCCAGATCGATACCTCCGGAAATGATGATAAACGTCATACCGAGTGCCATGCACCCGTAAACACATGCGGCCGAGAAAACATTCAGAAGGTTTTCGCCCGAGATGAATTTCGGTCTCGCAACTGTAATGACAATGCACATTACGATAAGAATCACGTAGGTTGCATTGTTGGAGAGCAGATCCTTTATGCTTTTCTCTTTCATGCGCCGGCGCCCCCTTTCTCTTCTCCTGCAGTATCAGCAGCATGTCCGCTTCCCGGAGCGATTCCGGAAGCAAGTTCCATCAACTGTTCAGGCGTAACATACTCAGACCGCTCCACAATTCCCATGACTTCACCTTCATGCATAACCATGATGCGGTCGGACATACCCATAACCTCCGGTAATTCGGAAGAGATCATGATGACACTCTTACCGTCAGCAACAAGCTGACCGATCAGCTTATGGATCTCCGATTTTGATCCGACGTCAATTCCGCGGGTCGGTTCATCCATGATAATAATGTCCGGCGCTGTCAACAGCCACCTTCCGATCAGCACCTTCTGCTGATTTCCGCCGGAAAGATTTTTGATCAGCTGCTTCTGCGAAGGTGTCTTGATCTGAATCTTATCAATGTACTCCGCAGTATCCTGCTTCATCTTTTTCAAATCCAGCAGACCGATTTTATTTCGGTAAGTGTCAATATTTGACATAGTCGTGTTAAATTCAATGTCCTGAACCGGGAAGATTCCGTTTCCGCGCCGGTCTTCTGTGATAAATGCAAGTCCGGCCGCGATTGCGTCTTTTCCTGATTTTGGATTGAATTCTTTCCCATGCAGTTTCACGGTCCCCGATTTGCGCGGGCGCAGACCAAAAATTGTTTCCATCAGCTCTGTTCTTCCGGCCCCGACAAGTCCGTTCAGTCCAAAGATCTCGCCCTTTCTGACAGTAAATGACACATCATGGAAAAGCGTCTCGTGAGAGAGATTTTCCACCTCAAGAACCACTTCTCCAATCGGAACTTCTACTTTTGGGAAGATATTTGCGACGGAACGTCCGACCATCATCTCTATAATCTGATCCTGCGTGATGTCGGCCGTGTCGCTGCTCGAGATGTATGTGCCGTCACGGAAAACAGATACGCGGTCCGTGATTGCTTTGATCTCATCGAGCTTGTGGGAAATATAGATAACCGCGCAGCCTTTCGCTTTCAGCTGGCGGATGATCTTAAAGAGCTGCTGTGTCTCATTCTCGGTCAGAGAACTGGAAGGCTCATCCATAATAATCAGTTTCGAATCATAGGAAACTGCGCGGGCGATCTCAACCATCTGCATCTTTGCAACTGTCAGATGCCGCATCAATGTGCGGGGATCCTCTTCCATCTCAATTGATTCCAGCAGCGCCTTTGTATCCTGATACATCTTTCGTTTGTCGACAATTCCAAATTTATTAACCGGCTCTCTGCCGAGCCAGATGTTCTCCATGATGGAGCGCTCCATGACCGGAGAGAGTTCCTGCTGAATCATGGAAATCCCAAAATGAAGTGAATCATGCGGTGTATAATTTTTCCGCTCAATCCCGTCAAAAACGATTTTCCCGCTTGTGGGCGGATAAATACCCATCAGACAGTTCATCATCGTAGATTTTCCCGCGCCGTTTTCACCGAGAAGGCCGTGCACCTCACCTGCTTTCACACGCAGCTGGACCCCCTGCAGTGCTTTGACGCCCGGAAATTCCTTCGTGATATCTGTCATTTCCAGCAAATATTTTTCATCTGCCATGCCATACCTCCATAACAGGGTTTCTGCTATCTCTTCTAACTCTATTCGTCAGTAAGGGCTGCCACATATCACGACTACGTGCGGCAGCCCTTTTTGTCCTCAATAATTTAAGATTCTTCTCTTTTTAGCTGATCAGTTCTTACCGATATACTCATCAACATTATCTGCGTTCACCGGTACGTACGGGATCCATGTTGTTGATTCTGCAGGTGTCTCTCCCTTTGCCATGCTGATCGCGACCTCGACAGCTCCGCCGCCCTGACCTACGCTGTCCTGGAAGACTGTTCCGAGCAGATCTCCGCTCTTAACTGCCGCACAGCCGTCCGGTGTCGCGTCTACACCGACAACCTTGACGTCGGTACGTCCGGCATCCTTGAGCGCCTGTACTGCGCCGAGTGCCATTTCGTCGTTGTTCGAGCAGATTGCCTTCAGCTCATCGCCGTATGCGGACAGCCAGTTCTTAGTGACATCAATCGCCTTGTCTCTCTGCCACTCCGCTGTTTCCTCTGTCACGACCTCAATATCCGGATAGCTCTCCTCAAAAACCTGTTTGTTGCCGTCTGTGCGCTTGTATGTAGCCTCATAAACAAGCCCGCCCTGCAGAATTGCAACTTTGCCGGAGCCGATCGCCTCGCCGATCATCTCACCCTGATAGCGTCCGGCCTCAATCTCATTGGAACCGACATAATGCACGCCGTCCGGAATTTCTTCTCCATCCGCAAACGGATTGATGTTGCAGTATACCAGCGGAATATTTGCAGCCTGTGCTGCCGCTGTGACCGGCGCCATGGCGCTGGAGTCTGCCGCGACGACAACAAGTGCATCCACGCCCTGCTGAATCAGTTGGTTGACCTGATCCTGCTGTTTAACGACATCGTTCTGTGCATCTGTAATTGTGATGGCAGCACCAAGCTCTTCTGCCTTTGCCTTTGCAGCATCGGCAATATAGGTCTGGAATGTGTTGTTCATATCTACGCTTGCGAACCCGATCTTCAGGTCGCCCGATGCAGTTGTGTCAGCTGATGCCGAAGATGCTGCTGATGCCGCTGAAGATGCCGCGTCTGCTGCGGATGAACCTGCTGCCGCACTTCCGCCCGACGAACTTCCGCAGCCAGCCAGCAGCATGCCGGATACCAATACAGCACTCATAATTCTTTTCCAGTTTTTTCTCATTTTTGCCTCTCCTTTTCCCATCTTTAAAATGTGATACAGCAATCTGTCCTGCTTTCATTTGACTGACTGCTGCTCTTGTTATGTCCTATAGTTTATGCGTTTTTCTGCCTGATTGCTTGATCTATCAAGTCCTGTTTCCATGTGAAATGCAGCTGTTTTTATTCAAAATTTCAAAATCCGGCACAATCCGAACACCGTTTTATACATTTCTCTGCTATAATAAGGAGCAGACGGGATTCTTATCAGCAGAAACAGAGAACACTCAAAAAGACCGGCCGGGTATTCCGGCCAAACTATGAAACCGCCCCGAAAAGGATCGCTATGAGCACAAACCGAATCAACAATACCGGCCAGGCCCGAAAGTTTGTCACGCATCTCCTGTATGCAACTCGTCAGGATTTCAATATTCAGCAGCACCAGCGTCCTATGCACAGTCATGAAGCACTTTGTGAAATCCATTTTTGCTATCAGGGAAGCGGCTATTATACGATTAAAGGCATCCGGCATGAAGTCCAGGCGGGAGATCTTTTATTTGCAAACAAAAATGAGGAGCATGAGCTCCTCGCTTCATCAAGAATGGATTATTGTGGATATTGCCTGGGCTATTCCGGCAGTCTGTTTGAGGATCTTCCAGAAAACTGCCTCGTCCCGGAGGATGCTCCCCGTGTCTGCAATGCAGGGAAACAGTATGCGCTCCTGCTTTCGCTTGCCGAGCAGATTATGGACCGGCATCTGAACAGTTCTCTGGAACAACAGCTGATAGAATCTCTTGCGCAGTCCTTCCTGTTCCTGGCACGGGCGGCGGCAAACGAGCCCCGGTCAATGACACCGTCTGTAAAAACAAATCAGGCGGCAACACAGGTCAAATCCTATATTGCCGCACATTATCTGGAAGATCTTTCTCTGAATTCAATTGCCGACGCACTCTCCTTCAGCACGTCTTATTTGACACACACCTTCAAGAAGGCAACCGGATACTCCGTAATGGAGTACGTAATTCGCAGACGGATCGGATATGCGGAAACCCTGCTGATATCAAGCGATTTTTCGGTAACTGAAATCGCAATCATGTGCGGCTATGACAATATCAGTCACTTCCAGACAACCTTTAAAAGAATTGCCGGGATCACACCGCTGCAGTTCCGGAAGCGATATCTGAGCGAGATGCGCGGTGAGCGTGATCAGCGGTGATCACACAGGCACAATCCCGCTTTCCACATCTTTGTCCAGAAAAATCATTTCAGTAAAAACAGGAAGTACAGAAACTACACAAAGCATCGTCGTGCAACAGCCCCATATACATAACCGGCATTTCAACAGCTAAAGAGCACCAAGCAGCTTCTCCAGTGCATGCTCTACTTTGTCGGTAGTAAATACCGCTGCAGCGCGCACCGACGCTTTCGCGGATTTCATCGCGACGGGTATTCCTGCCATTTCCAGCATTTCGAGATCATTATCATTGTCTCCAAACACAACACAGTTTTCCGGAGCAATCTGCAGATGCCGAAGAATTTCTCTAAAACCCGTACTTTTATTTACACCTTTCGGCATCATATCCAGCCACTCGTTTCCGCCGGTTACGACCGTACACCGGCTGCTAAATGTTTTCTGCCACCATCCTGTTCCGTCAAGTCCGCCATACTCAAACAGCGAAACCTTCATATACGGCTCCGGAATCTGCATCAGATTGTCCACAACCGTCACATTATTACCAACAACATCCCGCATATGCGAGAGGAACCCTGGTTTCTTCGGCCGAATGTAACAGGTCTCAACACCGGAAACAAGAACCTCGCAGCCATCGGTGTTTTGGATCGCGTCAATCAGTTCTATTGCAAGATCTCTTTCCATCAGTTCCCTGTTAATGATCCGATCCCTGTAAAAGCTCAGGCAGCCGTTTTCGCAGAGGTAGGCTATCTCATCCTGCACCGGCGCAAAAAGTCTGCGAAGATTTGCATATTGCCTTCCACTTGCTGCCAGAAAAAGAATTCCCCTTTTTTTCAGTTCCCTGATCAGATCAAATATCTCCGGGTTCAGTTTTTGCGCGCCGTCCAGAAGCAATGTGCCGTCCAGATCGCTTGCGACGATTTTTATTTCATTTATACCATTCATATTCGTCACTTCTACACCGCAAGGTGCGCTGCCACCCGGCACCGCACCTGCAGTTCGCTTCAAGGAAGGTTTATTATTATATTATCAATCATTTCAAATCGCTTTTTCAAGTCCCGCCTGCCCGTAATAAGCATCCGGACCATGCTTTCTCCTGAAATGCTTATCCTGCAAATTCTGCGGAGCATCCTGCACCCACGGATCGATCATTCTGGTAAACAGATCCATCTTTGCAACTTCTTCAAGTACCACTGCATTGTGCACGGCGTTAAAACAATCCGTACCCCAGGAGAACGGGCCGTGATTCTTGCATACTACGCCCGGAACATACATCGGATCTTTGTTGCGGAATGCCTCAATGATTACTTTGCCGGTATTTTTTTCATAACCCTCTTCTATTTCTCTCTGCGTCAGATTTCTCGCACATGGAATATCACCATAGAAATAATCAGCATGTGTTGTGCCAAAACAGGGAATATCTCTTCCGGCCTGTGCCCATGCAACCGCGTAGGGAGAATGGGTATGTACAATACCGCCGATTTCCGGAAATGCTTTATACAGTTCAAGGTGTGTCGCAGTATCCGTCGACGGACTTAATGCGCCTTCAATCTGATTTCCTTCCAGATCAAGCACAACCATATCTTCAGGACAGAGATCTTCGTAGACGATGCCACTCGGCTTAATTACAAACATTCCTTTCTCTCTGTCGATTCCGCTGACATTTCCCCATGTGAAGGTCACCAGATTGTATTTTGGCAGCTCCATGTTCGCTCTGTATACCTGTTCTTTCAGTTTCTCCAGCATCTGTTTATCCCTCTGAAAAAATTGTTCCCGCTTTATGCCAGTTTTGCTTCACTGATTTTCTTCGAATACTTTGTGCCAAGCTCGTCGACAATTACCGCTACGACAATGATGATGCCCATGACTACATCATGCCAGTAAGTATCGATATGCATCAGGTTCATGCCGTTTCTGACGACTGCCATCAGGAGTGCTCCCAGGAGACATCCCGGCATGGAGGCCTTTCCTCCGTTCAGAGAGGTTCCTCCAATAACAGCTGCCGCAATAACATCCAACTCATAACCTTCGCCCGCTGTCGGCATTGCACCCTCCAGACGGCCTGTGACAAGCACGCCCGCGATTGCACATGTGATTCCGGTCAGCATATATGCGAGAATACCGTATTTGGAGACGTTGATTCCTACCAGTCTCGCCGCTTCCTCGTTACTTCCGATTGACAGGCAATAGCGGCCAAATCTCGTATTGTTCAGTACATAGTAAAGTACAAGGAAAACGATAACCGCGATGATAACCGGAATCGGAATTCCAAAGAGATAGCCCTGACCCAGCAGACGCATGGTGAACTGATTGACGCCGGAGATCGGAACACCCTTTGTAGCAACTTCCATCAGACCTCTTGTGACCGTCATGACTGCCATAGTCGCAATGAACGGCACAATGTTTACCTTGTAGACCAGAAAACCATTCAGCAGTCCGATCACAGCGCCCAGCGCAATGCCGATTATAATCGCGATGACAGGCGGCATGCCCCCGAGAATCAGGAAAGAGACCGCAAGTCCGACCGCGCCGTAGGTTGAACCGACCGAAAGATCGATTCCGCCGAGACTGAACACGAAGCAGGCACCAAATGTCATAATACCTACCCATACTGTCTGCCTGAGCACGTTTGTAATGTTCTGGATTCGGAGGAATGTGCCGCCGGATCCAATAGCCACAATTACGACCAGGGCGATAAATACGAAGTATACACCCATCTGAAATGGATTAAACTTTAATGTTGTCTTTGTTCCTTTATTTGCCGACATATTTCTTTCCTCCTGTTTCCTGAACAGTGTAATACGCTATTTCTGCTTCCGAAGTGTGATCTCCGTCAAGCTCCGCTACGACGTTTCCCTCGTACATTACCAGAATCCGGTTGCAGATCCCCATCAGTTCCGGACTCTCAGATGATACGACGATGACTGCCTTCCCCTTCCTGCAGCATTCATTCAAGAACTTGTAAATTTCTGCTTTTGCTCTGACATCAATTCCTCTGGTCGGCTCCTCAACCAGGATAATGTCCGGATCAAAGAAGAGCCACCTTCCCACCAGTACCTTCTGCTGGTTTCCGCCGGAGAGCTGCCCGATCATGAAATCCGATCCCGGGGTTTTCACATTCAGATCCCTGATGTACTGATCTGTAATTTCCTTTGCCTGCTTCTTATCGAGTTTCCCCGGATTGAGTTTGTCGATGGCGGCGATTGTCAGGTTCCATTCAACAGACTGATCCGAAAACAGTCCGTCGACTTTTCGCTCCGATCCGATAAATCCGATTCTATGTTTCATCGCTTCAATCGGATTATTCAGTTCTGCTCTGCCGCCGTGTATATAGATTTCTCCGCTGTCCGGCGTCTCAGCTCCGTACAGCGCTCTGATCAGCCCTGCTTTTCCTGATCCGTTCAGACCTGCAAGTCCGACAATCTCGCCTGCCTTTACCTGAATCGACACATCCTGATATGCCTTTTTCTTTGAAAGGTTTTTTGTTTCCAGAATAATGTCGCCGAAATCCGTATTTTTATCCGGATACTGATTGCCCTGCTTTCCACCGATCATGCTCTCAATGATATCATTGACAGATACATCATCCGCCTTCATCTCTGTAATCAGATTGCCATCCCGAAGCACGTAGATTCTGTCGGAAATATCCTTAAGCTGTCCAAGCTGATGTGAAATATAAATTACTGTCTGATTGTTGTCACGAAGCTTCCTGATAATTTCAAACAGGCGCTCCTGTTCCGCTATCTCAAGTGGTTCTGTTGGCTCATCCATGACAATGACTGCCGCATTGGAATGAATGGACCGGGCAATTTCGACCATCTGCCTGTTCGCCAGGCTGAGATTGCGCACTGGTGTATGGATATCGATTTCGATTCCGAGATCTTCACGAAACAGACGCTCCGTTTCTTCCTCCATCTGCTTCTTATCCAGATTTCTGAGCATCCCTTCACTTTTTCCGGAGAGCTCATGCGCTATAAAAACATTATCGATTGCGTTGAAATCCGGAAATACGGACAGTTCCTGGAAGATCATGCTGATTCCTGCGTCGTGTGCCTGCCGGGTACTTCTGAAATCCTGCTGTTTACCGTTGATATAAATCTCTCCGCTGGTTGGCGGATAAACGCCGTTCAGTATTTTCATGAGCGTTGATTTGCCGGCTCCGTTTTCCCCCACGAGTCCGACCACTTCACCTCTGTCCATATGGACACTCACATCATTTAATGCACGTGTTCCAGAAAAAACTTTTGTGATGTTTTTCATCTCAATGACCGGAATATTTTCCATCTTTAGCCTCCTCTGTTATAAGGAGTTCTCTGCTGTCACCAGGGAACCCCTTTATGTTCTTCTGACTCCATTCATTCAGCATAATTCTTCCGGTCAAGCCGGTTTTCATCAGCCTTCCGATGCCCCGCTGCCTTTCGGACCTTCCCCGTACTGCAGGTAGTCAAACTCTGCCAGATTGGAAGCATCATATGTAACCGGCTCCATGAAAATTGTCTTTGGAATCATTTCACCTTCGACACAATATTTCTCAACCGCATACACCATATTTCTGCCCGTTACATAGGTGCAGGTATCAACGGTATTGATGTAATTAGTATTGTTTGCAATCAGATCATAGATCGAACTCATATTGTCATAACCAAAGATATTGATCTGGTTGTTCAGACCTGCGGCTTTAACTGTCTGATAAATACCTAGTCCCATATCGTCAAACAGTGTGACAAATCCGTCAATATCCGGATACGCCTGAATCATGTCTTCCGCGACAGCAGCCGCATCTGCTCTTGACCAGTTTCCTTCCTGTGTGTCAAGAATCTCAATGTTCTCGAACTCTGCAATTGCCTCGTTGAAACCTGACATTCTCTGGCGAGTGAACGAATCTCCCGCGACGCCGATAACAAAGCACAGGCCTACATCTTCCTGACCTTCGTAATATTTACCGACATACTGTCCAAGCAGATACCCGCCGTAAGCCTGATCATATCCGATGTTGGAAACATAGAAGTCATTTTCAAACTGCGGAGAATTGAACAGGAAGATCGGAATGCCCGCCTCTGTCGCCTCGCGGATTACCGGAAGCAGTGATGCCTCATCGGCAATGGTCAGACAGATGGCATCATATCCCTGTGCGATCCAGCCTTCCACGATTGTGACTGCTTCATCTGTAGCTGTCTGACTGCTCGGTGCCTGATAGTCAAATTCAATATCATATCCTGTATCCTTCAGAGTATCCTGAATACCGTACCAGATACGATTGTAATAAACATCTACTGCAGACGGGCAGAAGCCGACACGAAGTGTGTGATCTGTCACCTTTTTTGGCGCAGCTTCCAGGCCGCTTCGCACGGTATCTGTCTCAATCATGCCGGGAAATGCTTCCTGGTCATCAGCAATCGTCTCCTTTTTTGCGGCTTCTGCCGCCGCCTCGTCTACCGTAACTGAAGAAGCTGCGCTTGCGCCGCCCGCATCCGGTACATAAAGAACCGCCGGCATCGAGCACGCAGTAAGGGAAGCCATCATTGCAATTGCAGCACCGAGGGCTGCGAGTTTCTTTATTATCATATCCTGTTTCCTCCAAATCAAATCCATCGTTCCGTACGCGGTGTCTCGAAGAAACACCTTGTCTCCAGCTGCCGGTCTGCTCAGAATTTCGGTGCCACGATAAACAGTACTTTTATTGTTTTTCCTGTATAATTAATTATTTTGTAGGTCTCTCCCTCCGGAATAAACATATAGTCCCCCTGCTGCACATCGTAGGTTTCCTTACGCTTCGGAATAAAGAAGGTTGCCGGCCCGTCAATCACGTAGAACACTGCGTCTCCGGGATGCTGATCGTATTCTGTCTGCTGTGGTCCTGATCCTCCAGAGAGAATCTTTTCTGTTCCGAACTGCACAACATCATTGCTGCACCAGACCGACAACAGGGCCGGTGTCCGATCACCACTGATCATCTTGATTCCGTCATCATCTGTCAATTTATAAAATAACGCCTGTTCCCTTGCTTCCGGACCCGGTGCCGGATACTGTCCGAGGTCTTTCAACATTCCTGCCATCACTTTTTACCCCTTTCTTCATGCTTGTAAAGCCGGATTTCACCTGTGTACTCCAGCGGCGGAGCATCATCTTCCCACATCTTTGGAGCAATCACATAAAGCATTTTTGATGCGTCCTCTGTAAAGTTGTATCCGATGTGAGGGCAGCCCTTCGGCATCAGAATGCCCTCACCCTCACGCACCTGAATGATCTGTCCTGTCTCAGGCTGAAACATGGTGACCTCGCCCTTAATGACGTAGTAGATTTCATCTCCGCCGTGAACATCCGCAGGGGAAAAATGGGACCCCGGGGAGAGCTGATATGCGCCGACTGTCATATTCTCAGTGCTTGTCACAAGCCAGTTCAGATCACTGGTCTCCGGAAATTCCTCTGTATAAAGGAAGGTTACAATCTCATCCTGCTTCATAACGCAGGGTCTTCTCTCTTCTTTTGAAAAGGGATAAATATTGAAATAATCCTGTGCTGTTGCCATATCTGAATTCTCCTCGTAAAATACTGTTTTTATCTCCTTTTTGATCCTGTCTCGATCAGTCTTTCAGGTTCTTAAGGATCTCTTTAATGTGATCCCATACCATCTGAACGGTTGTCCAGTCCAGACGCTCCTTCGGAGTGTGTACGTCATAAGCTTTTGGTCCCAGGGAAATGCATTCAAGACCGGGAATCTTCTTGCAGAAAAGTCCAAGCTCCAGACTGGAGTGCGACACTTCTTCACCAGGCTCGTAACCGAATTTATCAACAAATGCCTTCTTTGCAATTGCAAGCAGTTCAGAGTCCGGTTTGTACGGCCACTCCGGGCAGTCTGCGAACGTGTCGACAGAAGCACCCGTAAGCGCTGCAAGATCCTCAACTTTCTGAAGAATGTTGTACTTTCTGGATTCGACGGCACTCGGAATTGTCATCAGGATCCAGACCTGATTCTTCTCTGTATCTGTATCGATCATCGCCAATGTATTGGAACTTTCCACCAGGCCTTCAATCTCAAGGCTCATACTCTCTACGCCGCAGGGCAGCAGATGCAGGGATACCGCAATTTTCTTCGTTGTCTCAACTGTCATCACCCTGTCAGACTTTGCCGCCTCTGTCAGTGTCAGTTCAATATCCGGATCTGCGATCCTGTATTCGTTTTTAATTTCTGCCTCAAGCGTTTTTACGAGCTCTTTGACTGTGTCTGCATCCGAAGCTTTGACTGCGATTACACTCTCCATCGCTCCCGGAATGACGTAGCGGTTGATACCTCCCTTGAGCTCAACAAAATGAATTTCCTTCTCGAGAGCAATTTTATTTACGATTCGTCCGTAAGTCTGCAGTGCGTTCATGCGCTCCAGATGAATGTCGAACTCTGAATGTCCGCCTACGCCGCCGGTCAATGCGAGGTTGAAAAATGCCAGATCATCTGCTGCGTCTTCATAGACAGCCGGAACTCTGTAATATGCTGAGATATCGCCCGCACAGCCTGCGAAAATGGTGTCCGGTTTGTGCCAGTTGAAATCTATCAGGCGTTTTCCTGTGACATTAGACGGATCAAACACAGTGCCGCCGCGCTTTCCGACTTCTTCCTGTACAGAGATGCAGCACTCGATCGGCGGATGAGCCAGTTCTTTGTCATCGATGATACACATCATAAATGCAACGCCTACACCGTTGTCTGCTCCGAGAGTCGTTCCCTTTGCCTTGATGTAATCTCCATCAATGTAGAGGTCAAGCCCTTCCCTAAGCATATCTTTTTCAACGCCGGGCTCCTTATCCAGAACCATGTCCATGTGACCATGGAAGAGAACCGGCCTTGCGTTTTCATATCCTTTAGATGCCGGAACCTTGATCAGCAGATTGAAGTATTCATCCTGAAATACCGTGCATCCGCGCTCCTCTGCAAAGTTCTTAAGATGATCACTGATGGCTTTCTCATGATATGATCCTCTCGGAATGCTGCTGATCTCTTCAAAATAGTGGAAAAATTCTTTGGGCTCCAGTCCTGCTAATACCTTCATGATGTTCCTCCTGTTTTTTATAAGTATGTCTGTTTGAAATTGAATTGTCGCCATGTGCTATTTCTTTTGTTTCTGTTCTTTATAAATTGCTTGCTTGATCTTTATAAACTCATTATACATGTTTATAAAGATAAGTCAATGTGTTTTCTAAATTATTTTATAATTCGGCATTCTGCACAGGATAATCCGATTATTATTGTGCATATTTTCTAAAAATCTCGTCCTTCTGGTACATTATGAACTTTATAAACATCTTCTTCCTCTCTCGCTTCATCGTAGTTTATGCAGCTCATTCTTTATAAATTTATGAATGGCATCGATTTCAACGCTCTAAATATGTCATAAAAAAAGCAGCCGCAGTACCGCTTTCTGCAATACCATGACCACTTTTTTTCATATTTAATTGAAGAATGAGCCTCAGGCAGGCCACTTTTTATATAAGGCAGTTCACAGCTTCCCTCTCAATATCCAGTCCTTCCTGATACCTCTTCACAAACGCATCATACCCTTCGATTTCTTCCGCAGAGGCCGTGATCGTTTCGCCCCGCTTTCCCGAAAAAATCTTTCCGCGCAGATAATCCTCGAGTGTAGCGCCGCCTGCTGCTCCGTCAATCATATACAGTGCCAGTACAGCCATTCCCCAGGCTCCTCCTTCGGAGGCAGTGCTCATTACGGTGACCGGTACGCCAAGTGCGGCTGACAGATATCTCTGGCCGACGCCTCTGGTCTTAAAAAGACCTCCATGTGCCATAATACGCCCGATCGAAATCTGTTCCTCCTTCTGCAGAATATTCATTCCGAGACGCACTGCTCCAAGCGCAGTATACAGATGACACCGGAAAAAGTTTGCGAGATTCATTCCTGCATCCGGTGTTCTGACAAAGAGGGGTCTTCCCTCTTCCAGTCCGGCAACGCCCTCGCCTGACAGATACCCATAGGCAAGAAGTCCTCCGCAGTCACTCTCGCCGGTGAGAGAATGCGTATAGAGAAGGCGGTACAGATCTCCCGGATCCATTGCACATCCTGCCAGCTTTGCAAATTCTCCAAACAGACCCACCCACGCATTTAAATCCGAAGTGCCGTTGCTTGCATGTGCCATCGCAACAGGGTAGCCGGACGGAGTCGTCACCATATCGATGCCCCTGTACACCTTTGAAAGCTGTTTCTCCAGCGTCACCATGGCAAATGTACTGGTTCCCGCAGACACATTTCCGGTCAGCGGCGCAACGGAATCAGTCGCAACCATACCGGTTCCCGCGTCACCCTCCGGCGGACACATGGGGACACCCGGCAGTAGATCCCCTTCCGGATCAATCATCGCCGCTCCTGCTTCAGTCAATGTACCGGCCGGC
This sequence comes from Eubacterium sp., assembly GCA_017475785.1. Next base: position 47,734 of record JAFVEX010000051.1, on the reverse strand, counting down.
TCACCTGCACGAAGAATACCCGGCAGAATATCTTTGATTTTCCAGGAAAATCCATACGGTTCAATCAACTCATCAAAACTCTGAATCATGTCAGCACAGTAATCACATGTATCGGAGTCAACCGGAAACATGCCAGATGCGTCGCCGATCCCAGTGACCTTTTGTCCCGAAAGTATCCAGTGAAGATATGCGTCAAGTGTCGTGACATAAGAAATCTCGGGGACATGTTCCCCCTGATCCAGAATGCTCTGATAGAGATGCGCGATCGTCCAGCGCAGCGGAATATTAAAACCGAACCGTTTTGTCAATACATCTGCCGCCTGTTGTGTATACCGGTTTCTCCATGTTCGAAACGGCGTCAGGAGCTCTCTCTCATGATTAAAGGGCATGTATCCGTGCATCATTGCACTGATGCCCATTGCCCCGATCCGTGTAATGGTAACATCCCATTCCTTTTCAACTGCTCTTTTCATAGACCGGTAACATTCCGCAAGGCCGGTGTGGATTTCTTCCAGAGAATATGTCCACACCCCATTGAGCAGTTTGTTTTCCCAGTCGTATGTGCCGACTGCAAGCACTTCACTGTTCAAATCAGTCAGAACAGCCTTGATACGCGTTGATCCAAATTCAATTCCCAGTGCCGTTTTTCCCTGCAGAATTGCTTCTTTCGCTTTCATCTTTGCCTCCAAATATCATTCAAAACTATGATTCACACATAAAAACTCCATATGAGAATTATTTATGCAAGTTTTCGTACGGACTCACGCGGGATCAGTGTCCCGTTCAGCTGAATTGTAACACTGTAATGTTTCTCTCCCCGGATTTTCCTCAGCAGTTCCACCATGGCCATGCGTCCAAAGGCATCTCTGGGCACCTGTACTGTCGTGAGTTTTGGAGTTATCATACTGCAAATCGGCCGGTCATCATATCCAATGACAGAGAAGTCCTCCGGCACCCTGTAACCGAGTCTTTCTATTGCGCGGATGGCTCCGACAGCTACAAGATCGTTATCTGTCAGGAATGCAGTCGGAAGCATGTCTTTCGGGGTTGTTCTCAAGATCTTCTCCATTCCGCCCTCAGCCTTTTCATATGGATATCCGACATCGTACACATATGCTTCCGGCGTCTTCGCTTCATATTCCCGGAGTACTTCCATCGCTCTTTTTCTTCTCTCTTGAAAGCTTTTAATCGGAAGCCCGCTTGTCAGGTATCCAATCCTGCTGTGACCCATTTCTCGCAGGTAACGGACACTTAAATGAATTCCCTGCCCATTATTTATTTTAACTGTATCGATCGTTTCTGAAAAGAATTGATTATCCAGCAAAACAAAAGGCTTACCCAATTTCAAAAACGGAGTCAGGTCTTCCTCCTGCATTTCAGTCGCGAACAGAACATATCCGATGCAGTTTGCTCCCTCAATGAATTCAATCTGCTGATCCGCATGCTCGCGGTCGATATTGATAATTGTAAGATTGTAACCGCCTTCCCGGGCTGCATCCTCGATCCCATCCAGAATTAAAGGAAAGAAGGAATTAAGCCCCAGCAATTCTCCATTATTTTTGTAATTCACAAATCCGACAACCTGCCCGGACGTTTCTTCTTCTCGAACGTTCTGGATCATATGTCCAAATCCGAGTTCCGTGACACGTCGGAGCACTTTCTCCCTTGTCTTTGTGCTGATGCCCGGTTTTCCATTCAGCACGAGCGACATGGTTGCTTCGGAAACTCCAATTTCTCTTGCCAGCTCTTTCGATTTCATATAACAATCCCACCGCTCATTCAGATTCTGTCAGCACCCCGGTCCTGTCAGAGGCTCATTCATCGCGCGCATACGAATCTCCATAATCCGGCTCCGTTCTGACTGGGTACATATAAACAGCAGAGCATTTGCGATATCTTCCGCCGTCAGCATGCCAGACGATGCCATCTGTTCTTCTGTTCTTCCGTGCCCGATCGCAAACTCCGTGATTCCTGCGCCTGGGCAAAATACGCAGGACTTAATTCCCTGTTCGCGGAACTCTTTATCCAGCGCCTGCGCAAAGCCGCGAAGCGCAAATTTCGAACTTGTATAAATCGTCTCGTTCGGATACCCATAGACCCCTGCCGCAGAAGACACCATAATTATTTGTCCTGTATGACGCTTCAACATCTCCGGAACTGTATACCGAGTAAATGCGAAAGCCGATCGAACATTGGTGTTCATAACCAGATCATAATCCTCCATAGTGCTTTCCAGAAGCGGTGTATAGCGCCCGATTCCCGCGTTGTTGATCAGAATATCTATCTGTCCGAATGTCTGTATCGCAAGCTCAGCGCACTTTTTCGCAGTCAACTCTTCCTTTGCGTCACCGGCATAGTAAACAGCATCTCCACCACCCTGCCTGCATATTTCAGCAAGTTCTTCCAACCGTTCTTCACGGCGTGCAGTCAGCACCAAATTGCATCCTTCCTTCGCAAACATTACGGCCGTCGCAAAGCCGAATCCAGCACTTGCGCCAGTAATAATTGCTGTCTTTCCCTTTAGTCTCTTCATAATATCACTCCTCGTATTATCACGTACCCTGTCTTTACAGTATATTTATAAATAGCATCTTAAATTTACATCACTTTATAAATTTTGTCAAGTATGTTTATAAAGTATTTGTGCATAAAAAAACTGCCGCACGTCATACCTTGTGCAGCAGCTCTTTTTGCAAAGCAGCTATACAGCTCATCACTTCAATCGATACACAGTATCTCTTTTTACCAATTCACAGTTAATCTCTATAGTTGTGATCTCCCGTCCCCGTCCATTGAGGATATTGATCAAACGGTCGACTGCAGATGATCCAAACGTTTCCCGCGGGATTGCCACGGTTGTGAGTCTCGGACTTATCATGGTACAGATCGGACGATCATCGAATCCGACAAGCGAAAAGTCCTCCGGCACCCTGTAGCCCATTGCCTGCATCGCGCGCATAGCACCGACCGCGACAAGGTCATTATCTGTCAAAAACGCTGTCGGCAGTTCTTCCTTTGACCGGCTTTTCAGCAGCTGCATCATTCCCTCTTCGGCGCTTTCATGCGGATATCCGATAGTATATATGTGCTTTGCCGCGTCTTCAATTCCTGATTCTTCCAATGCATTCACTGCACAGCGCTGCCGCTCATGAAAACTGTTGATGTCCACCCCGCTGGAGAGATAGCCAACTCTTTTGTGACCCTCTTCTGCCAAAAAGCGTGCCGCCAGCCAGGTTCCCTGCTGATTGTTCAGCTTTACACTGTCAGCAGACACATCATAAAACTCATTGTCCAGGACAACGAAAGGAATATTCAACGCCGCAAACTTCTTGGCATCCGCGCTTTTCATCTCTGTAGCAAAAAGCACTAATCCTGCGCATCTGGATTCATGAAACCACTTTAATTGTTCATCAAGCTTTGCCTTTTCTATATTCAGCACTGTAAGACGACAGCCATTTTCCCTGACTGTCCGTTCGATCCCGTCGAGAATAAGCGGAAAGAAGGAATTCATTCCCAGAAGTTCGCCCTTGTCTTTGAAATTAACAAACGCTATCTGACGCTCCTGAATACTATCATTCTCCCCTGCATTCCGGCTCTGTCCGAATGCCGCAGACATGCCCTGATCGCCGGGTGCTTTATTCTGAAGCATATCGCCATAACCCAGTTCCTTCATTCTGGTAATTACCATTGTTCTGGTTTTATTACTGATTCCGTGCTTTCCGTTAATTACCAGCGACATGGTCGCCTCAGAAACTCCTATCAGCTTAGCCAGCTCTTTTGCAGTCATATCTTTGCCTCACTGTCCGTTAAGGTGTGGGTTATTATGATCTAACACCTTATAAATCTTTCTTTATGAATTAATGCTGATTATTTACAACTTTACATTATTCAGAGTTTGTTGTAAAGAGAAACGCATTACTGACAGACAAAGACCGGGCGTTTTAATATTGCCCGGTCTTTTCAATCTCCAGTGCCATCTCTGCCAGCCGCTTCCCGAGATCACGCGCCTTTTCCAGATCCTCCGCAAAGTGTGCGTCGCGATAAGCGCGCTTTTCTTCCTCCGTGAAGAGATTCATGTCATACTGGGCGTAATCTTTAAACTGGTTTGTTTTGCTGTTCTTGATCTGAGTGAAGATCCGCGTTAACCGCAATCAATTCCCGATCAATTCCACCACACATTTCATCATATCTTCAAAAAAGGTGTGGGCTTCTATTTGCCGCAAATCTTCCCCCGAGATTACTTTGCTTAATATGACAATACAGACTCCTCTCTCAGCAGATCTCCGATCCTGCCGGCATCTCATCCGATGGATGCACAAGGCGCACGTTTCCGTTCGGATCTTCTGCGGAGAGCAGCATGCCCTCGGACATCAGTCCCGCCAGCTTCGCGGGCTTGAGATTCACGAGAACCATGACCTTTTTCCCGACGAGATCTTCCGGCTTGTACCACTTCTTGATGCCGGAGACGATCTGTCTCGTCTGATCGCCGACTTTCACCTGGAAGAGCAGCAATTTTTTGGATTTCTTGACTTCCTCGCAGGAAACAACTTCACCGACGACAAACTGCAGCTTCGCGAAGTCGTCGTATGTGATCTCTTCTTTCAGCTCCAGATGGACGTCCGCCGGAGCGTCTTTATCGGAATCTTCCGCCGCGCCGCCCTCAGCCGGAGTGCCTGCGGCCGCTGCCTGCGCGGCCTCGATGGCAGCCACCTTCTCCATGACTTCCTTCACATCCATGCGCGCAAACAGGATCTCCGGCTTCTCCGTCACATGATTGCCAGACGGATACAGGCCGAACTGATCCAGCTGCTCGAACGGGCGGATCTCTGTGTTCAGCTGCGCAAAGATACGGTCAGCTGTCTCCGGCATGTACGCCTGCAGAAGGGACGCGCCGATCGTGATGCTCTCAACCAGGTTGTAGAGCACCGTCGCAAGACGATCCTGCTTTGCCTCATCCTTCGCGAGAATCCACGGCTCGGTCTCATCAATATACTTGTTGCAGCGCTTGAACAGCGCGAAGATTTCCGTCAGCGCGTCCGCGATGCGGAGATCATCCATCTTCGCGTCCACAACCGCTGCCGTGCCGGTTACCTTCGCCTTCAGGTCGTCATCGACCGGCTCAGCCACGCCCGCGTCTCTCACCACGCCGCCGAAGTACTTATTTGTCATCGCGATCGTGCGGTTGACGAGGTTGCCCAGCGTATTGGCCAGGTCAGAATTCGTCCGCTCCACCATCAGCTCCCAGCTGATCACGCCGTCGTTTTCAAACGGCATCTCGTGCAGCACGAAATAACGCACCGCGTCCACGCCGAACAGATCGACCAGATCGTCCGCGTAAATCACGTTGCCGCGGGATTTGCTCATCTTGTCGTCCGCGCGCAGCAGCCACGGATGGCCGAACACCTGCTTCGGAAGCGGCTCGCCCAGTGACATCAGGAAGATCGGCCAGTAAATCGTGTGGAAGCGGATGATATCCTTGCCGATCAGATGCAGATCCGCCGGCCATAGTTTTTTATACTGATCTGTGCTGTTTCCTTCCGCATCGTATCCGATGCCGGTGATGTAGTTCGTCAGCGCGTCGAGCCAGACATAGATGACGTTGTTTTTGTCAAATTCGACGGGAATGCCCCACTTGATCGTGCTTCTTGACACGCAGAGATCCTTCAGACCCGGCAGCAGGAAGTTGTTCATCATCTCATTCTTCCTGGAGACCGGCTGAATGAATTCCGGATGTGTGTTGATGTGCTCGATCAGGCGATCCGCATATTTACTCATGCGGAAGAAATAGCTCTCTTCTTTTTCCTTGGTGACCGGGCGGCCGCAATCCGGACACTTGCCGTCCACCAGCTGTGACTCCGTCCAGAAGGACTCGCAGGGCGTGCAGTACCAGCCCTCGTACGTGTCCTTGTAAATGTCTCCCTGCTCGTACATTTTGGTAAACATCTTCGCCACCTGCTTCTCATGATCATCATCCGTCGTGCGGATGAATTTATCGTAAGAAGTATTCATCAGATCCCAGATCCGCTTAATTTCGGCCGCGACGTTATCGACATATTCCTTCGGCGTGACGCCTGCCTCATTTGCCTTATTCTCAATTTTTATGCCGTGTTCGTCCGTTCCCGTCTGGAAAAAGACGTCATATCCCTGCTGTCTTCTGTAGCGCGCAATCGCGTCCGCCAGCACGATCTCGTATGTGTTTCCGATGTGCGGCTTGCCCGACGCGTAGGCAATCGCCGTTGTCATGTAATATGGACCAGTTCTTCTGTTCATGTTCTCCCTCATTCCTCTGTTCCGCGCCGATACAGACGCGAACAGTGTATTTTTGCCGGACGACTCATGGCTGAAGTCACGAGAATGTGCCGACTATGTTTCAAAAACCATGTATCTCCATTTTAGCAAGAAACACTATAAAGTCAAATCACTTTATATATTCACGCTTATTACTCCTGACCATATTCTTTCACATACTCACCGAAGCACGGAAGCGCAAGAGAAATATAGCCCTGCCTGGCTGTGATCACACCGCGCTTCAGAAGCCGGTCCCGATAGACCGAGTAAGATCCCGCCTTTTCTCCAAGACCAGTCAGAAGTTCCTCCCGCTTGTATTCATCTTTGTCTGTAAGCAGACGAACAAGCCGGCGGTCTTCCCGGGACAGTTCTTCCCATATTTTTTCATAAGAATACGCAAATAGTTCTGTTCGAAACGCTGCCAGGATATCCTCCATTGTTTCATTCTCACGCCTGCGGAAACAGAGGATTCCCAGCATTTGAAATGCGTATGCATACCCCTTTGTCATCTCTGCCATATTTCTGGCTTCGTTCCCGGATATGCTGAGCTTCGTTCTGTACATTTCCGACATTCGTACAACATTCAACGGACGGGTTTTAATCGTAGATGCCCGCCGGAAAAATGTCAGGTTTTTTACATTGCTCAGTTCATGGATATTTTCATAAAGTCCAGTACAGACCATGTAGACGGGATAATCCGCCCGCAGCCATTTCCCGAATTCAGAAGCAAACGCAATCATGTCTTCATTTTTTGAAATCTCATCGATCCCTATTAAAATCTTCTTCCCGTTATCTCTGGCAGCCAAAATCATAGCCTCTATTTCGACTCCGATGTCAAACATCTCATTCCGCGATGTTTTTGAAACGCCAAATTCTCCTCCGGTTCCAAATACACTGGCATTAACAGAAATGCTCCTGCTCTGCTCATTTTTCTTTATGAAATCTTCTTTATATAACATAGCCGCAAACTGACGGAGCAAATCTCTGGAGGGAGACAATCTGTACACAAGCCATCCTGCTTTCCTGTTTTCTTCAGACGTATAAGCTTCCTCGACTTTTGCAAGCGTCACCGTCTTTCCGGATCCGCGCACACCGGTAATTTTATAAACCGACTCCGCCGGCTTTTCGTAACTGAAATTGTCGATGATTTCTGCTGGCTCCTCTGTAAGAATATAGGTTTGATCCGGCATTTTACTGAATGTTGTGGTAAATGGATTCTGCATTTGAAATAGTCCTTCCTCCTAAAACGCATACAGCCGTCATCACGATACGATTCTTTACCGGTTCTGGATGCATGTCAAAGCATCCTTTATATATTTTTATAGTATCAGATTGACTTTATACCTTTTTATAGTTTTACTAACATTTTATACTTTTTTATCTTGCTGTCAACAAGAAAATCACCCTGCTTCGGATATTGAACCCCATAACCGGCGGATGAATCGCATGATTTTTCTTTGCAGCATTCTGAGCAAACAGCATCATAATGCCACAAAAGTATATGACAGGAAACAGCAGCGGAGGCATCTTCTGTATGCGCTCCGCTGCTGTTCCGGGATGAATATTAGGAAGTAATAAGGTGGGTTTTCCTTTGTGGGTTTATGAAAGGCTGCCTCATGGCTGCCCGTGATTGCTTTACAGTTACTGCGCGGCCGCTCTTAAGCCAGTGCCGCGCCAAGCGCATTGCACTCAGCCAGCGCCGCATCATCCGGTGCCTCGTTTGCCATCACGCCGTCGGCGATCAGCATGGCGCCGGCTGCTTTGGTGCGCTCCTCCCAGTCACGCATCCACTGGCCGTCGCCCCAGCCGTAGGAACCGAACAGGCCAACTTTTTTGCCCATCAGAGATCCTTCTACGGCAGTAAACATCGGATCAAACTCGGACTCCTCCAGAACCTCGGCGCCCATCGCGGGGCATCCGAACGCGATCGCGCTGAACTGGGAAACCATATCCGCAGAGAAATCTGCCGGGCCAAATACACTGACCTCCGCTCCCTTGCCAGACGCGCCTGCCGCCACTGCGTCAGCCATTGCCTGCGTATTTCCTGATCCGCTCCAAAAGACGACTGCTACTTTGCTCATGTTTCTGAACCTTCCTTTCAACTAAATGATTTCATGATGCGATTTTGTCCGGTATCCTGCGGGAATTCTGCCCCGCCCCGCTCTCATCAGCGGTCCGCGGACAGGCCGGTATTCTGACTATCAGCTGCTCCAGCGATTTCCCTCTTCCGATCTCCTTCCGATATGCTTCTGTGCACTTCCGGTATCTTGAGAACGTGCGCAGAGCCGCGTCCAGATCGCCGTATACCTTCCAGAAGCCTGTGCATTTCACTCCTTGTGTCGGACTGGTCATAAACCCTTTCACGTCGGTCGGGGGATAGCCGAGGAACAGGCCGATCTCATGCGGAAACGCGCCGCTTTCCTGCAGACGCCGGACAAGCTTTACGATGCACTGCTCCGGCCGGCCGGAGGCGTAGCCCATCTGCTCGAGAATTTCCACAGCCTCCGGGTCGCTTAAGTCGCGGGAGAGGAACTCCGGCCGGTACAGATAGATCAGAGCAAACTCCTCTGTGCAGCGCACAGGAATCGCGCGCAGTCCGTACTTTGTCAATATTTTGTTCAGCGAGCGGATCTCGCGGTAGCTGTTTTCCTTCCCCTTGATCCTGACCGAAAACAGATTTCCTGTCTTCAGCCCGGCAAGCGTAGGCGAGCAGTGCTCGATGATCAGTTGATCCGGCATTGGACTGTACACTCCTTTCCTGGCAGTATCTGATTTGCGCGAACGCGGCAGGTAAAAGCCGCGGTGAAGCGGATTTGGCGGCAGCTTCAGACAGCTTTTTCCTCAAGAATATCTTTCAGAGAAGCGATAGAACTCTTATGGGAGCGGACGACCCGCGTCTTCTCGTCGATATTCGTCAGCGCGCACTGTACCATTTTGTGCGATACTGTGTGCGTAAACAGAATCAGCAGATCCGGCCGCCCGATGCGGTTTTTCATGTCTCCTGCCGGCTTGCAGAAGACCTTCGCCTTGTAGCCGTGACGCCTGCAGAGCTCCGTGTATTTCCGCTCCATGCATTCATTTCCGCCTATGATGACGACGCTCATAAATAACCCCTTTACACAATGCAGAGAAAATGTACATGCCGCAAAGTTAGTTTGCTTAAACTAATATTTATCATGTATTTTCTCTTTTGTCAAGGTTCCTTTGAGAAAAATTCCCTTTCTTCTCTCAAGTCAGCAAGATCCTGTGGTTTTGAACTACACTCCCGCAAAAATTATACTTTGTAGTATTCCCTGACCCTGTCGTATATTTTTTCAAAATCAATCACACACACGCCTCCGGACACACCCACTGGTATTCTTGCTGTAAACGGGTATTCCTTTGGCGACAGATCCTTTTCAAACGCGAAAACCAGCACGCTTTTGTTTCGGGGATCAATAATCCAGTACTCAGCCACGCCTGCACGGCGGTATTTATATTGCTTCCTTCACCAGGCAGCAAGACTGATCAGAGCCCCTGCAGATCATATTCTGCAGAGGCCCTGAATGAAAAAAATAAAAAGACACTTCTAAAGTCGCTGTCGTTGTTTATATCCCCCTGGGGATCAAAAAGAAAAGTTCCCGCTCTTGATTTGCTCCTTATAATACCCGATCTCATCCTGGATGATCAGATCGATCTGCCGGATCCCCAGCATTTCCACGGGAGCCTTGTCGTCCGTCATGACCAGACTGCCTGCCTCATATGGCACCAGCGTGTCCGCGATCGTCTGCATCAGCGCCCGCAGATCCTCGTTTTTCTCTGCCGCGATCCCCTCTCTCAGCGCGTCCGCAATGGAGATTTCCGGCGCCCCTTCGATCTGTACACGATTTGAAGCGAACAGCTCGCGGTTCGTGGTATTTGGCACATCGGCCGTATACACCTCTTCAAACACGCTGGAGATTGTATCCGCCAGGTAATGATTGATGTCGCCGGGTTCGTCCCCGCGCATATTCAGATTCACCACCATCACGCCGTCGTCCGTCAGATGATCCCGCACCTCGGCAAAAAATTCCACGGAGGACATCTGGAACGGAATCGTAATATCCCGGAAGGCATCGACCATAATCACGTCATATTTCTGATTTACCGCGTTCAGGTAGGCGCGGCCGTCGTATTCTGTGACGGTAATATCGGAGGTCTGCTCAAAATATCTGTCTGCCAGATCAATGATTTTCCCGTCAATTTCCACGCCCTCAATTTCCAGATTGTCAAAATAGCGCCCGCACTGCGTCGCAAACGTCCCGGTTCCGTTTCCGAGGACAAGAATCCGGAACGGCTCCTTTTTCTGCACATCTGCCATATAGAGCGACGCCATTGCGTAATCATAGTACATGCCCGTCAGCGCGCCGTTTTTGATCAGAATTGACTGTACGCCAAACAGAACGTTTGTCGAGAGCGCGACGGAGCGGTCATCCTCTTTGACCTGCAGATAATTGTACACGGACTCACCCTCGTAGGTCAGATCATCTTCCCAGAAGGCAAAGCTGTCGCTGTGGCCGAATACTGAGCACAGGAGGAAAGCGGTCAAGGAGACAGCCAGCAGGCGCCGGCCTCTCACCGGCTTGCCGGAAGGGAGTGTGTTCCCTCCGCTCCGCCCGCCGGACTCATCTTTGGCCGCAGGACTCAGGAAGTACACGATGCCCAGCACCAGCAGAATCCCGGAGAAAATCAGGAACGTCACCGACGTGCCGACTGCAGGAATTGTCACAAATGTCGGAACAAATGTGCCGATGATGCTGCCGATCGTGTTGAACGCTCCCAGCCGGCCGGCGATGCTCCCGCTGTTTTCCAGCGAATCCACCGAATATTTGATCAGTGACGGCGTCACCGTTCCCAGCAGAAACAGCGGAAATACAAAAATCACCAGGCAGGCGAACAGTGCCGCCCAGATCAGCAGATTTGTGCTGATTGTGATAATCAGCAGTCCGGAAATTCCCAAAATCACATATTTTCCGAGAACCGGGATCGCGGCGATCCAGACCGCGGCGATCAGGATACGCCGGTAAAGCCGGTCAGGATCCGGATTTTTGTCGGCCGCGCGCCCGCCGTAGATGTTGCCGAGCGCCATCGCGATCATGATTGTCCCGATGATGATCGTCCACACGATCTGGGAAGAACTGAAGTACGGCGCCAGCAGACGGCTGGCTCCCAGCTCGACGGCCATCACAGACATGCCTGCGAAAAATTCGGTCAGATAAAGAAATGTTTTGCTGCTCAGGATATTGCGTTTCTTCATAAAAGACACCTTACAAAAAACGAACTGCCGCAGTTATTTGACCGCGAACAGTTCCTTTTTCCAGAATAAAAATCTTACTCAGCCTCTTTGAACTCATCCTTGCCCGCGCCGCAGATCGGACATACCCAGTCCTCAGGAAGATCCTCAAACGCAGTTCCTGCCGCGATGTCATTGTCAGGATCGCCGACTGCCGGATCGTAGACATACCCACAGGGATCACATTCGTATTTCTTCATAGCTTGCACATCCTATCAATTTTTGAAAAAATTACTGATACAACGGATTATAGAGGATTCCCGGCCTGTTTGCAAGAACCGTAAAAGAAATCTTTCGGTGCAGAAACATTATGAATGCGTTATAATAAAAAGTGAGAAGGATTGTTGGCAAGTCAGGACAGCTTTGGGGGCATAACGATGGATTTACAGGGACTTGGCAAGCGTATCGCAGACGGCCGGGCGAATCTCGGCATGACACAGAGACAGCTGAGCGAGGAGCTCAGCGTATCCTCGCAGACCGTCAGCAAATGGGAAAACGGGCGCAATCTGCCCGAGCTGGAGCACATCATTCGCCTCGCGGAAATCTTAAAGATTCATCCCGTCCTGCTCCTGGAGGGAAGTGAGCAGCCGGAAGGGATTCCTTTCACATTCCGCGGACGTCTGTTCCACGAAGAAAACATGTACACGCGCGTGAGAACCTTCGCCGCTGTCGAACACCTGACAGAGACCTATCAGGCGCTTTCGTTCATGCGGGATCAGCACCGGGGACAGTTCCGCAAAAAGACACGCTACTCATCCGAGCGAATCGCTTATATTATTCATCCGCTGATGATGGCCTGCCATGCGCATGCCCTGCAGATCAGGGACGACGCGATTCTCGCGGGAATCCTGCTGCATGACGTAGTCGAGGACACCGGCGTAACCGTTCAGGAACTCCCATTCAGCGATGAGGTAAAAGAAATCGTCGCATGCGTCACGTTTGTTCATCCAGACGGCCTGCCGAAACACGAAGCGAAGCGTAACTATTACGCCCGGATCGCCCGGAACAAAAAAGCCTGCGTCGTCAAGGTGCTGGACCGGTGCAACAACGTCTCCACAATGGCAGGCAGCTTCACCCGTGACCGCCTTGTCGAATATATTCAGGAGACAGAGGAGTTCGTTCTCCCGATCCTGAAAATTATGAAAAACAATTATCCCGAGTACAGCGATCTGGCGTTTATCGTAAAATATCACCTGATCAGCTTGCTGGAAACCATGAAATATCTGCTGTAACAGCTGCTTTGCGTCATCTTTTCGCCGCTCCGGCAGACGCAAAGGCGAATGTCCGCTGGACATTCTGCGCCGTCTTACGCCCGGCGGGCAGGCGCCGAACCTGCATAAATGCGGCCCGCGGGCAATCACCAGATCCGCACAAATGCGGCTCGTGGGCAGTCGCCAAATCCGCGCAAATGCAGCTCGTGGGCAATCACCAGATCCGCATAAATGCGGCCCTGGCTCGTTGCCTGCGCGTGAATAAAGGAGGATAATTCCATGAAACACAAAGAAACTCTGTGGTCAGACCGCAAACGTAATTTCCTGGGGCTTCCCTGGACCTTTACGAAATATGCCCTCGATGAAGACCGCCTCTTCATTGACACCGGTTTTTTCAGTCAGCGGGAAGACGACGTCCGGCTCTACCGCATCACCGATCTCACCCTTACACGCTCCCTCTGGCAGCGGATAATCCGAACCGGCACCATCCACTGCGACTCTGCCGACCAGACCATGAAAAACTTTGATATCAAAAACATCCGGCGGGCATTTGATGTGAAAGAAATGCTGTCCGATCTGGTAGAAAAATCCCGCAGGAAAAACCGTGTCTACATGGGCGAGAACATGAACCGCCCGGGCATGCCGCACGCCGCCGGGATGATGCAGGACGACCTGATGGATGACGGCGACATGCGGGACGGCGCGGCATTTGATATGGATGACATGCCATGCGACGACCCCCACAGCCATTGAAATTTATGTTTGTCGGGAGAATTTTATGGAATTCAGACCTTGTATAGACATACACAACGGAGCCGTCAAGCAGATTGTCGGCGGAAGTTTGCGGGATGCCGGGGACGCGGCACGCGAAAACTTTGTTTCCGGGCAGGACGCCGCTTTTTACGCGCGTCTCTACCAGCAATACGGAATCCGGGGCGGACATGTGATTTTGCTCAATCCTGCTTCCTCTGATTACTATGAGGCTACTAGGGCTCAGGCGCTGGCCGCGCTGGCCGCATGGCCTGGAGGCCTGCAGGCCGGCGGGGGCATTACGCCGGAAAATGCGGGGATGTTTCTGGACGCCGGCGCGAGTCATGTCATTGTCACGTCCTACGTTTTCCGCGAAGGGGTCATAGACTACGACCGGCTCGGCCAGATGGTGCGCGCCGTCGGCAGAGACCGCCTTGTGCTGGATCTCTCCTGTCGTAAATACGCGGCGGCGAAGCAGCAGAGCCTGCCCGGCACCCCAGACAGCGGAAATAATCCCTCTTTCTCAGCTGCAGTGGATGACTCTGTCTCCGGAGACCTGAAACCCGGGCATTACTATGTCGTCACGGATCGCTGGCAGCGATTTACCGGAACTGAAATCACGAAAGAGACACTGGCGGCACTTTCACGTTACTGTGATGAGTTTCTTATACACGCTGCTGACGTAGAGGGGATGCAGCAGGGTGTCGACGCGGAACTCATCTCTATTCTTGCGGATTTTCAGGCATCGACAACTGCGTCTGATTCTGCTGATGGAAGTACCCGCGCGTGCCGGCTTTTCGACACTGTCGCCTCTGGCCGGTCTGCAGAAAAAGATAATTCCCCTGACCAGTGTTGTTTTCCTGTTACGTACGCCGGCGGCGTCGGCAGCTTTGAAGATCTGAAGCTCCTGAAAACAGCGGGAAAAAACCGCCTGAACGTCACAATCGGCAGCGCGCTCGATCTGTTCGGCGGTTCTATGTCGTTTGAAGAAGTTCTCCGCGCCATGAATTAAGGAAGCACTGGCTGACCAGCGCTTCCTTTTGATTCATGGTTTGTTATATCGAGTCTTTTCGCCGCAGCAATCAGGAACAATTGGCAAGGAAAATAATCAAGTTATTCTGCTACAGTTCCTTAATGCTTCTTGCGTCAGCTTGCGCGTTTATAAAGCACAGTTTCCGACGGTACGCGGGAATGGCAGCACGTCGCGAATGTTCGCGATGCCGGTCAGGTACATGATGCAGCGCTCAAATCCCAGTCCGAATCCGGCGTGCCGTGTCGTTCCGAAGCGGCGGAGATCCAGATAGAACCCGTACTCTTCCATGTCCATGCCAAGCTCCTGCATGCGCTGCGCAAGCTTGTCATAATCCTCTTCTCTCTGACTTCCTCCGATAATTTCACCAATACCGGGAACCAGGCAGTCCATTGCCGCGACGGTCTTTCCGTCCGGGTTCTGTTTCATATAGAATGCCTTGATATCCTTCGGGTAATCTGTGACAAAAATCGGCTTTTTGAAAATTTCCTCGGTCAGATAGCGCTCGTGCTCGGTCTGGAGATCGCAGCCCCAGCTGACCTTATAATCAAATTTATCGTTGTTTTTCTCCAGCAGCCCGATTGCTTCAGTATAAGTCACGCGGCCAAAATCCGATGAGACGACATGCTGCAGCCGATCAATCAGCCCCTTGTCCACAAACTGGTTCAGAAAGGCCATTTCCTCCGGCGCCTGCTCCATCACGTCGCGGATCATGTATTTCAGCATTGCCTCCGCAATTTCCATATTTCCTGCAAGATCACAAAAGGCCATCTCAGGCTCAATCATCCAGAACTCCGCCGCGTGGCGCGTCGTGTTGGAATTCTCCGCGCGGAAGGTCGGTCCGAATGTATAAATATTGCGGAATGCCTGCGCGAATGTCTCTCCATCCAGCTGGCCGCTCACTGTCAGGCTCGTTTTCTTCTTGAAGAAATCCTCGGAGAAGTCGACCTTGCCCTCATCAGTCAGTGGAGCGTGATCCAGATCCAGCGTCGTTACCTGGAACATCTCGCCGGCGCCTTCTGCGTCATTTCCCGTAATAATCGGGGTGTGCACGTAGACAAAACCCCTCTCCTGGAAAAATTTGTGAATCGCGAACGCCGTCAGCGAGCGGATTCTGTAAGCCGCCTGAAACAGATTCGTGCGGGGGCGCAGATGCGGAATTGTCCGCAGAAACTCTACAGAGTGACGTTTTTTCTGCAGAGGATAATCCGGCGCGGATACACCTTCAATCACCACTTCCTCTGCCTGAATTTCAAACGGCTGCTTCGCCTTCGGCGTCTCAACAAGCAAACCTTTTACAAGAACTGCCGCGCCGACACCCAGGCTCGAGATCTCAGCAAAATTATCGAGGTTGTCACTGTAAACAACCTGCAGCGTCTCAAAAAAGGAACCGTCGTGCAGAACCAGAAATCCAAACGTCTTCGAGTCGCGGATGCTGCGGACCCATCCGCCGACCTGCACCTGCGTTCCGAGATACTTCTCCCGCTCCCTGAACAATTCCTTAACTGTAATCATCTTTTCCATATCTCTCCCTTCTAAATAATTCCCTTCCAATTTTATTAATTTAAGTTTGTCGGGATCAGCAGAGTGACGAATTCAGTTTCCTCGTCTGCCTGTGAAAAGACCATCGAACCGCAGACTAACCGTCTGTAGGCGTGCGGCATATGAGTGTTGTGCGTTATGTAAGCACGACGCAATGCATATTCTCTGAACACTACTTACGTGGAAATGTTCGGAGAAATTCACACTTTAGATGATGTTGGCGCGCGTGCTAAGAGTCTTGCTCTTTGACGAATAGGCCGCACACCTACATCATCTTAGTGCGAAGTTCGATGGCATTTCCCGTGGAGTGTACAGAGAATATCATTGTCGGAGTGCGAAAATAAAAAATCACGATCCCGACAAACTACAATCTATAATAACTCACAAACAAATTCCCCTGCTCTCCAAACATCTACTCGGCGTCTTCGCTTCCGATCGCCTTCACATCCTTCTTTTCCGGGTCATAATACCACAAATTCTCATAGATGTCATATCCAACCAGCAAAACATTCTGTTCGGGCGAAAGTTTTGCCGCAACGGCATATCCGCGGCTGAGCTGGTACCGGATGCTCTCCACAGAGCAGCCACTGTAATTAAGCACAGCGTAATTGTCTCCGATAATCTCCTGAATCGCGCCGGCGTCCATCGGCGGCGTCAGAAGCGCCTGCGGAATTTTTTCGAGATCTATCATGTTTCCGCCGCTCCAGTTGCCCCGTTCGTAAACGTATTTCTGCGCGCTGTCCACGACGATTCCCCGCAGCTGGTCTGCGCTGCGCAGCGCGAAATTCGTGTCGGTCACGATCGCCGACAGCTCGCCGTTCGCGTATACAAAATACTGGTTCTGGTCTGTCTCCGACAATGCCAGTGTGACGTCCGGGAGTTCTTCCGCAACGACCAGATCGGCGCCCCTCACATGTGCCCCCGCCTTTGAACTCACCTCAAAGGGCAGGACTACCTGAAGGCCGCAGCGCTGGTTGTTTGCAGTCTCCGGGAGTATTGCGTCTCCTGTCTTCGTCTCATTATTAATGATATGATCACTTCCGGAAACAATGAAACCGCCGTCTGTCTTCTGTGACAGAACCAGCTCCAGGTTGTCGGAATCCCACCTTTCTTCCGTGTAGTACGTCCCTTCATTTCCGTAGGTTTTCAGCAGCATTCCATCCGGATTTTCGATCAGAAGCTGATATATGCCAAATGTGTGGTTTCCTACTGCATCTGTCACGATATCTTCATCTTTTGCAAGCCCGTACACAAGATCCTGATTAAAAAATCCCACGATCTGAATTTTTTCTCCATCGGGCGCGGTGATCATCCGTGTCGATCCGTCATCTGTATTCAAGACAGTCACGCTCGCGGACGCAAATGGATCCATCTCATTCATCCAGGCGAGATATTTCTGATCAGAGGATGCGGCAATGCATTCATCATTGATATCATCCTGCACCACTGTCACGGCTCCTGTCCCGATATCAGTCCGAAGGATCTGCGTCCCCGTGAAGAGATACAGCTGCCCGCTCTCATTCAGGCAGGACAGGTTTTCGGCGTAATAGCTGAGCACCTCCGGATCCAGCGCGGAGCTGATAAACAGCTGTTCCTCCAGCTGATTCTCTGACTCATTGTAGTGGTAGGCAGCGATCCCTGTAGATCCTTCATGCTGGCCGGCCACCATGTAGCCGTAGACGACGAAGGTCACCTCCCCGTCATCTGTCACGCTGCAGATTCTTATGTGCGAATTCCTGTTTTCCGACCTCCTGTCGGGAGCGCCGGCGCTGCGGAACGTAAACACACATGTGGCGGGGTCATTCTCCTGACTTCCGTAAAGCCACAGATCACTGCCCGAAACAAATGCCACTCGGTCCTGTCCCGGACTGACGACGTAATGCACATCCGACGCGCGGACGCCGAGATTAATCTTTTTTTCCGCGTAAATTGACCGCGTCGCGTCAAAAATCTGTTCTGCGCTCCGGTTCATGTCGATCAGCAGTATTTCGCCCTGATTGGTGCGCAGACGGTAAAAATCGTGGACGTTATAATACTCGGTCTTTCCGTCCGAGTCAACCGCGGTAATGATATAATCCAGCACAAAACTGGCCGTCTCGACATTGATCTCCTTGATCTCCGGTATTGCCTCCTCGTACAGCTCCGGCGCCAGCTCTCCCCATGTCACCTGATCCAGGCTTGAGCGGATCGTCACATTGGCGTAGCTGCTGCGCGAGGGTGTCGTGTCGGACTCCAGGTAGGAAGCAATTCCGGCAGAATCTTCTTTGGAAATACAGTTCCTGTAAAACCGGTTTACAAACGCCAGATAAGCGTCGAGATTCGTGCCCGTTTTCTGCACAAGACGCGTATAATAATAGACGGTATCCTCCGCCCCTCCGTTTTCCTCCGCGTCGGCAGTGACCACCTCAAAACGAATTGCGTATTCCTGATCCATCAGGATCGGCGTTGAAATCGCGATTTCCGCCGTGTACAGCCCCTCTGCTTCCGTCAGATTCTCAACGGTGCCGTTTTCAACAAACGCCCCGTCCATGAGCGAAGTGATTTCATAACGGACAGATACAATCTGCTTTCCATACGGATCAATCTGCACGCCAAAAGAACGGTCCGCCGTCAGCAGCGTGAGGGAGGTCCGTCTGGAAGTGAGATCCTGTTCAACGCGATAACCGTACATCGGATTGACCGACTGCTCCCCGAGCCGCACCCACATAACCGGCAGTTCCGGCGTGCCAAAGGTCTCTGTGTGGATTTCGTCTGTCTTCGCGTTCCTGTGCCTGGAAATCAGTAAAATAAGACCCGCCGCAGCTCCGACTGCCGCAGCCAGCACCAGTACCCTGATCAGTACTCTGAAAATTCTGTTTTTTTCCACTTTCTGCCTGCTCCCCTTTTCCCCTGCTGCAGAAAACCAGGAAAATGCCGGTTCTTCGACCGTTTCCCTGTTATCTATTTAATACAAAAAAGTCCTGCTCCCGGCAAGATCCATATTATCTTTGTCAATCCACCGGAAGCCGGTATCAATGTGCTTATCAATGTGATCACCTGACGCCGCGTGCAGCGCGGCTGTCACCGATACGTACCCCATGCCGCGCGGATTCTGGCAGATCAGCCCCAGCTCACGGCCTTCCTCAACCGCTTCCCGCTGCACCTCTCCGGCATCAAACCCGACAACGACCAGATCCTGGCGATCTGCTTTTTTGAGCGTGTCAAGAACCTCCGCTGCCATCTGCTCGTTGGTACAAAAAATCCCCTTGAGATCAGGATGCAGCTCCAGCGCAGCCATAAGCATCGTTTCCATCGTCTCGCTCGTATTCTGAACCAGATTTGCGGCGACCTTCACCTGCTGGTGTATGGCAATTTCCCACGTAAATCCATTCACCCGGTCAATTGCGGTCTGAGAAGTCGATGAATGTGATACCAGCGCGATTTCGCCGGCGTCGCCGATTGCCTCGCAGAGCTTTGCCGTCGCCTCAATCGCTGCCGCGTAATTGTCTGTCGCGCAGGTAGCAGTCAACAGCGGACTCTCCACACCCGAATCCAGTGCCAGCACCGGAATCCCGTTGTCGAGGGCAGCCTCAAGCTGCGGCTCGCAGGACGCCATGTCAACTGCCGCGATACAGAGGACGGATGGGTTTTCGGCAAGTACGGCGTCAATCTGGTTGATCTGCGCTTCTACATCCGTGCCGCCTCCAGGTCCCTCAAAGGTCAGAACAACCTTGTCATCTCCCTCATAGCCGCAGAGCTCATTCAGGTCATCGACTGCCTGCTCTGCGCCTTCACGAACCGCCTTCCAGTACTCAAGATCCATTTCTTTCGCGACGACTGCCACATGCGCGCCCGCCGCCTCCTGAATCAGCGAGGGATCTGTGTAATCCCACAAAAGCTCCTGGTTCGCCGCGACGGATATCTCATAATCCGTCTGTGTCCCGGCAGCCTGCTCCGCCGGCTGCCGGCTTCCGCAGGATGACATCAGGCAGGCGATCGCAGCCGCTGCCAGCAGAAAGCAACACATTTTTCTGCTGATTCTGCTGTTTTTCCGCCTCCACATGTGTCACCCTCCGCTACTCTCTGTGCACTCTGCTCCTGCACATCCTGCTCCTGTGTATGCTGCTCCAGCGCGCGTTGCTCCTGTGCACGCTGCTCCTGCGCACGCTGCTCCTGCGCACGTCGCTCCTGCGCACGCTTCCTCTGTACAAGTAATCTAATCCTTGTAGTATTACTGTGTCGTTCCTGCGTTCTGCAGTATGTAGTATTCCCGCATTTTCCTGTGGAATTTCTGATCGTCGAACGCCGCGCCGTACATCCCATACAGCTGAGACGTTACACGGCGATCACTATAATAGTATAACGAGACAAAAAAAATAGTCCAGCGATTTTTCGAAAAAATACACTGAACCTTTCCGTAAACACATCGCAGCCGTTCTACCGGTGCACTTCTATACTAGCTTCGTACAATCCCGATAAAACGGCTGCTTAACAATCGGTATTCAATTTACATGGTTCCTTTCTTTAATCCAATGTTTCGATCTGTTACATCCCCAACTCGTGAATTGCTTCACTTAGAAAGTACACGTGCCTTAATCTATATTCAAATTGAGAGCTGTGATTCAATCCTTCACATCTGATTTTCCTCTTGCTTCCCTTCGCAACACCTTCGCCTGATACAGAAAATTTCTTCTTACGAATCCACGAAACCTTCTTAATCAAACTCACGTCTGTATTTTGGTTCGATGATGCGGGTCTGCCTGTGCTCTCTTTTCAAAATAGTTTGTGGTAATATTCAATATGAGTTGCCAGCTGCACATTACCTTTCATGTCGCGTCACACTACTCTGAGTCCGGTGACCATCTTTCACAAGTTTATAAAAGGTCTTTCTCGTCGGGAACTGCTATGCAATACCACTCTCATATTGAAGGACTACAACCGGTGGATTTCCCAAAGGTCTGTACCTCCTGTATCTGAAGCCTTATCCTGATTAATTTGATCGATCTGTACATTTAAATTATCTTTGCCTTGATAATTCATCTGCACCCCGGGATCTCAATGCATTTACTCCGGAAGTGTATACCCAACCTTTGTAATTTGCTTTGCTAATTAGGTGTGGCTTCTTTTGATGTAATGTATCTTAACAGATATAGCCCTATTTGTCAACACATTTTTTGAAAAAAATCTTTTATTTTTTCAACTTTTCTCGTGTGATTCTGTTTTTATTGTCTATTTTTTCGTTATTGTATCTATTTTCGGAAAATTACAGACATCAAACAATGTTCATGCCTGCCTCATATGCCTGGCGGAATACATCTGTCCCGGCGATTTCACCGGCCGAATTGACTCCGGCTCCGTGGATCACTCCCTTTTCCTGCGCGCCCGGCAGACAGCGGAGGAAGCCGCGCAGTCCGGCTACTGTACTGTCAACAGCATCTGCGTTTGGATTCGCGGATGTCAAAATATAATAGAACTGCTTATTCTTCATCTCAGCGTACTTCGGACGGCAGCGATCAATCATGACCTTCAGCTGGCCGGACATCGAGAAGAAATAGATCGGCGTCGCGAGCACGATGACATCTGCCGTCAGCATCTGATGCTGAATCTTCGCCATATCGTCAATGTGTGAGCAGCGCACATTTGTCTTGCAGTAATCACAAGCCTTGCACGGCCAGATCGTCAGACCGTCAAAGCGGACCTTCTCGGTAACGTGGCCGGCCTCCGCCGCCCCTTTCAGAAACTGATCGACAAGAAGATCACTGTTGCCGCCCTTGCGCGGGCTGGCGCTGATTGCCAGAACCTTCATCTTTTTTCCTCCTTCTTATTTCCTCTCCGCCCGGAACTTACATCCCGTTTCAGTTGCTAGTAGATCGGTTTCAGACTTCTCCCTTCAATTCCACCACCATCATATCATGATGGACGGCTTCAAGGAAGTCTCCGAATATCCGTTTCGTGGGAAGCTTCAGGCTGCTGGTATTGATACAGGGATGCGCGCCGAAAAATTCCCCCGCCAGCACGTCCCTGTCGACCAGGAGCTGCACAACATTCTCGCTGTCATTCATCAGGCCGAGCACGGAAGACGACCCTGGGCTGCAGTCAAGATACTGCTCCATCTCCTCCGGCGATCCAAAGGAAAGGCGTGCGGAATTAATCTGTGAGCTCAGTTCTTTCGTCTTGAAGACCTTGTCTCCCGGCATCAGGAGCAGGTAATATTTCGTGTGCTGACGGTTCGTCAGAAAAAGATTTTTGCAGACAAGCGCCTCAAGAACCGCGTCAATCTCCCTGCAGGCCTCCATCGTATAAGCTTCCGCGTCCGGATGATCGGTACGCCAGTATTCAATTCCCAGCTCATCCAGAAGATCATACACCCGCATTTCCTTATCCAGTCTTCCTTCAGCAGACGCAGGCCTTCCCTTTTCCAACGTGTACATGACTGACCTCCTCCTGTGTCATTTTTTACCTATACCATGTGACATTACATCCTGTGGCATTTCCCCCATCCTTATCACCGGAAGATAAGCGGCAAACGCAGAGGGAAGTGAGTAGACGCCCGTCAGCTCTGCCTCATCCGCGAACACCAGCGCGCGGCCTGGTCGTGCCGCCCCAGGAGCGTCTGCCCGCGTGACTTCCTGAACCTCTGCAGGCGTTCTTTTCAGAGGATCTCCTTCCGGCCTCTCTTCAGGTGCCGTTTTCAAAGGATCTCCCTCCGGCCTCTCTTCAGGTGCCGTTTTCAAAGGGTCGCCCTCCGGCCTCTCTGCAGGTGCCGTTTTCAAAGGGTCGCCCTCCGGCCTCTCCGCAGGTGCCGCTTTCAACGAATCTCCCTCTGGCATCCCCGGGCTTTCAACCGCCGGAACCACCTTGACCAGATAAGCTTCCATCTGCCATTCAATATGCGTAAAAATGTGCTTCGCGGGCGGAAGTTTTTTGATATGAAGAATGTCCCTTCCGCCTGCGGGCTTTACTTCTGACTCAGACAGCAGCTGTTTTACAGCAGTGAGCGCCTCCCGCTCGGTCAGATGACCTTCTTTCGACGGAAGCTCCCAGAGCCCCGCGAGAAGCCCTTTTGCGGGACGCTTTCGAATCAGACAGGCATCACCCTCTGTAATCACAAATATCGTGCGGCGCTCAATGCGCCGCGGCTTTTTTGCTGTTTTTACCGGCAAATCTGACTGCAGGCCTCTGGCAAAAGCAAAGCAGGCCTCTTTTACCGGACACTGTCCGCACTGCGGCGGACCGTTCGGGACACAGATCGTCGCGCCCAGCTCCATCATCGCCTGATTTACAATTCCGGGAGAAAATACACGCCGCGCGGCGTCCTCCGCTTCTCGGCTCTCTTCTGCTGCTTGTTCCTTCTGCCTGCAAGCCTCATGAAACACCATTGACAGCTGCCGCTCCAGTGCCTTTTTGGTCTCGGGCAGAGCGATATCGTCTGTATTTCCGCTGATTCTGGAGCATATCCGCAGTACGTTTCCATCGACCGCCGGAACTGCCTCACCAAACGCGATCGACGCGATTGCCCCTGCCATGTAGCTGCCGATTCCAGGGAGCTTTTGCAGTTCTGCCGCAGTCTGAGGAAGCGCTCCCCCGCAGCGGCTCATCACCTCGCGGGCTGCCCTCTGCAGATTTCTCACACGGCTGTAATAACCCAGCCCTTCCCAAAGCTTCAGAAGACGTTCCTCCCCGCAGACGGCCAGCGACGCGATATCAGGCAGTTCCTTTTTAAACCGCAGAAAATAAGAAATAACCGCCGCAACACGTGTCTGCTGCAGCATGATCTCAGACAGCCAGACATCATAGGGATCCCCCGTACCCCGCCACGGCAAATCCCTGTGGTTTTCCTCATACCACCCGGGCAGCACCTCCAGAAGCACAGAAAGAGGGTAAGAATCGTTATATTTATATTCTTTCTTCAAATTCCTTTCTCCTCTGGCGTGTGAATGTCTCGGGTGACGGAGGGATTCTTCATCCCGGACATTTGAGCCACCGGTCCTTAGCGACTGACTTCCTTCCCAAGGGAGTCAGACATTCACACACTTCTGCTCTCCTGCCGCCGTCTCCTGCGAACTCTGTTGATATGCCGCTCAAAGTGTCCCTCATTGATGAACTCCGCAAGTACATATTGTTCAAAAACAGGCACTGTACATGTATAAAACGCAATTTTCTCGCGCAGCTCCTCACAGCGCTCTGAGGGCAGTACCATATAACCCATGCGCATGGAGGGCGCGATTGTCCGCGAAAAAGTGTTGATATACAAAACTGTCCGGCGCGGCTCCAGCGAGAACAGCGTATCCTCCGCCTTGGTCAGCTCGGAAAACTCCGAATCGTAGTCATCTTCAATAATCAGTGCTTTCCGCTCTTTTGCCCAGCGAATATACTCGTGCCGCCTGGACGCGGATGCCGTGATTCCGCTTGGGTAGCTGTTAAATGGCGTGACATGAAGCACGCCCGCGCTGGTTCTGGCAAGTTCTGTGCTCCGTATTCCATCGGAAGCCAGCTTCAGCATTTCACAGCGAACCCCGTTCGCCTCATAGACCTGCCGGATCTTCTCATAGGAAGGATCCTCAAGGGCGTAGAGACAGGAGCGGCCAATCATCTGGACAGCGAGACCGTACAGATACTCCGCGCCGGCGCCGATCAGGATCTGATCCGGCTGTACGATGATTCCGCGGCTCCGCGCCAGATAAGCAGAGATCGCGCCGCGCAGCTCGGGCGTTCCACTGTTCAGAGAAGGTTCCAGAATATCCTCTGCCCGGTTTGTGAGCACTTTTCGCATGGTTCTGGCAAACACGGAAAACGGAAATGCCTCAGAGCGGTCTCCCTCTTGCGGGCGGATTTCCGGCTCCTCGCCGGATGACTCCGGAAAAACGCCTCCCAGGGTGTCGACCCCTCGATAACACACATAGTAACCGCTTCTCTGACGCGGCTCGATGTATCCTTCTTCGGCAAGCAGCGCATATGCGTGTTCCACCGTAATCACACTTGTTCCGGCTTCCTCCGAGAGCGTCCGCTTGGAAGGCATCCTGGATCCGCAGCTGTAATACTCATTTACGATATCATCACGCAGCTGCCCGTAAAGCTGCAGATAAGCGGCGCGTGTTTCGTTTTTATTTACCTTATACCGCATTTGTCCACACTCATCTTTGAGCCGTACTGCCGCCGCTGCCGTGTCCGCAGCTCAACGCTCACACAGCGCACCAGGGGTTACTGTTTCCACCTTTGCTATGATAAACATTTTTGATGGCTAAGTCAATGCTAATCTGGTTATATAATTTTGTATAAAACTGGTAATTTTATATTATCAAAAATACGCTATAATTCAATTCATTCAATCAAAGAGGTACTGATTATTTTCCCTTTTCCAGAAAGACAAAGGAGACTTTACAAAAATGAACGACAAAAACCGTACACTTCACAGAGAACTGACTGCCCAGACAAAACAGCCGGCTTCCCGCCGGCTGAGTACTGCCCGGATCGTAAACGCGGCAATGTTCGCGGCGCTGACGCTTCTGGCAACTTCTGTTTTAAAAATCCAGACGCCCACTTTTGGATACATTCATATCGGTGACGCCTTCGTCCTGCTCTCCGGATTGTTTCTTGGACCGTTGACCGGCGGGCTCGCTGCCGGAATCGGATCTGGCCTTTCTGATCTCCTCGGCGGATATGTGATCTGGGTTCCCGGCACCTTTGCGATCAAATTTCTGACTGCGGCGGCAGCTGCGCTGGTCTTCCGCGCTGTTCAGGCCGGCGGGCAGAAATCTTTTCAGGCAAAGCCCCGTTTCCCGGTTAATAATCTCTCCGCAAAAACAAATCGTTTGCGCAAAGGAGCACTCTCTGACGCCTCAGCTGTCATACTGGCAGGAATCGTCGGCGAGCTGATAATGATCGCAGGGTATTTCTTCTATAATGTACTGGTCATCGCCTTCTCCGGCGGCGGCTTCAGCCCGGCGGGAATTGCTTCCGCATTTTCACTGTCGCTTGCAGAAATACCGTTTAATGCCGTACAGGGCTGCACGGGTATCGTACTCGCCTCCCTGCTTCAGCCAGTGTTCGCACGAATCCGCCGCTCCGCGTCGTTTCTCGCCGTCTGAGGCTTCGTCGATTGAGAACAACGCAGTTATGCGGATTTTCGGGCAAGCAAATAGCATGTCGAACGAGAAGGGTTATTCTATATCCAGCACCACATACCCAGCCTGCCGGACGACGTCTCTGATCAGACGCTCGTCTGGTTTTTCTTTGCAGCGCACGACTGCCTGCCTGGTGCCGATCTGTACATCAGCCCAGACCCCCTCCAGCGCATTCAGGGCATTTTCCACTCTGCGCGCGCAGTTGTCGCATGTCATCCCTCCGACAGACAGCATCAAGGTATAGGGATAATGACTTTTATTCCGCTCTTTTACCGGTTTTTTTCTGATTGTCTCCTCATGCTCACCACAGCAGCTGCTTCCGCGCCTGGCTCTTTTTACCACCTGAGCCAGCGCCAGAATGATCACCGCCGCAAGGATGAGAACGATCAACGCCGTCATATTTTTATTTCCTCCATGCCTGATTCTCTTCCAGGTGCGTGAAGCTTGTCATCTGCAAATACGTCTCCGCCCTGCCGCCTGGCTGTTTTGCGCATACGCCTGCACTCTGTTACCTCGCTGTTTTGCGCATACGCCTGCACTCTGTTACCTCGCTGTTTTGCGCATACGCCTGCGCAGTTACTGCAGCTGCCGGTACAAATCCCGCAGCCGCCGGTACAGAGGCCGCAGCCCTTTCCGGTTTTGTGATTCACATGAATTCTTCTCAATGCCAGCAGGACAGCCAGAACAATTGCGGCTGTCAGGCAGATATCCGTTACACTCATTTTTCTATTGTTCCTCCGCTTTCCAGGCGGGCAGAAATCGAACCTCCCGCTGCCGTCCCGGTCAGGCAAGTCCCAGCGCCAGCCCTGCCAGACGCACCACGAGTGCCGCCGCCCACGCGACTGCGCACTGCCAGATAACCACCGTGCCAGCCCATTTTCCGCCCAGCTCGCGCCGGATCGATGCCACTGCCGCGACGCAGGGGGTATAGAGCAGGCTGAACACCAGAAGAGAAGCCGCCGTCAGTGTCGTCATCACTGCGTGGATGCCCGCTTCCGCGCTGAACAAGACCTCCAGAACCGAGACAACACTCTCCTTGGCCATAAATCCGCTGATCAGCGAGGTACAGATCCGCCAGTCGCCCAGCCCGACCGGCCGCATCACAGGCGCGAGCAGCCCTGCGATCGCAGCCATAATGCTCTGGTGGCTGTCGCTCACGAGATTCAGGCGCAGGTCAAAGCTCTGCAGCAGCCAGACAACGATCGTCGCGATCAGAATGACGGAGAACGCTTTCTGCAGGAAATCCTTCGCCTTCTCCCACAGAAGCTGCAGCACATTCCGCGGCGTTGGCAGGCGGTAGTTCGGAAGTTCCATAATAAACGGAACTGCCTCGCCCTTAAACAGGGTTCCCTTAAACAGCAGCGCGGCCAAAATTCCGACCACGATTCCCAGAAGATAAATGCCCGTCATGACCAGCCAGCCGCTTTTCGCGAAAAACGCACTCACAAAAAACGCGTAAATTGGCAGCTTTGCTGTGCAGCTCATAAACGGCGTCAGCAAAATGGTCATCTTCCTGTCACGCTCACTGGGCAGCGTTCTGGTAGCCATCACAGCCGGAACCGTACATCCGAATCCGATCAGCATCGGAACGATGCTTCTGCCGGAGAGGCCGATTTTCCGAAGCAGTTTATCCATAAAAAACGCGACCCGCGCGATATAGCCGCTGTCTTCCAGCAGAGACAGGAAGAAAAACATCGTGACAATGATCGGAAGGAAGCTCAGCACACTGCCGACGCCCTCAAAAATCCCGTCGATGATCAGGCCATGAATCACCTCATTTACATTTCCGGCGGTCAGTGCCGCGTCCACCATACCTGTCAGTGCCTCGACGCCCATCGCAAGCAGATCCTGCAGCCATGCCCCGATAACGCTGAAGGTCAGATAAAAAACCAGAGCCATGATCCCGACAAAGAGCGGGATCGCCGTGTATTTTCCGGTCAGAATCCGGTCAATCGCAAGACTTCGGACACGCTCCCTGCTCTCCCGCGGCTTAATGACACACTGGCCGCACACCTTCTCGATAAAGGAGAACCGCATTTCCGCAATCGCCGCGCTGCGATCCAACCCGCGCTCCGATTCCATCTGCTTTACAATATGCTCAAGCGTCTCGCGCTCATTCTGATCCAGATCCAGCTGACCGAGGATCAGCTCATCTCCCTCGATCACCTTGCCAGCCGCAAAACGCACCGGGATGCCGGCGCGCGCCGCGTGGTCCTCGATTAGATGAACCACGGCGTGCAGGCATCTGTGCACCACGCCTCCATGATCCTCCACATTACAGAAATCCTGCCGCAGCGGCCTTTCCTGATACTTCGCCACGTGGACTGCGTGCCGCACCAGCTCATCCACGCCCTGATTTTTTGCCGCGGATATCGGAACGACCGGCACGCCGAGCTGGTCTTCCATCTGGTTAACGTCAATAATGCCTCCGTTGCCGGATACTTCGTCCATCATGTTCAAGGCAACTACCATCGGAATGCCCATCTCCAGCAGCTGAATTGTCAGGTACATGTTGCGCTCGATGTTTGTCGCGTCAACAATATTGATAATGCCCTTTGGCTTTTCGTTCAGGACGAAATTCCGGGATACCAGCTCCTCGCTGGAATACGGAGACATAGAATAAATGCCCGGAAGATCCGTGATCAGCGTATTCATCTGGCCGCGGATCGCGCCGTCCTTGCGGTCCACCGTGACGCCGGGAAAGTTTCCGACGTGCTGCCGCGCGCCAGTCAGCTGGTTGAACAGCGTCGTCTTGCCGGAATTCTGATTCCCGACCAGCGCGAATGTCAGGAGCGTACCCTCCGGGAGCGGGTCGCCGCTTCCGGGCGGGTGAAACTTTCCCTCCTCACCGAGTCCGGGATGCGCGGTACGCGGCCGCTCTCCCTCCACGGTCAGCGGATCCGCGGCAGGCTGCTGCCTGCCTGTCGCCGCCTTCTTCTCGTCTGCCTGCTCCTCAACTTCTATTTCCCTCGCCTCATCCAGGCGAAGGGTCAGCTCATATCCGTGTATCCGGATCTCGACGGGATCTCCCATCGGGGCAAACTTTACCACGGTAACCTGTGCGCCAGGGATTACGCCCATGTCCAGAAAATGCTGCCGCAGCGCGCCCTGCCCGCCTACACTTGTGATTGCCGCCGACTGCCCCGGCTGCAAGTCTTTGATTGTCATGCCCATTTACCTCTGTCCCAGAATCACGCTGCCCGCCCTGAAATATACGCCGGCTGTTATTGCCTTGATTCTGGTTTGATTTTCCTGCTTGTGTTATCTTTCGTTTGTCTGCCGTTTGTTTGTATGTACTACTTTGCCAAAACAGATTATAGATTAAGTGGGATAAACTCGCAAGTATTTGCGGTTATTTCTCTTGAATAGATCAGTACAGACTAATTCCGATACCGTAATTCAGGCACACGAAAAGGAGCGCGTTCACTGCGCGCTCCTTTTCGAATTCATTTTTCTGTTTATTCTGCAATCACATTCGGATGCTTACTCAATTCCCATCTCTGTCTTATAGTCATCCAGATTGTCCGCTGTAACAAGGAGTGACGGTGTTTCGGTGTGCTCTTCCAGTTCTTTGCCGTCAAGCGCGTCAAGGCACGCCTGAATAGCTGCTTCAGCCTGCTTGTTCGGATACTGTGCCACTGTTCCTGCCAGACTTCCTTCTTCAATTGCAGCAAGGTCGTCAGAGGAGGCGTCAAAGTCAAACACACTCACCTTTCCTGTCGAGCCCATCTGCTCGATTGCCTGAATCGCGCCCTGACCCATCTCTGCATTCACGGCCCAGACAACATTTACTTCCGGATTCGCGTTCAGAACGTTCTGCATGACGTTATATGCCTCGTTCCGGTCACATTTCGCAGTCTGAGAAGCAATAATATTGAAATCCGGCGCCTGATCCTTGAATCCCGCAAGACGGTCATCCAGAGCGGCGACGCCCGGAATTCCTTCCAGATAGCAAATCTGGCCATCCTCGATATTTTCAGCCGCATATGTCCCGGCCTGCGCCGCAGCATCGTACTGGCTGATACCAACGTATGTCTCAACCTTTCCGCCCTGATTTTCCAGCTCTGTCATATCGATTGTGTCATTGACAAGAATGACCGGAATTCCTGCGTTATTAGCCTTTACAATAGAGGGAATCAGTGATGTGGAGTCAGCCGCGGAAAGAATAATTGCGTCGAAGCCTTTCACGACTGCATTCTCAACCATCTGAACCTGTTTATCGACATCTGTCTCCTTCTCCGGAGCCTGAAACTCGAGAGAAACTCCCTTTTCCTCTGCCGCTGCATAGGCACCGGATTCCATTGTAGTCCAGAACTCATCCGTCTTCGCCTTTACAATATACGCAATCTTTACATCTCCTCCTGAAGCGCTGCCGGAAGATGCTGCTGCCGATGAGCCCGAAGCCGCGGATGAACCGCTCCCGCCGCATCCAGTGAGTGTTCCGATTGCCATAACGCCTGCCATTGCCGCCACCATTGCTTTTTTCCAGTTTTTCATGATAAATCTCCTTTTCTATATTAAATAATTGTTTATTGTTTTGCGTATTGATACTTTGCGTCCACGCCTGTTGATGGTTCATGACCTGCCTGTGCAGCTGATCTTTAATTCTTCTTCAATGCCCCGTTCCGAATAGAGTCTGCCAGAACAGCCAGCAGGATGACGATGCCGATAACCAGCTTCTGGAGGTTAGATGAAACATTCAGAAGGTTCAATCCATTCCGGATAACGATCATAATGATTGCGCCGACGAAGGTTCCCCACACAGAACCGGATCCGCCCAGAAGAGAGGTTCCGCCAATGACACAGGAAGCGATCGCGTCCATCTCATAGTCCAGACCGGCTGTTGACTGTGCCGAATTCAGCTTTGCTGTCAGGATGACTGCCGCAATACCTGCGCAGAGACCGGATATTCCGTAAGCCATCGTCTTGTACTTCATGACATTGATACCGGAAAGCCTTGTCGCCTCTTCGTTCCCGCCGATGGAGTAGATATATCTTCCGAATTTGCGATACTTCATGATGTAGTAAAACAGAATGTACAGGGCGATCATAAAAATAATCTGAACCGGAATCTGTGTCCCCGGAATTGTTCCGGAGCCGATAAAACGGAAGCCTGCCGAGTACCCGGTGATCGTGTTGCCGTCTGCTATCGTATAAGCCGCGCCGCGTGCCATGGACATCATAGCCAGAGTCGCGATCATCGGCTGAAGCCTGAATTTTGAAATCATGATTCCATTGAAAAGGCCGCATCCCAGGCCGATCGCCAGCGCAGCGATAATTCCAAGAATACTCGGGAGGCCTGCTTCAACAATAATCTTTCCCATTACAATGCCGGTAAATGCGACGACCGAACCGACAGAGATGTCTATACCGCCTGTAAAGATAACGATGTTTACGCCGACAGCAAGCACTGCGTAAACCGTCACCTGCTGCAAAATGTTGATAAAGTTTGCAAATGAGTGGAATGCCGGCTCTGCTATGGAAAGCAATGCCACGAGAACGATCAGAACGATCAGCGCCGACATATTTGATAAATCAATTTTTTTTGTCTTTGTCATGATAATCTCCTTTCTGCGGCCAGGGTTGTTCCCGCCGGCATTCAGCTCAGTACATTTGCGGCAGTCGCATATCCGACAACCATCTCTTCTGTGACCTGTTTCATCTGATCCCTGTCAATCAGTCCTGTGATTTCGCCTTCGTGCATCACGTAAATCCGGTCGCTGACGCCCATGCATTCTGCCAGTTCCGACGAAACCATGATGACCGCTTTTCCTTCCTTCTTCAGATCGTTCATTATCATGTAAATTTCCGCCTTCGCGCCGACATCAATGCCTCGCGTCGGCTCGTCAAAAATGACAATATCCGAATCCGTATTCAGCCACTTGCAGATAACGACCTTCTGCTGGTTTCCACCGGAAAGATTTTTCGCTTTTTGCGTCAGTGACGGTGTTTTTACACGCATGGAGTCCGCCAGCTTCTGATTATTTTCCGTTTCTTTTTTCCGGTTCAGCCCGAATTTTGTCATCGCGGTATTCAGGTTTGGAAGAGAGATATTCTGGTTCAGATCGAATTCCAGAATCAGGCCCTGCTGCTTTCTGTCCTCAGTCAGAAGCGCGATTCCCTGTTTCTTAGCCTGCTCAGGACTCTTAATAACCACCTTCTGCCCTTTTACGTATACTTCGCCGCTGTCGATTTTGTCTGCCCCGAATACTGCCCGCATCAACTCGGTTCTTCCGGCGCCCATAAGTCCGTAGAAACCGGTAATCTCTCCTGCCCGGGCTTCAAAGGAAATATCCTTTAATATATTCCCCTGTTTAAAGTTTTTCACCTCCAGAAGAACCTCACCCGGGTCAACTTCAACCTTGGGGTAATAGTTGGTCATTTCGCGTCCGACCATCATCGCAACCATCTGGTCAACCGTGATATCTTTCAGATATACCGTATCTACATATTTTCCATCCCGGAAAATGGTCAGCCTGTCACCGATCTGCTTAATTTCTGCCAGGCGGTGAGAGATGTAGACGATCGCGACTCCCTCGTCTGTCAGCCTGTGAATCAGTTCAAACAGCGCATTGACTTCCTTCTCCGTCAGGGCGGAGGTCGGCTCGTCCATGATCAGAATGTCACAGTGGTAAGACATGGATTTTGCGATTTCTACCATCTGCTTCTGGCCAACTGTCAGCTTCGACACCAGACTTTTCTCATCAATATCAGAATGAATGGCATCCAGCAGCTTTCGCGCCTCTTCGTTCATCTTTTTCCAGTCGATATTTCCGGTTTTCGTGACTGGCTGTCTCCCGAGAAACATGTTTTCTGCGACGGTCAGATTGTCCAGCAGATTCAATTCCTGGAAAATGATTCCCACGCCCCGCTCTCTCTGCTCCTCAACACTTCTCGATACAATCTCCTCGCCCTTCCAGATAATGGTTCCTGTGTAGTTTGTGTTGACGCCCGCGAGCACTTTCATAATCGTACTCTTACCGGCTCCATTTTCTCCCAGAAGAACGTGTACCTCGCCGGGAACCGCATTGAATTTAACCCCGTCCAACGCCTTGACACCCGGGAATTCCACGGAGATATCGTTCATCTCTACGAGATATTTTGGATTGCTCATATGATGTACCCCCTTTTCGTTAGATCGCCTTCGTTTTCTCTGTCTTTTTCTCTGTCTTTTGCTTTTCTGTCTCTATTGCTGTCTTTTTTTCTTCTGTATGCCGGTGATGCTTCCTGTTCCTGGGATTTGATCTCCGTCATGGTCTGTCTGCCGTTCGTTTGTTTCATTTAATGAGCAAAGTATACGAAAAATACTGATTTCTGCGAATGAGGCGCTCTTTCGTTCTCTGCGTTCTTTTTTTGCAGTTTCAGGACATCTGATTATCCGGGCGGCACAAAAAAACACACCCCCGTCCCGGGAGGTGTGCTTTTTTGCGTTTTTTTGTAATCTGTATCTTTTTTGTGGACTCTGCGCTGTAATTACCCGGATTTTCGATAAGCTCCTTACCGCTTTCCGAACCTTTTCCGGTAATCCTGTGGTGTCAATCCTGTTGCTTTTTTGAACATTTTACTGAAATGGCGGTTATCGTTATATCCGACCAGCAGTCCGATGTCCCGCACACGCTCATCTGTCTGCTCCAGCAGCTCTTTTGCGTGGCCGATCCGGCAAGTCTGCAGGTATTCTGAAAATGTGATATCTGTCTCCTTATGAAAAACGTAACTAAGATATGTCGTCGTCAGATGTACCTCCTCTGCCGCGTCATTCAGGGAAATGTTGCTGCGGTAGTTCTGCTGGATAAAGCGTATGACTCTTGTGACTGCTTCACTGTATTCAGCCGCATCCTGCAGGCGTTCCTCGCAGGCAGCCGGATAAGACCTGACAATTTCCTGCATTCCGGAAAAGTGCGCCGGCATCGGCCGCAGCGGAATATCCAATGCTTTATCCGCACTTCGCACCCATCCGGCCACAGCTGCTTCTGTTGTATGATTTTGCTCAAATGCATTTAAAACGCTTCTGCATGCATCCTGCACTGCCAGGCGGTCCCTCCGCGCCCTCATCTCGTCAATGACCTGCAAAAACTGTTCTGCCTGCGGCGGCAGAACCGCTCCCATGGGCTCATTTTGCCAGCTGTAAAAAATCCGGCTCCTCTCATAAAAGGCATATCCTGTCAAATCTTTCGCCCGCTCCCAGCAGGCGGCCATATCTCCATCATACAGATAACTCTCACACACACCAATCCGGGTGCGCATCTCAAAATGCCGGTCAATCTCACCTGCGAGCACGGAGGCATTTTCCCGAAGCAAATATTGCTGCTCCTGCCTGCTTTTTCCCTTTGGGAACTCACAGAGTACCGCAAACCACCCTCCACGGACATGAACACCAAAAATCCGTTCCATGCCCTCTGCCTTTTCTTCGCATGTCGCGACAAGCGACTGATAGAACTGCTCTCTCTGATCAGTTGTAAACCACGCGGCTTTTTCTTCGTATTCCGTAAGCCATACCGCA
Organism: Eubacterium sp.; assembly: GCA_017475785.1. The sequence continues at coordinate 12,999 of JAFVEX010000051.1, read as the reverse complement.
ACCACCGCATCTGGTGTGATCAGCGGATTTCTGACGGCTGATCCCTCCAGCAGACGCAGGAGCTGCTTCCGGTTTTTTTCCTCATCAATTCCCAGGTTGTCTGCTTTGTCTGAAAGATTATCTGACGAATCCTGCTCACCGGTATTTTTATTTTCATCTGGACTCTGTTTCTCTGCCGAAATTTCCTGCAGAACTTCCAGCAGGCGTTCTGCCGTCACTTCGTCCTTGAGCAGATATTCTTCTGCCCCCAGCCGCATGGATTCTCTGACATATGAAAAATCATCGTGGCAGCTCAGGATCACTGTACAGGGCGGGTTTTCCATATCTTTGAGCGCCATAAGAAGTTCTATACCATTCATTACAGGCATATCATTGTCTGTCAGCAAAATCTGCGGATGGCAGGCTTCAATCAGCTTCAGCGCCTCTCTTCCGTCTTTTGCTGTTCCACAGAGCTCATATCCATTTTCTTCCCAGTTCACCAATGATGACAGATAACGTCTAACCAGAAAGTCGTCGTCCACGATCAAAACACCTGTCATGTCCTTTCCTCCGTCATATAAGCATCCATATAAGAAACCGCTGTATCCTGCGTAATCACATCGTTATCGACATAGGTGTATTCAGGAACCTGCCCGCCGGAGAGCTCCTCGCTGATTCGCCGGATCGTTTCACTGCCGATCTCATATCCATTCTGGCTAACCATCGCAAGCAGCTTCCCCTCTTCCAGCGCAGAAAGCGCATCGCTCTGCGTGTCCATTCCGACCAGCAGGATGTCGCTTCGTCCTGCCTCCTCACACGCCTCAAGCGCGCCCATGACCAGCATTGCGCTGCCGCAGAACACTCCGCTGATCTGCGGGTATTCGTTCAGCAGCTGACGCATGGCGTCCCGCCCGCCTTCTACAGAGACGCCGGCAACCTCTCTTTCTGCAGTGCAGGTCATTGACGTCTCACCTCGCACAGTATCTGAGAACCCCTGCATCCGTCTTGCATGGGCGGTCAGATGCTTATCTCCTCCGATAACCGCAACCTCTGCCCCGTCCGGCAGCGCTGCCGCCAATTCGCAGGCTGCCAGCTCACCGGCATGGTAATTATCTGATCCCACATAAGGAGCCGGCGCCCCTGCGACAGGCTCCTCATCCATGTAAAACAGACTGATCCCTGCTTCCTGTATCTTCTTATAATTCTGGAGAATGATTTCCGGCGCGCAAGGCGCGATTGCGAGCGCATCCGGTTTTGCCTTAATTACATCCTCAAGAATCTGCATCTGCACATCTATATTATCCTCATCCTTCGGCCATCTGACCGTCAGATCCACTCCGAAGTTATCGGCCGCATGCTCCATGCCTTCCTGCACTGACAGCCAGTGCAGGGAATTCATCGCTTTTGTAATCGCAATAACATACGGACGTTCCGGCTCCTTCGGCTCATCAGGCTGATTCGCCGCACAAGCCGAAATTAACAGAACCAGCGAGAGAAGCAGAGCGCATGATCTGATTTTTTTTCCTCTCATATCACATACTCCTCCGGATTCTCTGTAGCCGGAATCCGGATCATTGCTGTTGTTCCGGCATTCCTCACTGATGTATATTCAATTCTTCCCTCCGCGCCATAATACAGGCGCAAACGCTCAATTACATTATTTACACCGATTCCGCTGAATTTACTCCTGCGCGTCCCTTTCAGGAGCTGCTCGATCTCCTCTTGTGTCATGCCGGACCCGTTATCCTGCACACGAATTTCAAGCCATCTGCTGCTCTTTCTTGTCTGAATTGTGACCAGATTTCCTCTGCTGTTGTGGTTCAGGCCATGCAAAATCGCGTTTTCCACAAGTGGCTGTACAATCAGGCGGGGGACGCAAAATACCTCCGTGCCGGGCTCGACCTCAAACTCAGCCTCAAAGGAATTCTCATAACGGAACTGCTGCAGCATGCAGTAATTCTTCACCATCTTCATCTCCTGCTCAACCGTGATGAACGCGCCTCTGTCGCTCGCGCTCATACGGAGCAATTCAATAAAGGCCTGCAAAAGCGCAGCAATGTCATCCGCATGCTCATAAATAGCCGCATATCTGATCGAAGACAGTGTATTGTACATAAAATGCGGCGTTATCTGATACTGAAGCGCCTCGATCTCCGCCTCCTTTTTGAGCATCTTCTGGGTAACGAGCTCATCGATCAGTGTCTCAATCTGCGCGATCATCTCATTAAAATTCTCTGAAATGCTCCCGATTTCATCCTTATGGTAAATTTCGGCACGAACAGACAGATCTCCCTCCTTTGCGATGTTCATCTTCTGCTCGAGCTCTCGCAGCGGGTTCATCATAGTCCGTACAATCAGAAGCACCGGCACACATAAAAACAGATTAAGCAGGAGCACCACCAGAATAATCCAGTTTGTGATGCTCCTCAGATCCGCTGTAATGATACTCCGGTCAGAAACAGATAGCATCTGATAATCTGTTTCTTTCATATTAACAGAGACTGCCAGCGAATGATCGGAAATCTCCGGCATCGTTCCGATCATCCCGTTCTCACGGGCTGAAATAATCACGCCGTCCTGAGAAATATACAGGGAACCTGTTTGTACATTGCCGCTTTTCAGACATTTATAATACAGCTCCCGCTCATCCACGTTTACAAACAGACAGCCGGTCCGGCTGCCATCCTTTCCGTGTATCTCCTGCGCAAATGACAGGAAATGCCGGGATATAATAGACTGACTGTCATAATTAAACACCGGCGAAAACGGACTGCCTTCCCTCTCAGGCTCAGTGATTTGCTGCATCCATTTTCTGATCTCCGGTGTCAGTTCTGCTGTCTGGATACTCCCTGTGCCGACCCGCAGGATACAGGCTGCCTCATCGATACAGCAATATATTGACTGGATATACTCGCTTTGTTCCTGATATTTTTTCAGAATCCCGGTCAGCTCCTCATAAGAATTATCTGCGTGAACAAGCGCCTGCAGTTCTCTGTCGGCGGCTGCATAAGTACAGACCCGGTATGTCTCGTCCATAATATCATCAAACAAATCCGCGCGGCTGCTCAGGTTTTCCCGGATAACGTCTTCATATCTGCGCTGCATCAGTTCTGCTGCGCGGCCATAAAAAACAAAGCTCATGATCACTGTGATCAGGATTGAAATCCCAATGACCAGCAGCATGATTTTTTCTCTGAATCGCAGTTTCATAAATACCCCGTTTGTACTTGCAGATTCTTCTCTTTATCAGATTATATCACAAGGCACCCGGGGACTACAGTATTGCATTATCTGATATCCCCGGGCACTATATATCTTTACAAAAATTATTATCTCTTTCAGCAGTAGAATTCCGGCCGGTCGGTCAGCGGCACATCCTCAATTTTTCCACTTTTCTGTGCTTTCAGGACTGCGTCAGTCGTAACTGCCGCACAGTATCCGTCCCATGCGGATGCCGCTCCGGGAGCAAAGCTTCCCTCGTTGCAGGCGTCTGCCCACGCCTGAAACTCGCGGTCATAGGCTTCTGCAAAATATCCCAGTCCGTCAGAAGTCATGCCTGTGTAATGTGTATTTGCCGTGCAGACATCCACACGGGCAGGACGCGGAAGTGTGGCGGTACCATCTTCACAGAGCACCTCGCAGCGAATATCATACCCATACTGACAGTTCGTCCAGATCTCGCAGTTGACGACCATCCCGGAGGAGGTTGTCAGAATCACAATCTGCGGATCATGCAGATTCGGGTTTTTGGAGTGGCGGGATGTCTTCGGGAAAATGGACTGCGCTTTTACAAAGTAATCGCCTGCCAGCCAGCTCATTGTGTCAATTTCATGAATCGCAGTACCTGTTACCGCAACCACATCATCATACTGTTCCGGATAATTTGCGTTTCTGTGCGCGCAGTGCGCAACCAGCGGCTCACCGAGTTTTCCGGATACGACCAGTGCCTTCAGTTCTTCATAGGCTGGATCAAAACGGCGGTTAAAGCCCATCTGAATCAGGCGTTTTCCTCCTTCCATCTCCGCGTCTACGACCTTGCGCGCACCTGCGGCGCTGGCCGACAGAGGCTTTTCACAGAAAATGTACTTTTCAAGTCTGATTGCTTCCAGGCAGTACTCTTCGTGTGTGGAATCAATCGAAACAATCACAATCGCGTCAACCTCAGGATCGTTGATCAGCTGATAGGGATCCGCGATGTAACGGACACCCGGATACGGCGCGATAACTTCCTTTGCGCGTGCCTCGTTAATATCGGACACCGCAGTAACGGTTGCGCCGTTGATCTTGTTCATAATTCTCAGGAAATGCTGTGTTCCCATTGCTCCGACGCCGATAATACCTGCTTTTAACATGTTTCTTTCCTCCTTTATCATTTTTTATGGGTGTTTAATATCTGTTTCTGTTGTTTGTTGCTACTTTTTTATCTTTATTCCAGTCTACCCTGGCACCGGGAATCAGATTTTTGCCGTTTTCCGCAGATACTCCCGCGCTGCCAGAGCATATTCAAACGGATTCGCCTGCGCCGGATCCTGCTCTGCCTCCACGATCATCCATCCCTCATATCCGCTTTGGTCAAGCACCTCAAATACAGCCGGAAAGTCTACACAGCCGTCTCCGGGAATTGTAAAGCATCCTTCCAGAACAGCCTGCCGGAAGTAAAACCCTTCCCGGACAGCCTTCTCCATCTTCTCCGGGCGAATGTCCTTCAGATGAACATGACCGATCCTTGGCGAAAATTGTTTCGCGGCGCGTACTGCGTCTTCCCCTGAAAAAGTGAAGTGTCCTGTATCGAAGCAAAGCCATACCAGATCGGGATCTGTCTGCTCCATTAACCTTTTTGTCTCTTCAAATGTCTGGACGACGGTAGCCATGTGGTGATGATAGCAAAGCCGGAAGCCGCGCGCGGCTGCGATTCTCCCGAGCCTGTTCAGCCCGCCGCAGAGTTTTTCCCACTCCTCATCAGACGCAACCGGCTTTTGATCACCAAACATGGAACATGTTTCGGCAAACAGACAGCGCGTCAATTCACATACATTGATCCTCTCGGCTCCTACAGCCTCCAGAAAATCCAGCTGTCTGATAAAGGCCTTTTCATTTTCCTCATAGCTTTTCGAGCAGAGGAAGGATGAGAACCACTGACTGGCGATTTTCAGATTTCTTAACCGAAGTGCTTTATTCAAAACCGCAGGATCTCCGGGAAACTTTCCACCAACCTCTGTCCCCATAAAACCTGCGAGCGCGGCCTCTGAAATCATCTGTTCAAATGTCAGTTCTCCGCCCAGCCCGGGCATGTCATCATTGGTCCATCCGATTGGAGCGATTCCGAGTTTCACGTTTTTCAGCATTTACGTTCCCTCCGTATCTATTTTGTTTCTGTGTAAAGAATACCCGGAAAAATAAGCAAAGAAAACGAGGCTCTGTTTCGAATTCTGTTCATTCTTTTCGCTGTTTTTTCCACGGCACTGCAATAAAAAGACACCGGTTCTTCCTGTGCAGAGCCCCTGCGCTTTCCCGTGTCATTTTTTTCGATTTATGAAAATGATGTGTCGGATTTTTTGTTTGCGAGTTGATTATTGGATGCCGATGCGTTATGCTTTTTGAAAAAGAATGGTGTTTTAATGGTACTCTACAGAAGGCTGACAGAATTATGAAGATTTTATCCCTGATCATATTTATCGCCATGTACGTCGTGATGATCGCCATGCCGAAGCGCCGCCTGCCGGCGGCAGTATCCGCGGCGGTCATTTTTCTGGTTCTGCGGATTCTGCCGCTCGCGGAGCTTCCCTCTGCCATCAACTGGAACGTCCTGCTGATGATCTCCGGCACAATGGTTCTGGTCTACTATTTCATCGCGTCGAAGATGCCGAACCGGATCGCGGACCTGCTGCTGGATCTGGCTCCGAATGTCATGTGGGTCACAATCCTGATGTCGCTCTTTTCCGGGGTAATCTCTGCTTTCATCGACAACGTCGCGACAGTTCTGATGGTCGCGCCGGTCGGACTTGCCATCTGCAGAAAGCTGAAAATCTCGCCGGTTCCCATGGTTCTGTCGATCGCGGTATCCTCCAATCTGCAGGGCGCGGCGACACTTGTCGGCGACACGACATCCATCATGCTCGGCGCGTACGCGAAAATGGATTTCACGGATTTCTTCTGGATGCTTGGCAGGCCGGGCATCTTCTTTGCGGTGGAACTGGGTGCGCTGGCGACGGTTCCGATCATGATGATCCTGTTCCGAAAGGACCGTGAACCCGTGGAGGCGGCAGAAAAAACTCAGGTAACGGATTATGTCCCTTCTGTGATGCTGGTGGCAATGGTCGTGATCCTGATACTCGTTTCCTTCAATAAAAATAAGCCCGAACTGACGAACGGGCTGATCTGTGCCGGCATGGCGGTCATCACCGCCATCTATGACGCGGTCCGGACACACAGCGGCAAGAATACAATTGCGGCTGTAAAAGATATTGATTATCAGACGCTGCTTCTGCTGACCTCGCTGTTTATCGTCATTGCGGGAATCACAGAAGCCGGCATCATTGATGATTTCGCGGGGTGGATCGTGCGCGTCGGCGGAAATAACCTGTTTTTGCTGTACACGATCATCGTGTGGGGATCAGTGCTGATCTCCGCGTTTGTTGACAACATCCCCTATGTCGCGACGATGCTGCCCGTCCTGACGCGCGTCACGGCAGCGATCGGCGTCGAGCCTTATCTGCTGTACTTCGGTCTCCTGTGCGGCGCCACGCTGGGCGGCAACCTGACTCCGATCGGCGCCTCCGCGAACATCACAGCCGTCGGACTTCTTCGTCAGAACGGGCATGAGGCCAGCTTCAGCGATTTCATGCGGATCGGCGTTCCCTTTACGCTGACAGCCGTCCTCGCAGGCTACCTTTTCATCTGGTTTGTGTGGTAGAGCGATCCCTGCGCGTAACCCGACTGCTCTGATAAAAGTATCCGCAGATATCCGCAGAACTGCAGCCAAATAGCCTGATCCGGATTGCGCGTCAGAACTTCATGGCGTCCAGGCAGTCTGCCAGCGCCGTGTCCGTAAACAGCGTGTCCGCGCTGTAGAGAATCAGTACGTCCGTGATTCCGTGCGCGCTGATCAGCGACTCCGCATTGTCATAGTAATAGCGCGGATCGACCAGAATGATGTTCTTGTAGTACGGATACAGGAACTGCACAAAGCTGTTTGCGTAGGAATCCTTGAACAGCAGCAGGCTCTTTGTGGCGTCTGAGGTTGTGTGGATCTCGACAAGCGGGTGGTTTCCGCCCAAAAACACAGTGTACTGATCCTTCTGATCCAGCGCGTCGCTCTCGAAGATAGACGTGGATTTTTCATTGCTGTCCGGATAATTTACATAGTACTCAACCGCCGTCCCCAGAGGCGTGTACACTTCTATCTTATCCTTTGCCCTGTGGATTCCGGTTTTCGCCGCCAATGTCCCCTCAAAATCATCTGAGACGACAAACGTCTCATAATCCCGCAGCGGCGATGTAATTCCCATGTCATGCGTCACGTTGTCAAATACGTATTTTGCGCCGTCACTCGTCCAGTGGTGATCTGTGCGATAATAAATGTCCTCGCTGGCATGTGCCTGCAGCGGCGTGACAGCGTCCAGCCACGTGATTTTCTCGTCCAGCGCCTGCGCCATCTCAATCAGATCTGCTTTCTGATCACGCACAGGCGCGTGATCCGGCACCTTATCAGACAGAATGTACGCGGCATCCGGCACAAAGAGCACCTCTGTCTTCAATTTTTCATGAGAAGAAGCAAATCCGTTGATTGCGTCTGCCAGCTTCGCAATCTGCCCTTCCGCGGGCACCTCCGGCTTCGCGAGCAGATAATCCTTTTTTCCCAGATAAACGCCGTTCAGCTCCCTCCGGCCGGTCAGCTTCGCCAGATTTGCCTGCAGCATCACCCACTTGTCCCGCAGCACAAACTGATCCGTATAATACTTCTCCAGATCAGTGCTCCAGCTGCCGTCCGCGAGGACACGCGCGTTCATTTTGGGGCGCTGCGCCAGATTTCTGTTTTCCTCAGCCGAGTACGCCCGGCTGGGCACAATCAGATTAATCAACGCAAAAATGACTACAAATGCTATGAACAGGAGCATCTGTATAATTCTCACATTTTCGCGGAGCATCTTCGCCCGCAGAGCTTTCCGTCTCTCATTCATATCCTACCTACCCTTATCCGGAAGATGGGCTTCGTTCTTCTTCCCGGACATCCACAAATTTAAATGTAAATTTAAAACTGGAAATACAGGAACGTCTGGTATGTGCTGCTGACGAGTCCGGCAACCACACAGACCAGCAGAAGAACCGTCCCGACCAGCGTAATCAGATTCAAAACGCTTTCTCCCAGATGCAGCCGGTTCTCGTAAAAAACGCCGCGTATCACAATTCTGAATATTTTTGTGCTCCCCAGAACCGCGATTCCAAGCAGCAGCGCAAACTGTGTCAGATAATAGATTCCCGTTCCGTCCGCAAGGCCAAGCCCGCCGCTGCCGAAGAGCTGTCCGATATACTGCAGCGCGCCAAGAAGGGACGGTGAGAAAAAGAAGACCCAGCCGATGAAGGCGATGATGTCCGTCACCAGTATCCTGAATACGCGCGGCACTCTGTCGAATCTGTCCCTGATCACAAACCGCTCCAAAATGACAAACATCCCGTGCCACAGTCCCCACACGATAAAATTCAGCGTAGATCCGTGCCAGATTCCTGTCAGCAGCCACACGACCAGCAGATTGAACAGCAGCCGCTCCTTCGCGACGCGGTTTCCGCCGAGCGGGATGTAGACATACTGCCGGAACCAGGCGCCGAGCGAGATGTGCCACCTCCGCCAGAATTCCGATATGTTTTTGGACAGATACGGGTAGTTAAAGTTTGGCTTGATCTCAAACCCGAAAACGCCTGCCAGACCGATTGCCATGTCCGAGTAGCCGCTGAAATCGTAGTACAGCTGTAGGCTGTAGCATGCCATCCCGAGCCATGCAGAAAGAACCGAGAGGCTCCCCTCCCCTGTTATCATCGCGAAAGCCGTACCCAGATTATCTGCGATCAGCACCTTCTTGACAAGGCCGACCAGAAACAGCTGTATGCCGGGGATGAATTTTGCCCTTGAAAGCTTCACCTTGTCCAGCTGCTTTTCCATATCCGCGTACTGCACGATCGGGCCGGAGGTGATTTTTGGGAAAAATGAGACGTACAGCGCGAGGTTCAGCAGATTCCTCTGCGCGCCCGCGCGCTCCTGCCAGATATCAAATAAGTAGGAAAGCACCGAAAACGTATAGAAGGAAATACCGACCGGCATCGTGGCCGTCGTGTATTTAAACAGACCGAGCAGGAGAATATCCGCTGCCGCTGCCGCGATCAGAACCCGCCGCATGATCTTCTGGCGTCCCTGCTCGCGCAGAATCTGCAGCTGCAGGCCTGTCAGATAATTAAAAAGGATTGATCCGGCCAGATACAGCACATTGACGGGGCTTCCCCAGGCATAAAAAAGAAAGCTGATCAAAACCAGCAGACTTTTCTTTGCTCTCTGCGGGGCGAACCACACGGCCAGAACCGCAAGCGGCAAGAATATGAAAATGAAAAACAAGCTGCTAAAAGCCACGTGAGCCCCCTATAGTGCTTCCAGAAATGCCGCGCGCACCGGTTCCGGATCTTCCGCGACGACAAACAAAATGTAATTTCCTTTCGCTTCCGTGATACTGCGCGACAGCATGTCCGTCTGTTCCACGCCGTATCCCTCAAAATTATCCTTCTGTGCCTGCAGACGATCCTGAACCGCGCTGAGGACCTGGTCCTTCTGCCCGGCATCCGCCAGCTGCACGAGAAGCAGCTCCTCCGCCGCCATGTTTGAGGCGGGATAATAGAGCGCCGCGCCTTGGTAGGCGCTTTGATCCAGCTCGTACAGCCGCCGGATCATCAGGCTGTCTCCCTCGGTCATGTTTTTGGTTTCCGCGGCGGACAAAACCGCCGTTTTTACGCGGTCAAATGGCTCTCTGCTTGGCATGCCCTGCACAATCCCCGTAATTAACAGCACCAGCATTGCCGCAAAGCATATCCATTTAATTTCCAGTACACGTGCTTTCCACACTGTTCGTTTATTCATGGTTCCTCTGATATGTCTTCCGGCTCCGCGCCGCTATCCGCGTCTCCTTCAGAAACCTCCCCGGATTCTGCGCCGCCGGCCGTTTCTCCTTCGGATCCGTTCCCGGACTCAGTTCCGCCGGCCGTTTCTTCTTCAGATCCGTTCCCGGACTCTGCGCCGCCGGACGTTTCTCCTTCAGTTGCCTCCCCAGACTCAGTTCCGCCGGCCGTTTCTTCTCCAGATGCCTCCCCGGACTCTGCGCCGTCAACAGTATCTCCTTCCGATACCTGTCCCGCCGCAGCCTGCGGCTGTGCTGTTTCGTCCTTCTTTTCCGCCTCAGGGGTATCGCCCTGCTTCCCGGCGTCAGCCGTGTCCGCCTGATCTGCGCCGCCGGCGCCTTCATGCAGCAGCACCTCCCGGATCATCAGCTGTCCCCAGTAATCATACAGATCCCGGTTAAAATGTTCTCCGTCAGGCGCATACAGATCCTCATGCTCGGTCAGAAGCGTCTCACATTCAATATAGAAGTACCCCTTCTCCTCGCAAAGATCCCGTATCGCCTGATTGTAAGCAGGAATCTGCGCCAGCGCGGGGCTGCCGGAGATCGCGCGGTCTGTGACGCCCGCGATCGAAGCAATAAAAATCTTCGCGTCAGGCAGGACCGCCTTGTACTGCTCAATAACCTCCTCGTATTTCGCGATGAAGTCCAGCGCCGTCGCCCAGTTTCCGTTTGCGTCATTCAGGCCATATGTAAAAATCAGGTTTGGCACATTTGCCGCCTGCGCCTGCGAGACGCCCTGATCGGCCTTCCGCAGATTCGCTCCCTTGATCGCGAATACCCGTGTCTCATCGAGCAGATTATAGTAGGAAAATGGCTCGGATCGCGAATCACCCAGAATAAAGACATCACCAAAAAGCGACCAGACATCTATCTCGCCGCGCTCAATCTGGGCCATTGTGTCATTTACGCTGGCCTCCAGCAGTTCCTGTGCATCCTGTTCTTTTTTCGCAGCCTCATCCTGCGCCTTTTTATTCTCTTCTTCCAGCTTTTTTTTGGCCTCGGCGAGTTTTTCCTCCCGCTCTTTTCTGCGTTTGGTGACCTCCGCCTCCCGGATGGTATCCTCTACCTGGGAGACCTCCTGCGACTCCATTTCCTGAATGTGTGAGACGCCTTCCTGCACCACCTTTGGCGGACGTGTCCTGACAAACCAGATCACACCGGCAATAGCCGCCGCCAGAAACAGGATCGTCAGGATGCCCTTGAACCTGATCTGTAATTCTCTTTTTCGTCTGTTTGTTCTTTTCATGTCTGATAAACCGAGATACAGTATACTAGAAAAATGTCCTTTATGCAAACTTCTCTTTCACCTGGATCGCGGCGTATGAAACCAGCAGCAAAAAACGGATTCTCGCGTCATCCAGGTCAAGATTTGTGATCTGGCGGATCTTTCCCATCCGGTAGATCACAGTGTTGCGGTGCAGGTACAGCTTTTCCGCGGTATTTTTGATGTTTCCGTTCTCAAGCAGATAAACGCGCAGGGTCTCAAATAAATGTGTTCCCGTCTGCCGGTCCTGCTCCTGAAGCTTGATCAGATTCGGACTCAGGTACCTGTCCAGCTCATTGCGGCTGGCTGCGTCCCGGAGCAGATTGTAGATTCCCAGCTCCGCAAACGGGTACACCTGATCATCCGGCCTGATGCGCCTGCCGATTTCCAGCGCCTCCTGCGCCTCTGTATAGGCGGTTCTGACTCTGCTCTCATACATGATTTCATTGCTGATGCCGATCCGGATCCTGCATTCTTCCGGAATCAGCGACAGCAATATTTTATCGTGCCGCAGCGCCTTGATGTCCGCGACGACCAGAAGTCCCAGATGCATATTCATCACATAAGAATAGGGAAGCTTTCTTTGAAGGCTCTGCTGTATGGATTCAGCACTCGGAAATCGCTCAGGGTGCTCCGTCGGCACACAGTACGCCATCGCGATCTCATGCGCGGCAAAATCCGGCAGTACGCGGTACAGGCTCATGATACGCTCCTGCTGATCGATCTGGAAGGTATATTCAACCTGCTCTCTGCTCTGATTAAACACAGACGCGAAATAATCCGTGTGGACAACCGCAAGGCACATCCTGCTTCCTTCATAGCGCCCGCGCAGAAAGGCGGCATCCTCCTCTGTGCCGATCAAAATCAGCTGTGATGGATATGGCTCTTTCATTTGTGCGAATAAACCAAAATACAAAACACCCGGGTGATAAATCTTTTCCGTTCCCTCTACCACCGAGACGGACTGCAGCTCCCTGTCCGCTCCGCAGCAAACCTCCCAGAACCTGTCTCTCCTTGCAAATTGTTTAATCAGCTCTGAAAATCTCATTTGGCTGTGTCCTTTTCGCCCGATACATTCCGCCGGTTTACGGGACATATCATACCACATATTGGTTACGATGCACAATAACCCTTTTGTAACTTTGGATGTAAAACACATAGCTTTTCATACACAAAAAAGTTATAATTCCATTAGTTGATGAACTGACTGCAGCAAAAATCCCGGAACCGCAGACAGGAAATCCCAAAAAGAGCTTCCGGCCGCTGCTGCTGATTTTTGTCAGTTCATCCTGAATTAGCTTATTTTCAATATTCGTACCTCATACTGGGAAGAGACGTATGAAGCAGGCTCTGTGCTTCATACGTCTCTTCTTTTACGCAATCAATCGTTGTCAAACCGGCAATCTTATGTGATAATGTTCCTGCGCTATATTTGAAGTGTGCTGCCGGAAACAGTAAAACTGCAGCGGAGCAGTCCGTTTTTCCGGTACGCGCCAAAATCGAAACAGCAGCAGGAGGAATAATTTAAAATGAACAAAAAGAACAACACAACCAACGTACAGAAACTCGTAGGAACCGCCGTACTGACTGCAATCG